>JAVXUG010000041.1:0-20641 GCA_036642215.1 Ruthenibacterium sp.
ATCGTCTATCGCCGGCGCATAGAATTGCCCCGCGAGGGGGAGCTGCTATAAGAATGAGCTTGAAAAGCTTCTCCGCCTTTGCGGGGATCTTTTTATTAAGGTCAATGCGCGCAGCCCATCCGCAATGCAGGCTGCAAAAGCAAGCCTTTTCAAGTCCCTTGATCGAGGCCGGACTTTAAATTTCCGCAAAAAAACGCTTCCATGCCCTTTGTCAGCAAATTTTCAACCAGCAGCGCAATTTGTTCGGGCGAAATCGGTCTGTCATGCTCTAACCACTGCTGCAAAATGCCGATGCAGCCCGACACCATAAACGCATACGTATATTCCGATGCCGCACGCATCCCATCTGAAAACAGCTCGCGCCATGTATCAAAAAAGCGCACACGCACAATATCCTTAATCCGCTGCACAAACGCCATATCCCCGTTGTCACACAGCAGAATGCGGCACATGCCCGCGTTTTCATCCATAAAGCGAAACAGCTTTGCCATCGCCGTGCTTTGGCGTGCCTCTCCAAAGCTTTCCGCCACTGCAAGCGGCTCCAGCACGGCTTCAAACTCCGCTTGCAGCTCCTCCTCAATGGCGGTCAGCAAATCATAAACATCGCGGTAATGGGCATAAAAGGTGCCGCGGTTTAAATCGCACAGCGTGCAAAGCTCCTTCACGGTAATGTCCTGCAGGCTTTTTTCCCGCATCAGCTGCTCCAGCCCCGCGCGCAAAATTGCACGCGTCTTGCGCACCCGCCTGTCCGGTTTTCCCACCATGTCAGCATCCCCCTGTTCTATTCAAAATTTGTTTACAAAGATAATCGACATAAAATATTCAAAATGTCTGTTTTTGTACATTTCCAGCACCTTTGTCGCTTGCGTATCCCTACGGATTTCATTATAATGGAACCAAGCAAAATAATCAACACGGCGTTCGATAACGCACAATATGTTCATTTTTGGCGGGCGACCGGAAAGAGGATTTATGGAAAGCTTTGTTCATTTCGAGAACGTTTGCAAATATTATCAGATGGGTGATTTGCGCATTGCCGCCAGTGACCATGTCAGCTTTGACATTCAGCAGGGCGAATTTTGCGTTATTGTCGGCCCCAGCGGGGCGGGCAAAACCACGGTGCTGAACATGCTGGGCGGCATGGACACCTGCGACGAGGGTAAAATTATGCTGGACGGCAACTGCGTAAGCGATTATAATGCGCGACAGCTGACAGAATACCGCCGCTATGACGTTGGCTTTGTGTTTCAGTTTTACAATCTTGTGCAGAATCTGACCGCCCTTGAAAACGTAGAGCTTGCCAGCGAAATTTGTAAGGAACCGCTGCCCGCGGACAAAATGCTGAAGATGGTCGGTCTGGGCGAGCGCATGGATAACTTTCCCGCACAGCTCTCCGGCGGTGAGCAGCAGCGCGTGTCCATTGCGCGCGCGCTTGCCAAGAACCCAAAGATTCTGCTGTGCGACGAGCCGACCGGCGCGCTTGATTACGTTACGGGCAAGCAGGTTTTGCAGCTTTTGCAGGACACCTGCCGCCGCACGGGGCGCACGGTGATTGTCATCACGCACAACAGCGCTCTGACCGCCATGGCGGATCGCGTCATCAAGATAAAAAGCGGGCGTGTAGCCGGCATGTCCATCAATCCGCACCCCGCGCCCATAGACCAAATAGAGTGGTAATCTGACCGCAGCAACATTTTATCGCATTTGTCAAAAGGCTATCCTGCGCATACAATCGCCCCGCGAGGGGGGTTGCTCGCAGCTTTTCAAGCGTTCAAGATAAGCTGTCATACGTGACGCTGCTCTATCTGCGCCGCAAAAGCTGAAACCGGGTCACGCTTTTAGCGGGGCCGATCTCCCGCACCGCTCCATCCCGAATTTTACGCGTTTCAGCGCGCTGCTGCGCGCATTTTATTTTGTTGCGCCTTGACACAGATCCCCCGCATCCGGCAACGACAGAAGAAAGGTGCTTTTGGCACATGATGAAAAAGAGCTATAGCAAAAACATATGGCGCACCATACGCCAAACCATCAGCCGCTTTGGCGCTATTTTTGCCATTGTCGCGCTGGGCGTAGGCTTTCTGGCGGGGCTGCTGGCCACCACGCCGGATATGCGCTACTCCGGCGATGTCTATTTTGACGACAGCAAATTTTACGACGTGCGCATTTTAAGCAGCATGGGGCTGACAAGCGATGACGTGAAAGCGCTGCGCGCCGTAGACGGTGTGGACGAGGTAATGCCCAGCTATTATGCTGACATGCTGGTGCAGATCGAGAGCACCGGTGACGTGCTGGTCACGCGCATTCACAGCTTGCCCCCCGGCGCAAACGACCCAAACGCCGCAAATTACTTAAACCGTGTCGAGCTGCTGGAGGGGCGATTGCCCGCTGCATCAAACGAGTGCGTTGTGGAGCGCGGGCTTGAATATGCCGGAAACGCCGTTCGCATTGGCGACACGCTGACCATCACCGACGACAACAAAGAGCCAGAGGACACCTTTGCCGTGCGCAGCTTTACGGTTGTGGGCTTTGTCAGCAGCAGCTATTATTTTTCCGTCGAGCGCGAACCCGCCAGCGTGGGCAACGGTTCTGTCGCTTTGATTTTGTACACGCCGGAATCGAGCTTTGACACGGACGGCATTTATACCAATATTTTTCTTTCCATGCAGGGCGCGCGCGCGATGAACTCGCTGTCGGACGAATACAGCGATACGATGGACGAGGCCGTCAAGCGCATTGAGGAAATCAGCGGCGCGCGGTGTGACGCGCGCCTTGCGCAGATAAAATCAGACGCAAACGAGACCCTTGGCGATGCCAAAAAGGAATATAACGATGCCAAGGACGAGGCGCAGCAAAAGCTGTCCGATGCCGCCGCAGAGCTTGCGGACGGGCGCAAAAAGCTCGCGGACGGGCAGACGGAATTAAAGGACGCAAAGCAGCAGCTTGACGACGGACAAAAAAAGTACGACGACGGACGCGCGGAGCTGACAAAGCAGAGCGCGGACGGCTATGCCACACTGGCACAGGCAGAGCGCGACCTAGCCGCCGGCCGCAGCGAGCTTGCAAGCGGTCAGGCCGCCTACAATGACGGCAAAGCAAAATATGACGCGGGCAAGGCACAGTACGACGCGGGCGCGGCGCAGCTTGCGCAGGGCGAAGCGTTTGTCGCGCAGTATCAGCCACTGATAGAGCAGGCCGAGCAGGCCATGGCGAGCTATCAGGCGGCGGGCATTACCGAGGCGAGTTTGCAAGGCACCGTCGTCACCGCTTCGACCGCCTATCAAACCGCGAGCGGTACCGCCGCCGCCACTTATCCTGCCTATGCGACAGAACAAAGCGCTTATCTTGGCGCATGCCTTGCGTTTGACGGCGCAATGACACAGGCCGGTTACACGGACGAGGCAAAATGGATTGCCGAAAAGCCCGCCGATGCCGCGCCCCTGATCGCACAGCGCGACGGTGCAAAAGCGGCGTTTGCCGCCGCGGTCACTGTCGGCGGCGATGACCCCGCCGTGTTTCTTGCACAGGCGGATGCCGCCATCGCCACCGCGCGCACGGACTTTCTCACAGCCTCGGGCGCGCTGATTCAATACAAAACCTGCGAGACGCTGGCGGCGCTGCGCCCGCAGCTGGACAGCACAATTGCGCTCATTGCCCAAAATAAGCCCCTTCTTGATGCCACGAAAGTTCAGCTGGAGGCCGCCGCCGCGCAGCTGACTGCCGCCAAGGCGCAGCTTGATGCGGGCACGGCAAAGCTTGCGGACGGCGAGACGCAGCTTGCGTCGGGCCGCACTGCACTGGAAAACGGGCTTGCGGATGCATCGGTTCAACTGAACGATGCCGCCAAAACCCTTGCCGAGGGTCGCAGCGAGTACACCAAGGGCTTAAACAAGCTGAACACCTCACGCGGCGATCTTGCCGAGGGCGAACAGAAATACGCCGATGCCAAAAGTGAGGCCGACACAAAGCTTGCCGATGCGGCGCAAAAAATTGCCGACGCGGAGCAGGAAATCGCCGACCTTGAAACGCCCGAATGGTACGTCATGGGGCGCGAGGGCAACGTCAGCTTCTCGTCCTTCCAATCCAACGCGCAAAAGGTGGAGGCCATCGCCAAGATATTTCCGCTGTTTTTCTTCCTTGTGGCGGCACTGGTGGCGCTTACCACCATGACCCGCATGGTGGAGGAGGAGCGTCTGCAAATCGGCACCATGAAGGCGCTTGGCTATCAAAAGCACTCCATCATGGCAAAATATGTGTTTTACGCGATGGCAGCGAGCGTTTTCGGCAGTATTTTTGGTCTTTTGGTTGGGTTTAACCTATTCCCCACCATTATCTGGAACGCCTACAGCATGATGTATAATTTGCCTAAATTATACTGTCAGTTCAACTGGCCTTATGCTCTGATTGCCAGCGGCGCAGCCATTTTCTGCACGCTGCTTGCCACGCTGAACGCGTGCTGGGCAACGCTGCACGAAGCGCCCGCGCAATTGATGCGCCCGCGCGCGCCCAAAGCCGGCAAGCGCATTTTTCTGGAGTACATTACACCGCTTTGGAAACGCATGAAATTTACGCACAAGGTTACGGCGCGTAATTTACTTTTGTACAAAAAGCGCTTTTTCATGACGGTCATCGGCATTGCGGGCTGCACGGCATTGCTTGTCACGGGCTTTGGCCTGCACGATTCCATCAGCGATATTGTGAACAAGCAGTTTGGCGACATCTTCACCTACGATGTGGCAGTCACAACAAAAAATGCACAGGGGCTGGACAGCGAGACACTGCGCAGCGCACTTGCGGATACCTCTCTTGTTGCAGATTCCATGCCCGTGCATCAAGAAAAAAGCATCAATTCCTATCGCGGCGACTCCTTCACGACCTATTTATTGGTGCCGCAGGAAAGCGAGCGCCTGGGCGATTTTGTCACGCTGCGCCAGCGCATCTCCGGCAAGTCCGTGCCGTTTGAACCCGAAAAAGGCATTGTCATCACCGAAAAAATGTCCGAGCGCACCGGCTACGGCATCGGTGATTCCATTGAGCTGAAAAACGCCGATGATCTTGTCGGCACCTTTACCATCACGGGTGTAGCTGAAAATTACGTGGAAAACTATGTGTATATGTCATCTGATTTATACGCACAGCAATATGGCAGCACGCCGGAATTTACCACGATATTCGCGCGCATGGCCCCCGCAAACAGTGTCAAGGCCGCGCAGAGCGCCCGCGATGCTCTCAGCGAAAAGCTGCTTGAAAGCGACGATGTTGCGAACCTTTCGTTTATATCGGACATCAAGGACAGCTTTACCAATATGATGGCAAAAATTGACACGATTGTCGTGGTGCTCATCGTGTGCGCCGCGCTGCTGGCGTTTGTTGTGCTGTATAATCTGACCAACATCAATATTACCGAGCGTGAAAAAGAAATTGCCACCATCAAGGTATTGGGCTTTTTTGACAAGGAGGTCTCGGCTTACGTCTACCGCGAATCGGCTGTGCTGTCGCTGATTGGCGGACTGGTTGGTCTGGTGCTGGGCATTTTTCTGCACGCCTTTGTCATCCACAATGTAGAGGTAGACGCGGTCATGTTCGGCCGCACGATAAAAGGCATAAGCTTTGTCTTTTCATTCTTGCTGACGATGTTCTTCTCGCTGATTGTCAATCTTGTGATGAAGCGCAAGCTGCGCCATATCAGCATGGTCGAGAGCATGAAAGCGCCGGAGTGATGCATCCTCGTGCCTGCCGCCGCGCCCACTGCCCTTGTGTTTCGGGGCTTCCCCCCTTGCTGCCCTTTGGTTTTATTTTCACGCTGTATTTTCTTCTTTTTCGCAACAAGATAAAAGCTGCGCCGCAATATTCTGCGACGCAGCTTTTTTCTGTTTTAAAATAGGAAATCGGCTCTATAAAACCCAATGCAGCGTAACAGCGGTCTGCCTTTCAAGCAAATCAAGGAGTAGCATCGACAGGCCACTGTGAATCGGTTCCCCACTGATCGTATAATTCTCTGACAGCATGGTCGGTTTGCTGTAAAAACGTCTTGCACAAGCTGATTTTATAAAGCAGCTGCTGCATCTCTGCCTCCAACCGTCTTTTTCTGATTGCCAGTGAATTTAGTGTCTCCTCCTGCTCCTCGATCGCAGTAAGCGCCATTGCTTCCCCCTGCAAATTCATTGGTTCCATCCTTGCCTGCAACTGACTTTCGCGAAATTGAAGGATGCTTTCACGCTCCGCAAGCACTTTTGATTGCGTCTGTGCATGCAGCATCAGCACGGATGCCTGTTCCTGTGCTTCGTTTATGATACAATTGCATTCCTGCTGCGCGCTCTCCAGCATTTTCTGCACCTGCTGCGCTGCTCTGTGTTCTTCCTCGGCATCGCCGGGCTGTCTGTCGGCTATCGTCTGGGCCGCCCGTGCATTTTCTTCGCGCAGACGTGCAATTTCTTTTTGACAGGCCTGCAATGTCCTAGCCTGCTCCGCCTCGCTCGCTTTCAGCTGTTGCAGCTTATTTTGCAGATTTTCCTTCTCTGTGTTCAGCTGAAGTATTGGCTGCGCTGTCAAATTTTCTTTGGACGATTGTGCCAATCTTGCTGCATCTAACTTTCGCATTGCCATTTTTAACGCTGTTTCCAGCTTTGCCTTTTCCGCAGCGTGCAATTCAATCAGCTCGTTCAGATACAGCAAAACCTCCTCTTTGTCAAAGCCGCGCACTGCGGTGGCGAAAAGCTCTTTTTTCTTTCCCATGCCGAATAGCCTCCTGTTTTACCCGTGCCTTAATTTCATTGCGCCGCCGCATCAACGGAAACGGTGATTGCCTGCGCCGCCCTGCCAACCGGCTGCCGTGTTTGAAGGTCATATGCAGTAAACAGCGCCAGCACGTCATATTTTCCCGCTTCCAGCGCAGCATCCAGCGATTTTTTCAGCACATATTCACCGGGATTGATCAGCCCTGTTTCCAAAATTTGTTCCTGCGTCGCAGCAAGTAAATACGTCGCACGATAGGCATAATGGCAGCCTGCCGCCACCTCAATGCGCACATCACCCTCCCCGTCAGGCAAAACAAAATGCGGGCCTGTATTCACCGAAAGAAGCTGCATATCCTCCGCTACTTTTTGTGCCTGCTCCTGTTGCTGCACAGCAGACAACTGCGCAGTGCTCACAGAAAGCAGCCCTTGCTGCACAAAATTGCTTTGTCTTTGCAAAAGCACCGATAATACCGCAATATTGCAGCAGATTAGCACGCTCAGCCCCGCCACAATACACCAGGTGCGTTTTTGTGCGCCCGTCCGCTTTCTGCTTGGCGCAGCGGATCTGCGTTGTCTTTTCAATTTTGTCATTCCTCTCCCGCGGTCAGCTTCAGCACTCCGTGCAGCAGATATCGTTCATCCTCACCGCTTTCGGAACAGGTACACATCGTAAAAACTCTATCTGTTGCAGCCGGCGTTACTTTGCTGATAAAATCAGACTTTTCTTGTGCCTCACGCAAAAACTGTTCATATTCCTGCGGCGCAGCATAATTTGCTTTTAAATCATACTGATCTGCTGCAATTTCGTAGCCGCTGAAAAGCTGCACCGTATATTCTGCGGTGGGGGTGTTGAGTGTCATCTCCGGAAACGCGTCATAATAATCCTGTTTTTTATAGCGCAAAAGGCTTGTAAACATCAAATCGTTTCTGTAAAAATTATGTCCGAACACAATAGATTGTTTGTCTGAAAAATCCGATTGATTGCCGCAATCCAAAAAAATGCAGCCTGCCGTTGACCACTCCTTATGGATGTCATGCTTTAAATAGTATTCGTTATCGCTGCACTGTACAACAGGATAGCTGACCGGCGTTCCCTCGCAGCGGAGCCATGCGACCGTGTCGCGGTTGATTTGCTGCAGCGCGGCAAACGGAACGGGCGGCACGTACCCCGCTTGGTCTTGTGCCTGCGCCGCCTTTTGCCCGGACGAAAACGCCTCAATCCGCAACTGCTCATACACTGTTTTGTTCTGCTTTTCCTGCCATTGCAGCATTAAAATGCGTGCTCCGCAATACAGTGCAACCCCGGACAGCACAAGCAGCAACGCCCACAGCCCCCGCATCCCGATTTTTTTTTGTTTGCGCCGCGCACTCATAAGATCCCCCTTGTAGCAAGATACGAACCGCGGCTTTGCAGCCACCGTTCGTATCTTGGCTTTTTATGTTCTTGCTTTCCCCTATCGCTTTTTCTTTTTTTCTTGATGCATACGATAAACGATAGCCGCTAAAACCAGCACCAGCAAAAGCAGGCTGATGCTAAGCCCTAGAATATAGCCCGCGTACCCGTCCTCCGCACCGGTTTTTGGCACCTTGGCGCCCGCCCTGTGCAATGTTTTTCCATCGTCCGTCTGCAAATTTGCGGCCGTTTTGTTTTCTATTCGGTCGTCAATGCCATTTTGATTTTGATCCGGCATTGTGCGCACTTCCGCAAACGTATCGCGCGCAATAACCGTTTTCGCCAATATTTCCGCGCTGCCCACGGTTTGCTCTACATAATAGCCCTCCAGCGTCCACCCCGCAGGCAGCCCCATGACATTCGGCACATTGGCTGTGCCGAGCACCGCGCCCTTTTTGACGTTCTTTTCCGTAAACGCAAGAACGCCCTTGTCGCCGCTGCGGACAGTGTATTTCACCGCTGCAATTTCATCCTTGCTTCTGTCATCCACACCGTTGTCGTCATTGTCCAGAATCGTGCGGATTTCCACCACCGTATCTGCTGACACGATCAGCCCCGCCAATTCCTCAGCCGTATATTTTTTTTCGTTGATATAATATCCGTCAAACCGCCATTTGTCCGGCGGGGTCTGCGGAACCGTTACCTGCGGCACATTTTTGCTGCCGACCGCCTCGCCTTTTTTTACATCTGTGCTCGTAAACGCCACGTCTGCCTTATCGCCGCTGCGCACCGCATAGGCAATGGAGCAATCCGCCGCCGCGTCACGCTTTTGCAGCTTTATTTCGATGGTTCCGCTCACGCTGAACGTAATTTCAAACGGTTGCGTCACGCTTTCGCGGTACCCGGAGGCATTGGCGCGTAGCAAATACTGAATTTCCGGATTATCCGGACCGAACACCCTGTATTCCACCGCCTTTGCCGGACTGCCCTGCGTTGGCGCGGTGCTGCCGTTTTGCTCGCTTTTTATTACAATTTCACCCGACAGCACAGGCTTTACCAAATGCAGCGTAACAGTTGCGTTCGGAATCAGTGCTCCTGTTTCGTCGACAACACGCACCAAAAGCAGCGGATTATTGTTGTTGGTGTCCGGCAGATTTTTGCCGTCTGTAATCCAAAGGCGCACAACGGTGTGGTCGCCCGTCTCGCTGTTGTCCTGCACTGCGGCGGCAAAGGTCAACTGCGAAAAAGCCACACACAGACAAAGCGCCAAAACAAGCGCCAAAGCACGTTTCATAGGTCACCTCTCCCTTTACGGCTGTGTTGTATTTCCGGGAACCAGCACCACAATTTTAAGCCCCGTATTGCCTGCTATTTGTAAGCTTTCAGGGTCATAACAGGTAAAGCTTGCCGTTGCATCATAGGTGCCCGGCGCAAGCTTTTCGCTTATTTTTACGCTTTCGATATAATAGCCGGGATCAATGATGTCGGTTTCAAACAGCTCTTTTTGGCTTTTGTCCATCACGACCTTAACGCGAAACGCAAACCTGTTTGCCGGTATGTTTTCGATGGCAACGTTTAAGGTTCCGTCCTTTAAAACAGGTTGCGCGTTCATGGTCACATTCACTTCAGAATCTTTTACAATGCGGTTTAAGCGGTCAGCAATTTCAGTGTCCGACATGCCGGGCATGATGCCGGCTTTTGCCGCCGCATCCCTTTGCAGTGCGCCCGTCCCGCTTTTTTGGCAGCCGCGCAGACAGAGCAGAAGAATGAGGATCATTACAGCCGTTGCCGCAGCCGCATACCATACCCTGCGGCGCAATTTTCTGCGGCGCAGGGTGTGCCTGTTTTGATATTTTTCACTCGACGACAGCGCATCCATCGGCTTCAACATTTATTCACCCTCCGATGTTTTGTTTTGATACGCCAGTACAATATTGATTTGTGTTGCTCCCATTTCTCGCTTTGTTTCCGGGTCAAGCGCATGAAACGTCGCCACCGCATCATAGGCGGTCATTGCGCCGTCACCTGTATGGGGAAGCGTCGCGTCCATGGTCGCCTCGCCGATGCTGTAACCCGGCTTAATTGCGCCGGATTGATAGATCACGGTTCGCTTTTTTGTTGCGGGGTCGGTATAGACAAGATCCACCTGCATCCAATAGTGATTGGCGGCTATGTTCTCGATGTTCACCTTGCCCTTATTTCCGTCGATGGAAACAATGCTGCTCATGGCAACGTTAAATTCTCCATCCTGTATGATTTTGTTTAAATCCGCCTTAATTTCGGTCTCTGTTTTTCCGGGCAGCGCACCCGCAAACGCCTCCATATCCATGGCGTGCGGGTCATGCTTTTTATCGTAGCGCCACGCGCAGAAGCCGCCAAGACAAAGCAGCAGCAGCACAAGCAGGATCAGTGCAAGCAGTCTTCGGGCTTTGCCCCGGCGTGTGCGCCTAAGCTGTGTTTTTACTGCGGAGCAAGGTGCTTTTGGGATATCACCGCGCGTGGTTGACCGGTGCTCTTGTGACAAGCGCGCGGCTTTCTGCGCAGAGTGCCCCGCTTGGCGCTCCGGCGGTTCCTGCCGCATTGTCCGGCGGTAATTCACAAGCTCTGCTTCCAGCTTATCCCGCTCTTGCTGCGATAATTTTGCGCTCACGTTCTATCTGCCTCCGTTTACTGTACTGCGGCTTCGGCATAAGGGCAGTAAGCCGGTTTTGTTTGCTGACCTTATGCCGAAGCCGGCGCACGAGGTGCCGGCTTCGAGAAAATATTGCTTCAATCCCGCTTTTTCACAGCTTGAAGCGCAAGGCATCAAGGTGCATTACGGGTAGCCTGCGGCGGCTTTGTTATCACCGACATACGCTGTGATATTGGCAGCATTTACAAAATTGCCGCCGGAATCCAAGGGCTGCAGGGTATATTTCAGTGTGAACTGTGGGGCTGCCGCAGCTTTTGTATAAACTTTATTGGTTTGAATGGTTGCCGCAATGTCAAGCATCAAATTGCCTTGGGGTGCAATTTTGGCAGCAGCCGAAGGCTTTGCGGGAGGTGCTGTAATAAAGCCGCCGGTTGTAATCGTGCCGGGCGTAAGCGCTAACAGGTTGCCACCTGTGCCAAGGGACATTGTCAGCTGATTGTCTGCCGGAGCCGCGGGCACCAACGTCCATGCGGCACCGGTTTCTGCTGTGACAACCAACTGACTGACCGCGATATCGCTGCCGCCTGATGGTGTGGTATTGGTAATTTTGTATTGACCGGTTCCCGGAACAATAATTTTACTGCCGGCCGGAGTTTGCGCAGTGTCCTTTGTAACCGCCAAGGTAATATACAGCGGCACGGTAAAGCTGACAGAATCCGCAATCTTCGCCGGGTCATAGTCATAGACCTGGATGCCTACGGTTGTTTGGTGTTTGTCCGTGGGCGTTGGAGGCGTTCCCGCAGCAAACGCCGGAGCCGACAGGCAAACCATAAGCACCAGTGCAAGAGCTAAGGTCAATGCTTTTTTCATGGTGATACTCCTTTTTATATCATTTTTTCACTTAAATTACAGTGCTTTATTGATGTAATATCTTGCTTATGCGCGGGACACCGCCTTATGCCTGTATGGTAAGGGTCAGTGCCATTTGCAGGCTTGCCGTCACTTCCCCTGTGGCAGGCATCAATATTTCTACCAGTGCCGTGGCAGGATAGCTTCCCAAGGCAAGCGGACTTGCAAGCCTATCCTCCATTTTTTGCTCGCCGGGGTGCAGCACGCCGCCGGTATACACCGTTTCGCCCGTGCTGTCCAGCGTAATGCTGACACGCATATCCTGCGCGTTTGACGAACCGTTGCGAATTGCTAAAAGCCCCTCGCTTTGTGCATTTGCAAAGACAGGTGCGGGATTGATTTCGCAGCTAAACATGCCCGCATCCACCTGTGCCTTCAACTGCCTTGCAATTTCCTCCTCGCTGCGCTGTCCCGAAACAGTCGGCGCGGCGTTCGGGTCCTGAAAAACAGCTTTTGGTCCAAACAGCATCAACAGCACGATAACTGCGGCTAGGATCAGCGCCGCCGAAAGCAGCAGAATTTGCCGCGTGATATAGTTTCGCTTGTGATACGCGGCAAGCACCGCCGTGGTTTGCCGTGGCTCGTTTTCCATTGACACCTCCGCCCCTTTCCCCTGCCCCGCTTAAAGCGGGAGTGCATCCGGTTTTACAGCCATGTGCTTTCACATTGCTGCTGTGCATCGCCTATGACCGGCACATAGAATCGCCCCGCAAGGGGAGAGAGAGCCGTTTCACAACCCGTAAAAAGCATCCGTGCCGAGGAAAGCTGCTCTGTGCTATGGCTTGGGCGTGAATTGGTAGGACATTGTAAACAAGTCCCACCCGCTCAGCCGCAGCGGAATGTCAGGATTATAGTTTGCCGTAAAAGTAAAACCTGCGCCGTGCTGTGTCAAAGCGTTGCCGCACCCCGGAATTGTGCCAAGCGTAAGCGGGGTTGTATTCGTAATGCTCGCCGCCGCGGTTTCTCCAAAGGGGAGCGCGGAATCTTTTGCCTTCAGCATCAGCCGCATTTGTCCATTCTGTACCGGGCTTGTCGAGAGCGCCGTCACAAGCGTAAGCTGATTGCCTGCACCGCCCTTGGCGGCAAAGCTTGTAATTTTCGCCTCTACCGCCATGGTACTGTTGTTGATGATATAGCAGCCGTCGGCGGGGACGATGAGCCTGTCGGTTTTTCCGCGCACCGCCACAAGGCCAATCCATGTGGGTACCGATACATGATAGGTCGGTATCAGCGCAATTTCCGTCTCCCCCATGTTGCCAAGCTGATCGGCGGTATACAGATAAATTTTTTCGCTGTTCGGCCTTGCCGTCAACTTAATTTCCGCCGAATCGATGCCGTCGGCAAACGCGGTCAGCCATCTTTTTCCTGCGGCAGAATCAAAGCCGCTGCTGCATATTTCCGTCTGCTGCGCCGCAGTCAGCTGTGTTGCGCTCCAGCCGGCTTTGCTTAGTCCGGATGGTGTGTACACTGTGCCCGTGACCGGTGTTCTGACGGGGTCCTCTAAGCGCAGCGTCACCGTAATATCGGTAGTGGCGTTTGTGCCGGATGCCGGCACATGCTCCGGCGTTTCATTCTTTTGGCTGATGGTTCCGCCTGTCACACCTTTGGCGCAATAGGTTGGTGCCTGTGTGTCAAGCGCAATTTTAACGGTTTTTCCTCCATTGGTTGTCGCGTAGGCATACCATTGCTCCGCGTCTGCAAACGGCGCGGCTGCTGAAACGCCTGTCTTTTCCCCCGGCTTTGCGCCGGCCGGCTTAGTCAACGCCACTGCATAGATTTTTTCGGCAGAAGCACTCGTCCAGCTTGCATCCTTGGTGATAAAAGCGCTCTGCACCTCTGTGCCGCCGATGTCAATGCTTCCCGCTGCCGGTTGAGCCGAAAACGCAAACGCCACTGTTTTTTCCACACCCGGAGCGGCAATTGTGGGCAGCGCCGCCGCATGTCGCACGCTTATTTGCTTCATGACCGGAACCCCGTCCGTTGTCAGCTTCCAATCCGGTGTAACGGCAATTTCTCTGGTATTGCCCAGCGCATCCTGCGCGTATACATAAAGTGTCGGCATGTCGATTGCCTGTTCCAGCGTCACCGTCACCTTGTAATCTGCCGCGCTTTCGGACAAAGACGTTACAATATTTTGCAGCCCGCTGTCATAGGTGCCTCCCGCCGTCCAAGCGCCGCTGTGCGGCATAGGGACAAAGGTGTCCGCCGGATATTTTGCAGCGTAATCCGGCGCGGCAACCGTGTCACCGGAAGCGCCGGTCAGCCGCCGCGCTTTGCTCCACGCGGCACGGTACAGACCACTTTCTCCCTGCTTTTCCGCAAGGGCAAGCGTAAATTCTCTATTGCCGTTTGCAAGACAGGTTGCCGTTGGCGCTGTGCTTACAGTTTCCGGCGCATTTACATCCAGCTTGGTATAGAACCACGCTTCTTTTCTGTTTTCCGCGGTGTAGCTCAGCACGTAATAGGAAAGCGCCGGATTGATGGAAAGCGTCGTATGCCCGTAATAATGTGTGTGAAAGCCGTCGCCTGTGCCGTCATGTGCGGCGTTTTGCTTTGTGCTGTCAAACCTGTCGATTCTTGCCGTATAGTTTCCGTCCGCCATGCCCACAAGGGACGACTGCTCCGCTGCCGCTAAAAACGTGTCAAGCTGTGCCTTTGTCAGCACAAACAGCTTTGTCACTGCACCGGTGCCGTCATGCTCCGGTGCCTTTGCATCATAATTCATGCTGTCAAAGTACAGTGTCTTTTCAAGCGCCGCGCCTGTTTCGGCTTTTTCCACGCCTACCCACACAAGGCGGGTGTCGGGTTTGCTGGGCAGACCGTACTCAATGGTGAAAGGGTTTCTGCCGCTATTTTCAATAAGGAGCAGCGTAGCAGCATCCGTGTCGCTGCTGATAAAATTACTTTTCGCGGGGCTGAAGGCTGTAAAAAGAATTAAATCATCGCCCGGCGCACGCCTTTCTTTTTGCTTTACGTCTGTAATCAGCGCACCTGTGCCGGTGCTTGTTCTTTTGTATTCTCCCGCCACCTGTAAGGGATTTGAGGATGTATTTGCACCCGCTGCCTTGGGAATCAGAAGCGTTGCGCCTGTGCCTGCGGTCAGATTTCCCACACCGAATGCTGCGCTTGTCGCTTCGTTTTGCAGCTCTAGGGTTGCGGCATCCGCAAGCGTCAGATTCCCGGCGTACTGCGGAGAAGCTGCAGCCGCACGGCAGGAAAAATCGCCTGTCACCGTAATATTTTTATTGACATTTACCTCGTCAAATTTTGTGATTGTACGCAGCATAAAGACACTGTTAAAGTTCACGGTGGCAATGCCGTTTGTGTCGGTGCCGCTAACATCAATGCCTGTGCCGCCGTTCAGATCAAGCGTGGCGTTTCCTGTAACGGGCGCACCGCTGCTTTGCGAGCCTGCCAGAATCGTGCCATACGAGCCGTTATTGACGACAAGCCGCGCGCTTGCCATCGGGGCGCTGCTGTCTGCACCGCCGCCGCACAGCGCCATGGCTGAGGGCGTTGTCATGCGCACGCTGCCCACACCGTTTTCGGCCGCGCCAAACGCGCCCATTGTGGTCACGCAGCTATTTGCCGCAATCAGCGTGCAATCAGCGCCAAACTGAAAGCTTTCAAAGACAATCCCGTCGTGAATGCTTGGGTCTGCGTTTTGCAGCGACGGAATTTTTTCCGGAAGATATAGCTTTCCGCGCTGCACATTAACCGTGAAAAGACCGTTCATGTCGGCCTCGGTCAGCAGCTCCGGATTTTTTTGATGGATGCTGGAAAACGCAATTGCCTTGATTTCGCCCGCGCCCGATTGGATGCCCGCAAAATCCCTCAGCTTTGCAATATCATCGTTATCACTGATATTTTCAGACAGCTCACCTAGGACATCGTGACGGCCAATGGTGTAATCGGCAATAAAGTTCACGGTGAATTTTTCGCCCGTTGGCGCGGTATATTTTTCCATATCCGTCAGCGCATCGTACAGCGTGATATAGTCCGTATAGCGCATGGGGTTTGCACCCGGCGCCCCATTTTGCGGCGCGGGATACACGCGCACGCGCCCCTTCGGGGTTATGAACACGTAGCCTTGATTTGCCAAAGGCGTATCGGTGTTGTCCTTCACAACGCACGAGGCTATGGAGGTGTGCTTTTGGTAATCTGCCTTGAGCGCTTCGCCCGGCGCATTTAACTTCAGCAGCTTTGCATTGGGCTGCGGCAGCACCTCGGGCGCAAGACCCAAGTGAATCGGATCGCCCAAAAACGCCCCGCGAACAGTCAGTCCGTGTGCATTGGGCTGTCCGTTTACCAGCAGCGTGCCGTTGTTGTTGCTATTCACATTTTTATCGTCATCAACGCCGTTTAAAGTGCCGATGCCATAATTGTTTTGGGGGTTTTTAAGCAGCAGCTCCGTATTGTCATGCAGCAAAAGCTGCCCGACCGCAGGCCCCGCGGTATTTGCGGCATAAAAAGTATCGGCTGCGCCATGATACTGAACCTTGGTGGGCATTTGCGTGCCCTGCAGCAGCGTCAGGGTGTTCCAGTTGGAAAGTGCTGCTGCCACGGCTGTATTGCAGCCGTCTTGGAAGCTAATTTCGCACCCGCGGGGATTTGTTCCGACAGAGTGTGCGGGCACGCCCCAGCCGTAAATTTTTTCAAAGCTCGCCGCCGCATACACGTTCAGCGCCAAAGCGCCGGAGCCGCCGGAAACCAGCGCACCGCTTGCATTGGCGTTGCCCGGTGTCACTGTGCCAAAGGTGCAGTTTTTTGCCGTTAGATCAATGGTAGAACCTCCGGCAAGCAGGTCGGCTCCCGTATAGGTTGTGTGCAGTGCAGCCACCACGGGAAAATGCTCGAACAGGGTTGCATCCTTGTTCTCAATGGTGATTTTGCTGCTGCCGCGGTTTACAGCCGTGCCGTATGCATCCGCTATCACAGGGCTGCCGCCCAGATGGAAGCTATAGTCCTTCGACAGGAACAGATTGATCGTGCTTGTCCGGCCTGTGCCGCCGCCATGCTCCTTGGTGCCGGTGGTGCCGGCACCCGATGCCATGGTGGTACCGATGATGTCGATGTCATCGGGGCCTGCGCCAAAGATGCCGCCATAGATGGAAAGCCGGGAGGCACCACGATTGCTTTGCGCCTGATCACCGACCATTACGTCCGACAAAACGGCAGAATATCGGCCGTTAAAAATAGTAAGCGAGGTGGTATAGTTGTCATTTGCGGTAAAGCCCTGCAATTTTCCGCCGTACACATTCATATAGGTGGCCGTATCCTGCTCAAGTCCCGGCCCAATTTGCAAAGAGCCGCCTGCCGTTGTCCAATATGCAATGGGTCTTGTCCCCGCACCCGTGCTGCGCAGACTGAGATTGCGGAACGTAATGGACACCGCGGGATTGATATCATAGGCATCCAGCAACGTAAGGCTGTTTGCAGACGGCGGTGCCACATTTTTATACGGCGTGTTTTTTCCGGCATCCGCCGTGCCGATACGCTCTGCCAAATCCTCAGCAGTTTCCGCTTCATTTTGAAAGCCGTCTCCGGCAAGCGTAAACCCGAAATCTTCTTTCCAACCGGTAAAAATCATGCCTGCACAGTGACTTTGATTCACAAGCTTCAACTGATTATAGTCTTCCACAGTCAATTGATAGGGCTTGAGAATCGTAATTTTAAACACTTCGCCCGGTTTCTTTGCCGCCGTCATTGCAGTCACCACCGCATTAAAATCCACGCACTTAACCGGCGCAGTCGATGGCGACGACAGCGAAATCGGCTCTGGGGTTGTCAAGGTAAGTGCAAGGCGCATATTCCCGTCCGTTGTCTTTTTTATAAAGCTGCCGCTGTCCGCCGTGATTGCGCCGGCGGGGATTTTACCCGTATAAAACGCATCGGGGGCGGTTGTGTTGCGGCCTACATAAAGCGCGCCGTAGGGCATTCCTGCCGCCAAGGGCGCGGAGCCGGGGGTGATGCCGATGTGTAAATTTCCGGCGGCACCACCGGCGGGTGGTGTGATTCTGCCGAAAAGCATTGCGCATTGAGCCGCCCACTGCGCATCGTCATCGCAGGTCAGCGCCAAGGTGGATTCCACCTGATGGGTCGTTGTATTTTCTTCAAGGCAGGTAACGGTGCCCAGCGTGCAGTTTGACCCGCCCTTTAGCACGTTTAACGAGCTTTTGTAGCCCAGCTTCAACGCAGGAAAGCCGCTGTTGATATATTTATCGTCGTTTATCTCTGTTTGCATCTCCGGGGAAGTAGCCGCATCAAGGTTGCTGCGCACCATTTCAAAGTTATTGGTAAACAGATCAACACCCGGTGCAATATTGACGGTGGAAAACCAGCGCACACCGTTAAACTGAACCGTTTTATTGATGTGGAGCGTTGTGGCATCGTCGAGGGAATAATCCTTTTTATGTACTCCATCGTCTAGCGTAACGGACGGCTGACGGTTAGAGCCGCTTACGTATTCTGTGACTGCGCCGATATCGTTGATGTAAATGGTAGCGGGATAAGTTGTAAGATTGGTTTCGTCCATGCAGCGCGCCCAGATAGACTTTATCTTTGTTTGCGGCGCATTGATTGTCATTTCAACGCTGGTGTGATTTGCATCAAGCTTTTCAATTGCATAGGAACTACCGCTAACGCCTGCCGGCAGATGTCCGTCGGGCGCAGCGGCAATGTCTGTTTGGCTCATGTCAATGGGCTGCTTATAATAGGTGGTATCAAGGGTAATGGTATCTTTGCCGTTCGGATAAAGAGAGCACGAATAAATGCCCAGCAAAATAGCGGGCGGTGCCACAAAAAGAAGCCCCTCCATCGGTTGCACCAGCATAGATACGGTGCCCACGGTTGAATAGGCCACCTTTCCCGCCCCGCCTCCATCAACAAGATCGTCCAGCGAATCCGCAACCACATAGTTGCGATGCCGAACGTCATTGTTTGCGGCTGCCGCTATTGCGGGGGTGTTTTCGGCTACGAAATTTCCGCCGTACAGCTTGACAAATTTATTGCCGGTTACATAGCGAGGGTTCTCTACCGATTGCTGCTGTGCATTATAATAGCCACCGCAAACCTGATGATAGGTGCCGGAAAAAACCTCTAACAGGGTGCCGCCTTGATAAAACGCGGTGTCGCTTTGGTTGCCCGTTTTGCCGAATAAATCAAAATAGGTACCCGGCGCGTTTTCAATGCCCTCTCCCATAACAACCGTGTTGCTATAGGCGTTAATCATGGCGCCTGTTGCAAACCTGATATTGCGAAACGTGGTGGGCACGCCCAGTGCAATTTCACCCGGAACCGTTACATTCTCCGTGCGGTTCACGGTTCTTGTTCCTGTGGAAATTGTGATAAGACCTGCATCGTCCGGCGCGCCCTGCAAGCCAAGACGCGTTGCCGTGCTCCACGTTGCGGGGTTGCGATTCCACAGGGTGTCCGCGCCTGCGGGATCTGTCCAGCTTGCGCTGATCACAAGACTTTTGGCTTTGTCATCCGCATCGCTATTGATGTCTGCACCGCCGAGCTGATAAAGCGCTTTTCCCTTGCCCGTGTCCTCTGCGGTAAGCGTCTGCTGCGCTTTGCAGAGAATAAGGCGATAGTCCGTAGTGTTGCTGTTCATGGCGCTTACGGCAGCGCCAAACGTATCATACCACGCATAGGTGCCGGGTCTATTGTCCTGTGCCGGATTGGGGGCAAGATAAAACATGCCCTTCGGCACCGTAATGCCGCTTGCGGAGCGCATCATGCGGGCGTTTCTCGGCGCGGGCGTGCCGCCCGCTTTTTCCGCATAGGTCGCCACGTTTGCGGGCTGTTGCAGCAACGCACAGCTTGCCGCATGGTTTTCGGCCAAATCGCCTGCGCCGCAGGTGCACAGACCCTGACCTGCCGGCGGCTGCGGCGGCTGCGGCGGCTGCTGCGGCTGTTGCGGCGGCTGCGGCTGAGGCTGCTGGGTGCGCGCGGTAAAGCTCTCGTCCTGTTTCAAGGCAGATGCTGCTAATTGCTCCGCCGTATAGGTCATCCCGCTGGCAGCATGAAGCCAGCCGGTCACGGCGACCGCTTCGCCGGAATCAGCCGTTTTCAAAATGGGCAGTTGATTTGCCGCAATGCTGCCGCCCGCGGGAATTTGCACCGTCAGCTTAGCGCTTCCATCCGCAAACACAACCGCTTTTCCGTTGCAGCCTGCGGGATCCGCCATAAAGGTAATGCAGATATTTTTATTTTCCACAACACTGACCACGCGGGAAAAGGCGATGGTGCTTTCCGCCGGTGCCGCCGGAACTTTTGGCACTTCTCCCGGCAGCGCGGCGCTCGATGGCGCAAAGGAGGTGCCCGCCTCTGATGCCGCTGCAACCGGTGTAAGCACATAGCTTACCGTATAATCGCCCACCACGTTGCTGTCAAACCCGCCTGTATCCGTAACGGACAAGGTGTAGCGCACAGCATCGAAGGTGATGTCCTGCTTTAAATCATAATCGACCTGCGCCCTTGTTAAAACCAGCTTCGGCGCTGTATACGCATTGCTGATTTCCGTTTCGGCGGCGCTGACCGTGCCGGTATAAGCGGGAAGCATCCCAAGCAGCAGCGCAACACAAAGCAGCCGTGCACCCGCTTTTTTTACAAGAGAACACCGTGTTGTTTTTTTCATGGGATACCTCCTTGTAGAATTTCGTCAAACGCATGACGCAAGCGCTTTGATTGACTCGTACAAAAGGGCTTTATCCGCAGCGCTGCATTTATCTGTCATTTCGACATTTATAGTATAGCAGATACATCGTCTGCAAAGCGTCGCTTTACCGTCTCGAAACCGTCTATCCTGTAGTTTTATCTATTTTTTTGCTCTTTTTTAAAAAATTACTATGCATGTTATTGCATTTTGCTTTGATAGCAGTTTTCCTACAGCAGTTCCGGTTTAGATTGTATGATCTGCAATCAGGCGGAGGACGCAGCCGGGCTAACGTCCGGCAAGAACGACAACGC
>JAVXUG010000042.1:0-14635 GCA_036642215.1 Ruthenibacterium sp.
TGCGCCTTTTTCAGTGCTCCGCCCAGTCCATGCTGCGCCCCACCGCCTTGTGCCAGCCCTTGAGCAGCGTCTCGCGCCTTGCGGCATCCATGTTCGGCTCAAACTGCACATCGTGCGTCCACAGTGCGCGCAAATCGTCAAGACCCGTCCACACACCCGTGGCAAGCCCCGCAAGATACGCCGCGCCCAGCCCCGTCGTCTCGCGGATCATCGGACGGCGCACGGCCTTGTCAAGAATATCCGCCTGAAACTGCATCAAAAAGCGGTCGCGGCTGGCTCCGCCGTCCACCTTCATCTCGCGGATGGTAATGCCCGTGTCCTTTTCCATCGCGTGCACAAGATCCGCGCTTTGGTACGCGATGGACTCCTGCGCCGCGCGAATCAGATGCTCGCGCGTGGTGCCGCGCGTAATGCCCACAATCGCGCCGCGCGCGTACATATCCCAATACGGCGCGCCAAGCCCCGTGAACGCGGGCACAATGTACACGCCGCCGGTGTCCTCTACCTTTTGCGCATAGTATTCCGCGTCGCGGCTCTCGTTGATAAAGCGCATCTCGTCGCGAATCCACTGGATGACCGCGCCGCCCACAAACACGCTGCCCTCCAGCGCGTACTGCACCTTGCCGCCCGCGGACGCGGCGATGGTGGTCAGCAGACCGTTTTCGCTGCGACAGGCCTTTGTGCCTGTGTTCATCAGCAGAAAGCAGCCTGTGCCGTAAGTATTTTTTGCCTCGCCCGCGTCAAAGCAGCACTGCCCGAACAGCGCGGCCTGCTGGTCGCCCGCAATGCCCGCGACGGGCACATCCACGCCGCCGATGGAAGCGGTGCCGTACACCTCGCTGGAATCATGCACCTCCGGCAGCATTGCGCGCGGAATGTCCAGCGCCTTTAACAGCGTGTCATCCCAGTCAAGCTTATGAATATCGTACAGCATGGTGCGGCTGGCGTTGGTGCGGTCGGTGATGTGCACCTTGCCGTCCGTCAGCTTCCACAAAAGCCACGTGTCCACGGTGCCGAACAAAATTTCGCCCCGCGCAGCGCGCGCCCGCGCGCCGTCCACATGGTCGAGAATCCACTTGATTTTCGTGCCGGAAAAATATGCGTCCGGCACAAGCCCCGTCGTCTCGCGGATATGCTTTTCAAGCCCCTGCTGCACAAGGTCGTCCACGATGGGCGCGGTGCGGCGGCACTGCCACACGATGGCGTTATAGATGGGACGACCCGTGTCGCGATCCCACAAAATGGTTGTCTCGCGCTGATTGGTGATGCCGATGGCGGCAATATCGCGCGCGTTCACGCCGCTTTTTGCGACAACCTCCATCATCACCGCATACTGCGAGGACCAGATTTCCATGGGGTCGTGCTCCACCCAGCCCTGCTGGGGATAAATTTGCGGAAATTCGCGCTGCGCCAGCTCCACAATATTCTGCTCGTTGTCAAAAAGGATAGCGCGCGAGCTGGTTGTGCCCTGATCCAAGGCCATGATGTATTTTGACATGTTCCATTGCCCCTTTCTATTCCTCCGAACGTGTCGTCACAAAGCTTGCGTCTGTGCCGCACACATTTTTTACCACAACTTGACCCAGCGCGACGGGTGCCCTCAGTACAAGGCCGTCCAGCGTTTGCATCGCGTCAAAAATAAGATGCTTCGGGATGGGTTTGTTTGTTTTTACGCTGCAGCGCGGGTGCGCACCGCCCGTCACCGCCACGGTGGAGGTGATGACGCGCGTGGGGGCGGTCAGCTCCACATGGCCGTATTCCGCACCGCGCGCACACGCGTTGCCTGTTACAGTATAACCGTTTTGCTCGTCCACGTGCAAGTGGCAGCCCTTCGGACACACAATACAAATCAGCTCTGTCATGTCAGTCACACCCCCTTCTGCGCCGCGGCGGACGGCGCTGCATCCTCGACGGACACACACAGCGGCACGTCCGCCTTCGCCCTGTCTAAAATGATCTTGGGCAGAATGATATGCTCCATCTCGCCGGGTGCCATATGCTCGCGCTTAAAACGCGCAAGCACCGTCTCGCCGCTGCGCAGCACGATGGCGGAATCACCGTAAATGCGCCGCACGCGGAAGAAAATATTCACGCTTTTTTCGATGTTTGCGCACCGCACGCGCTGCGGCACCGTATAGCCGACCCCCTCGCCGCACGCAAGCTGCAAGACACCGTTTTCGGCGGCGGCGCTCTTTGCGGCATCGGCTTTTATCAGCGTGCACGCATTTTTTGCGTCCGCGCTGTAAGCGCCGCAGGCGGCGGCGGTGTCGGCGGCGCTTTGCACATAGCTGGCGGCGGACGCGCCCGCAAGCTGGCTTTCCGCCGTGACAAAATCGACCAAATCATGCACATGCACCACGTTGCCGCACGCAAAAACGCCCGGCATGCTCGTCTCCATATTCTCGTACACGACAGCGCCGTTTGTGCGGGCATCCATCTCGATGCACGCCTCACGCGTCAGCTCGTTTTCGGGAATCAGCCCGACCGAGAGCAGAATGGTATCACAGTCAAACACCATCTCCGTGCCGGGGACGGGATTTCGCTGCGCATCCACCTCTGCCACGGTAACGCGCGAGACACGCGTTTCGCCCTCGATCTTGGTAATGGTATGCGAGAGGTACAGCGGAATGTCATAATCGTGCAGGCACTGCACAATATTGCGCGTCAGACCGCCGGAATACGGCATGACCTCCACGCAGGCAAGCACCGTTGCGCCCTCCAGCGTCATGCGGCGCGCCATAATCAGGCCGATGTCGCCGCTTCCGAGAATAAGCACGCGCCGCCCGACCATATAGCCCTCCATATTGACATAGCGCTGCGCCGTGCCCGCCGTAAACACGCCCGCCGGACGCGTGCCGGGGATGGCGATGGCACCGCGCGTGCGCTCGCGGCAGCCCATGCACAGCACAACGCTTTGCGCCGCAATGACGCGGTAGCCGCGCGCCTTGCTCACGGCATGGATGTGCTTTGTGTGCGCCGCATCGCCGCTGTCGGCTATGTCGAGCACCATCGTGTCAAGGCTGATTTCCACACCCGTGTCCGCGAGCATTTTAACAAAGCGTCCGGCGTATTCGGGGCCGGTCAGCTCCTCTTTAAAGTGATGCAGGCCAAAGCCGTTGTGGATGCACTGGTTTAAAATGCCGCCAAGCTCTGTATCGCGCTCTAAAATCAAGATGCGCTTTAAGCCCTTTTCCCATGCGGACAGCGCCGCCGCAAGCCCTGCGGGGCCGCCGCCGATGACGACAAGCGCATACGGCTGCTCGACCGGCTGCTCGACCGGCTGTGCGGCGCTCGGCTGCGCGTTTTCCCTCTGCTTTGTTGTTTCGTTTGTCATCCTGCGTTGCCCCCTTTTCCCTGTTTGCCGCCCGTGCTCTGTGCGCGCGGTGCGTCAGCCTGCGGCCGGCGCGCCTGCTTTGTGCGGCCTGTCAGCAGAACCGTGCCCGCCTTGTCCTGCACAATTTCCATGGGGTCGCGGTGCAGCTCACGCGCCAGCAGCTCCAGCACGCGCGGCCCGCAGAACCCGCCCTGACAGCGCCCCATCCCCGCGCCCGCGCGGCGCTTTACCCCGTCGAGCGAGCAGGGCGGAATCGGGCTGTGAATCGCGTCCAGAATTTCGCCCTCGGTGATGGTTTCGCACCGGCACACAACGCGCCCGTAGGCGGGCTGCTCCTTGACAAGCGCAGTCTTTTGCGCCGCGGTCAGCTCCTTAAAGTGCACACGGCGGCGCGTGTTTTCAAACTGAGACCTTTTGGGCAGCGCAAGGCCGTCCTCTGCCAGCATTTGCACCGCTGTCTCCCCGATGGCCGCCGCCGCCGAAAGCCCCGGCGACTTGATGCCCGCGAGATCAAGAAAATGCGGCGCGCCAAACTCGATGATAAAATCCTCGCGGTCAGCCGCCGCGCGCACGCCCGCAAAGTTGCGGATGGAGGCGCGCAGCGCAAGCGTCGGCACACTCTTTTGGGCCGCCTGTGCCACAATCGCAAGCCCCTGCGCCGTGGTTGCGGTGTCATCGCCGCACACAGGCTCTGCATTCGGGCCGACAATCAAATTGCCGTGCACCGTGGGCGCAACCAGCACCCCCTTGCCCACCGCCGTCGGGCACTGGAACACAACGTGCGACACGCACGCGCCCTCGCTTTTATCCAGCAGGTAATATTCACCGCGGCTTGGCTCTATGGTGAATGCGTGCGCCGCCGCCATGTCGTGCACCTTGTCGGCAAACACGCCCGCCGCATTGACAACGCGCTTTGCCTGCACCGCGCCCGTTGCCGTTTGCAGCGTATAGCTGCCGTCCGCATTTTGCGAAATGCTCTGCACCGCGCTGTCAAGGCGCAGCTCCACGCCGTTTTTCACGGCTGTCTCCGCCATGGCAAGCGCATACTCCCACGGGCTGACAATGGCGGCGCTGGGCGCGCAGAGCGCAGCCTTTACCCCCGCACTGAGCTGCGGCTCCATGGCGCGCGCCTCATCGCCCGACAAAAGCTGCAAGTCCGGCACGCCGTTTGCAACGCCGTTTTCGTACAGCTTTTTAAGATGAGGAATTTCCGCGTCTGTAAACGCCAGCACAAGCGAACCGCACTGGCGGTACGGCACGTCCAGCGCCGCACAGATTTCCTTTGCCTGCGCGCTGCCGCGCACATTCAGCTCTGCCATCTGCGTGCCCGGCTCTGGGTCGTACCCCGCGTGCAGAATAGCGCTGTTGGCCTTGGTGGTGCCGTCCGCCACGTCGTTTTCCGCCTCCAGCACGACGGCTGACACGTCGTACCGCGCCAGCGCATAGGCTGTGGCCGCGCCGATGACACCGCAGCCGATGATTGCTACCTCATACATAAGCTTCCTCCTCGTGTACAGCCTCTGCGCCTTGACGGGGCTGTTGTGTCGGCTTTTTTCTTAAAAAAAAGAGCGACACAAACACACAGTTTGGCAGAGCTGTGTGCCCGCCTGATGTGCATTTGTTTCGCTCTCTCATCTCAGGAAACAAACCGATCTTCAATTGTTGAATTTACTATAACACGCACGGCGCAGAAATGCAAGAGGGTTGTTTTGCCGGATTTCTACACGCAGAGCCGCTCAGCGCACGTACAGCATGGGCATGACATAGCACGCGATGCAAATATAATGCAGCACGCTGCCCGCCAGCACGCACAGATGCCACACCCCGTGCAGATAGCGCACACGGTTGCAGCCGTAAAACGCGATGCCGCCCGTATAGCACAGCCCGCCCGCAAGCAAAAGCCAAAACGCGGGCGCGGGCAGAGCGTGCATGATGTCACCCAGCGCGAACACCACGGCCCAGCCCATGGCCACATACAAAATCATAGAGAACGCGGCAAAGCGCTTGATGCTGATGCAGTTCAGCACGATGCCAAGCAGCGCCAGCGCCCAGACCGCGCCGCACAGCACATAGCCCTTCCACGTGCCGCGCAGCGGCACAAGCGCAAGCGGCGTATAGCTGCCCGCAATCAAGAGAAAAATGGTGGTGTGGTCAAATACGCGCAGCGTCTTTTTTGCGCCCGTCTGCGGCAGCGCATGGTACAGCGTGCTCATGGTGTACAGCAAAATAAGCGACATCCCGTAAATAAGGCTGATGACCACCGCACCCGTCCCCGCGCGCAGCGCCGCCAGCGTGACGAGCACCGTGGTGCCCACAACGCCGCAAAGACTGCCGATGCCGTGCGTCACGGCGCTCATAATTTCCTCGCCCTTTGTGTAAAACTTTGTCGGGTCGTTGCCCTTATCCGCGTGAAACCGCGTCTCGCGCAGCGGCGCAGCACCGTGCATTGTGTTTTCCATCGTTTTTATCTCCCTGTCATTTCGTTTCCTATAGTATATATCATACTAAGTAATATTACAACATGTAAATAAAAACATTTAATCTGGTTTTACAAACTATATGCTGCCCTTTACATCGGCGCTGTCCTTTGCCGCGCTTTGCGACAGCAGCTTCATGGACTTTTTAAACTGGATGGTGAACAAAACAACGGTCGTTCCCACCGCCAGCAAATCCGCCACCGGCTCTGCCAAAAACACGGCGGTTGTTTTATTTGCCGCGCTGAAAAACAGCGGCAGAATGTAAATGAGCGGAATGAGCAGGAAAATTTTGCGCAGCAGCGCAAGAAACAGGCTGCTTTTTGCATTGCCCAGCGCAATGAATGTCTGCTGGCAGGCAATCTGTGCGCCAAACACAAGCGACACCGCCATATACACGCGCAGCGCGTGCGAGGCAAAGACCAAAAGCTCCGGGTCGTTGTTGAAAATGAGCACAAACATCTGCGGGAAAAGCTGTGCCAGTGCCCACAGCGCCGTGGAGTAGGCAAGGCACGAAATTAAAAGCAGCTTAAAGGTGTCGCGCACGCGCTGTGCGTTGCCCGCGCCGTAGTTGTAGCTTAAAATGGGCTGCGCGCCCTGTGACAGACCTTGCAGCGGCAGCATGGAAAACTGCATCACGCTTGTCAAAATTGTCATGGCACCCACGGCGATATCCCCGCCGTATTTCAGCAGCGACGCGTTAAAGCACACGGCAAGCAGACTTTCGGTCGCCTGCATAATAAACGGTGACAAACCCAGCGCCACAGCGGGCAGCACAATGCCCGCCTTCAGCGGCAGATGCTTTGCGCGCAGGCGCAGCGTTGCTTTTTTGCCCGTCAAAAACAGAAGAATCCACACCATGGACACGGCCTGCGAAATAATGGTCGCCCACGCCGCGCCCGCAACGCCCATGTCAAACCCAAAGATAAAAATGGGGTCGAGCACAATATTGCACACCGCGCCGATGAGCACGGTCATCATGCTTGTTTTGGCAAAGCCCTGCGCGGAGATAAACGCGTTCAGCCCGAGCGTCATCTGCACAAACAGCGTGCCAAGGCTGTAGATGCGCATATAGCTTTCGCCGTAGTCAACGGTGTTTTCGCTTGCGCCAAACATCAAAAGCAGCGGACGGCTGAACACAAAAAACACTGCCGTCAGCACAAGGCTGATGCCGAACAGCAGCGTAAAAGCGTTGCCGAGTGTTTTTTCGGCGCTCTCCTTGTTGCCCTGTCCGAGAAAAATGGACGCGCGCGGTGCGGCACCCATGCCCGCAAGGGCGGCAAAGGCCGAGATAATCATAATCAGCGGCAGGCACACGCCCACGCCCGTAAGCGCAAGCTTGCCCACCTCTGGAATGTGGCCGATGTACATACGGTCCACAAGGTTGTAAAGCAGGTTGATAATCTGCGCCGCGATGGCGGGCATTGCAAGGCGGAACAAAAGGCTTCCGACTTTTTCGGTGCCTAGCTCCTCAGTTCTGTTTTGTTGCATACTGCTGTTGTCTCCTTTATTTTGGTGTAATCTCGAATGAGAGGAAAAAACAAAAACAAGGCCGCTGCTTTTTGCGGCGGCCACGTTTTATAGCGGTTTTCTTCCTGATAAAAACGGTACGATTCCTTTTATGAAACCGCCTACAGCAAAGAAAATAAGATCGAAGATCCTCTTATTTTATTGCTGTCCATTCCCTGTCGCGCACCTGTCGCAGCGGGCGCGCTGCGCCCCGCGTGTCCACAGCTTTGCGGAAAATTACTTCTGCACAATTTTTTTCGGGGAATAGGTTTTTACCGCGCCGGCATTCTCGGTGACGGCGTACTTTGCGCTTTCTGCTTCAATCTGCGCGCTGAACTGCTCAAGGCAGATATTGCTTACGATGGAGCTGCGGTAATTTGCCACAAAGTCCTCGTTGTCCTTATAGTTTGCCGTTTTTTGGTAGACCATCGGCGCGCCGCCGTAGGTTGTCTGCCCTGCGCCGTTCACCTTGGCGCTGCGCATGGCTGCCGTCGTGTCCGCGTCGAAATAATTCGACTTGTCGCTGACAAAGGTTGTGAGCTGATACTGGCTCAGCGCGTCCGCCGTATACTCTCGCCCGCAGATGGCAAATGCCTCTTTCAGCGCGTCCTCGCCCAGCTTTTCCATGCTTCCGCCGGCAGTCAGCGTCTTTTCCAGCTTGTCGGCCACGGCCTGCACCTTTGCGGTGTCCGCATCGCTCAGCGCGGCACCCGCCGTGTCGCTTGCGGGCAGCATCAGTGTGGAAATGTGCGCATAGGTTTTATCCATGTACGCCTTGGCGGTGTCATCGGAAATGCCCTTGCCGTTTTTATCGCTGTAGGCGGTAAACAGCCTGTCGTATTTTGTCTCGCTTATATAATACTGCGTGTAGCTGGTCTGACCGATTCCGTTTGCGCTGAACGTGTCGGCGCTTGCGGTAAAGCCGCTTGCGGCCTGCGTCTGTGCCGCCGACTGCTCGTCCGCCGTCAGGGAAAGCCCCTCGGCTTCAAACTGCTTTTCAATGTAGACATAGCGGCGCGCAAGGCGCACTGTCTCGGCGTGAATCCACTCTGCGCCCGTTTTACCCTCAAGCGTATCCTTCAGCACGTCGGTTGTTTTATCTGTCTGCAAATCGACCGCGCTGCTGTACGCCTGCAGCTGATACAGCAGGTACAAACCGGCGGGAATGTCGGTGTCCTCCACGCGCATGACATTTGCGGGTGAAGTAAAGCGGCAGCCGGTGAAGGAGAAGGCCATGGCGCAGCACAGCGCCAGAGAAAGAAGCTTACTGGCAGTTTTCAACGTAGGATACCTCCAGCAGACCCGCGCGGCGAGCCTGTCACATATTTGTAATAACTTATTACATTATAGCGTGTTTTCCGGCAGTTGACAAGACATTTTATCAAACACCAGGTTCATCACGTCCAGCGGCTTTTCGCCCGGCAAAATGCGCACGGACAGATACGGCTTTGCCGAGGCGTTTACAAGCAGCCTGCGGCCCAGCTCGCGCAGCAGCGGCTTTACCGTGGCAAGCGCAAGACGGTCGGAATATAAAATCAGCGTGTCCGCCTTTTGTGTAATTTCGTACACGCCAAGGCCGGCGGCCACCACGCGCACAAGGCTGATGTCAATCAGCCCCTCCGCGCTTTTGGGCAGCGCGCCGTAGCGGTCGGTCAATTCATCGCGCACATCGGACGCATCCTCGCGGCTGAGGATGCCGGCGATGCGCTTATACGCCTCAATGCGCCCCGCCGCGTCGGAGATATAGCTTTCGGGGATATATGCGTCCACGGTCACGTCAATCAGGCAGTCGCTTTTGTCGGTGGCGGCGGCCTCGCCCTTTTCGGCGGCGATGGCTTGATTTAACAGCTTGACATACATGTCATAGCCGACCGCCTCCATATGTCCGTGCTGGCTTTGCCCCAGCAAATTGCCCGCGCCGCGAATTTGCAAATCGCGCATGGCGATACGAAAGCCGCTGCCGAACGATGTAAATTCGCGGATGGCGGACAGCCGCTTTGCGGCGACATCGGTGAGAACCTTGTCGCGGCGGAACGTAAAGTATGCATACGCCTTGCGCCCGCTGCGCCCGACGCGCCCGCGAATTTGATACAGCTGCGCCAGTCCCATGCGGTCGGCATCCTCAATAATCAGCGTGTTGCAGTTGCGCACGTCCACGCCCGTCTCAATTAAGGTGGTGCAGACCAGCACATCAATTTCGCCGTCCATCAGCTTTTGCCATACCTCGGACAATTGCGCCTCGTCCATGCGCCCGTGCGCCGTGCCGATGCGCGCGCCCGGCACAAGCTGTGCCACATGCGCCGCGCACGCGTCGATGGTGTCGATGCGGTTGTGCAGATAATACACTTGACCCCCGCGCCCCAGCTCTTTTTTCAGCGCCTCGCCCACGACGATATCGTCATATTCCATGACGTAGGTTTCGATGGGCTGACGCTCGAACGGGGGCTGCTCGATGGTGCTCATGTCGCGCAGACCGGACATGGCCATGTTCAGCGTGCGCGGGATGGGCGTTGCCGACAGCGTGAGCATATCCACGCCGAGAAACGTCTCCTTCAGCCGCTCTTTGTGCTTGACACCGAAGCGCTGCTCCTCGTCGATGATGACAAGCCCCAAATCGCGGAATTTTACGTCCTTTTGAATGAGCCGGTGCGTGCCCACCACGATGTCCACCGTGCCGTTTGCAAGGCCGCGCAGCGTTTCGCGCTGCTGCCCCGCCGTGCGAAAGCGCGAGAGCAGGCCAAGCTTTACCGGAAAGCTGCCCATGCGCGTGACCAGCGTATTGTAGTGCTGCCACGCCAGAATGGTGGTGGGCACCAAAAGGGCGCACTGCTTGCCGCCCATGACGCACTTGAACGCGGCGCGCAGCGCGACCTCTGTTTTGCCCACGCCCACATCGCCGCACAGCAGCCTGTCCATCGGGCGCGCGCGCTCCATATCCTTTTTGATCTCCTCGGTGCTCGTGAGCTGGTCGGCTGTCTCGTCATATTCAAAGCGCGCCTCAAAGTCGCGCTGCCACTCGCTGTCGGGCGGGAAGGGGTTGCCCTGTGCGCGCTCGCGCTTTGCGTACAGGCTGATCAGCTCTTTTGCCATCTCCTGCGTGGCGGCGCGCACGCGGTTTTTTGTTTTGACCCACGCGTCGCCGCCCAGCTTTGCCAGCTTTATTTTTTCGCTGTCGCCGGGCGCGGTATAGCGGCTGACCACATCAAGCTGCGTGACGGGCACGTACAGCGTGTCGCCCTTGTCGTAGCTGATTTTTAAATAGTCCTTGACAACGCCCTGCAAGTCGAGCCGCTGAATGCCCACATACAGGCCGATGCCGTGGTTTTGATGCACCACATAGTCGCCGGGCTTGATGTCCGAGAGCGCGGACAGCCCTTTGTTTTTTGCCTTGAGCGGCTTTTTTTTATCCTCCGCCGCGTGACGGCGGCCCGTGAACACGGCAAGCCTTGCAAACGGATATTCCGCGCCCGCCGTGAGGTGTCCCTCCAAAACGGCGACGCTGCCGGCGGGGATTTCCTCCGGCTCGTACCCGCGCGTATAGGCCGCCGCGGGAATGTCCGCCGCCTGCAAATCCCGCGCAAGCGCAAGCGCCGCGCGCTGTGTGCCCGTCATCACCGCAACGGCATATTTTTGATGCACCAGCGGGCGGATTTCCTCCAGCAGCGCGCTCACCTCGCCCGACCACGGGGGCAGGCTGTGCGCGGGCGCGCTGACAATATCCGTGAGCTTGATATCGGGAATGGCGCGCGCAAAGTTTTCGCACACAATGCCGCCGCGCTGCTCTGTCTCGCGCAAAAGCTGCGGAATATCCGTATAAAACCCGTCAAGGCCGGGTGCCAAAACGCCGTCCTCGTACAGCGCCTTTTGCTCCTCGCCAAAGCGAAAGGCAAGCGCGGAGGCCGCCTCGCGGATGGCTCTTGGCTCGTTTAAAAAGACAATCGGGTTTTCAAGGTAGCCAAACACGCTGCCGCCCTTCGGATAGCGCAAATGCAGATATTTGTCCATGGCACCCGGCATTGTGCCCGCGTCCAGCAACGCAAGATCCTGCGCCATTGCATTTTCAAGTGCCTCGCGCTTTGCGGCGTTTTTGCCCCCGTCCAGCGCTTTGCGCAGCAGCGCGGCGGCGGCACAAGGCTCGCCGAACAGCACTTCACGCGCGGGGGAGAGATAAATTTTTTTCACTTCGCTCTCGCGCCGCTGACTGACCGAATCAAACGTGTGCAGGGAGTCAATCACGTCGCCCCAAAATTCAAGCCGGCACGGCTTTGCCATATCGGGCGCATAGAGATCCACAATGCCGCCGCGCACGCTGAACTGACCCGGCCCCTCCACCTGCGCGCGCCGCTGATAGCCCGCGGCAAACAGCTTTTCAATCAGCGCCGGCAGCGGGATGCTGCTGCCCTTTTTCAGTGTGAGCGTGTTGGCACAAAATTCATCGCGCGGCACGGTGCACTGCAAAACGGCCTCCACGGGCGCGCAGAGGACATGGGCGCGCCCGCCCACGGCGTTGCCCAAAACGGCAAGGCGGCGGTATTCGTACTCGTGGTTTTGCCCTTCTACGCTGCGCAGCACAAAATCGCGCGCGGGGAACACCGCGCTTTTTGCGCCAAACGCGTGCGCGTCCTCGGCAAAGTGCGTGGCCTCTGCCTCGCCCGCGCAAAGGACGAGCGCGGGGCGGTTTGTCTGCTTGCACAGCAGCGTTAAAAGCTGCGCGCGCGCGGATAAAGGGATGCCAAAAAGCGCCGCCACGGCAGATTTACTCTGTATGGCAGCCAAAAGGCGCTGATATTCCGGGGTGCTTTGCAGGGAGGAAGACAGCATAAGCATTCCATCCTATTGTTCTACGCGCATGCGGCAGGGCGTAGAATGTAATCTTTTGTTTTTACGGCAATTTTAAGAAAATAAAAGGATTTTCAAATCCAGCTTCTTTGCCGGAATTGCACGCAAGGACGCAAGGAATAGCGCAGTTTTTCGAGACCTTGATCCTTTTTCCGGCTTGCAAAGCCGCGATCCATCCCCGCGCGGGGCAATTTTGCGGGGCAATGCTATGTGCCGGCCGCAGACGATGCACAAGTGCAATTACAATGTAAAATCACATTGCTTTATTGCCCTTGTGATCCTTCCAAAAGCCACTTTTATTTTCCCGCCCGCAGACAGACGGGCAGCGCTTAAAACAGGCCGCTTGCCAGCGAAAAAATCAGCAGCCCCATCACAAGGGCAAACAGCAAAACAGAAACGGCAAACGGCGCTTCCCGATACAGGCGCGTCTCCGTCTGCGGCGCTGTTTTCCAGTGGGCATAGCCCTTGTAAATGCTCAGCGCACCAAAAATAAGCGTGCACAGCAGCGCCGCGGGCACGCACAGCATCAGCACCAGTGCAGCGGCGATGCCCGCCAGCTCCTCGTCCCATGCGGAGGTGTCGCCGGGAACGGCGCTGAGCAAAAGCGTGCACACGAACCAAACGGGCATGATCAGCGCATACTTGATCGGCGCTTTGAACGATTTTGCAAGCAGCCGGCGCGGGTCGCGGCAAAGGACAAAGCGCGCGATGAGCACCCACACAAGCGCCGTGGCGACAGCCCCCAGCAGCGGCAGAAAAAAGAACGCCCACGCGCTGGGGCGCAGCGTACACCACAGGGTTCCGCCGGTCATCACGCCCGCTAAAATCAGCAGCGCAAAATCGTAATTTCGCTTGCGTACCTCTATGTTTTTGTTATCCATTGTATTGATTCTGCGCAGCGTCAAGCTGCCCTTTCATCATAAGTGCAAGCGCGCCGCAGATATCGTCGTATCGCGCCGCGGTTGCCTTTTGCTCGGCGGCGCTCAGCGCGCCCAGCACAAAGTCTGCAAGGTCGTATTCGGGGTGCGGCTTTTCGCCCACGCCAATTTTGACGCGCGGAAATTCCTGCCCGATTTTGCCGATGATGCTCTTGATGCCGTTGTGCCCGCCCGCGCTGCCCTGCGCGCGGATGCGCAGCGCACCGGGCGCGAGCGAGACATCATCAAACAGCACGATGATGCGCTGCGGCGGCACCTTGTAAAAATCCGCCGCCTTGCGCACGGCTTCGCCCGACAGGTTCATAAAGGTTTGCGGCTTCATCAGCAGCACCCTTTGACCGCTTGCCGTGCCCGTGCCGACCAGCGCGTCAAATTTTGACTTTGTTATTTTTATGCCCCACTGTGCGGCAACATAGTCAAGGGCGCGAAAGCCCGCATTGTGGCGCGTGTTTTCATATTTTTTTCCGGGGTTTCCAAGGCCGACGACCATCGCGTCCACGGCCGGTTTTTGAAATAGCATAGGCGTTTTTTAACAATCCTTTTCCCGTTTTTTTTCGTTTCTTTTAAAGAGCGGCATTACACAAACAGCGTGCTGACCGGCTTGTCGCTGTAAATGCGGGCAATGGCCTCCGACAGCACCGGTGCCACGCTGAGCACCTTGAATTTGTCAATGCATTTTTCCGCCGGAAGCGGAATGGTGTCCAGCAAAACAACCTCCGTCAGCGCGCTGCTTTGGATGCGCTCGATGGCGGGGCCGCTCAGCACCGCGTGTGTGGCACAGGCGCACACGCTTTTTGCGCCGCGCGCCTTGATGGCATTTGCGGCGTTTGTCAGCGTGCCCGCCGTGTCAATCATATCGTCCACAATGATGACATCCTTGCCGACAACATCCCCGATGATGTTCATAATTTCGGACTCGTTTGCTCTGGGGCGGCGCTTGTCCACAATGGCAATCGGCGTGCCCAGACGCTCGGCAAAGGTGCGCGCGCGCCCCACGCTGCCAAGATCGGGCGACATGATGACAACATTGCTTTTGTACGCCGCAATTTTGCGCTCGAAATACGGAATTAAAATGGGCGCGCCCTGCATATGGTCAAGCGGAATGTTGAAAAAGCCCTGAATCTGCGGCGCGTGCAAATCCATGGTCAGCACACGGTCTGCGCCCGCTGTTACAATTAAATCCGCAACCAGCTTTGCCGTGATGGGATCGCGCGCACGGCTTTTGCGGTCCTGCCGCGCATAGCCGTAATAGGGCATGACCGCCGTGATGCGCCCCGCACTTGCGCGCCGCAGCGCATCCGTCAAAATTAAAAGCTCCAGAAGATTATCGTTGACCGGCTCGGACGTGCTTTGCACCACAAATACCTCGCTGCCCCGCACCGATTCGTGAATGGAAATTTGTGTTTCGCCGTCGCTGAACTGTCCCACATCGCACCGTCCGAGGCTGATGCCAAGACACTCCGCCATGGCAACCGCCAGCGGCCTGTTTGAGTTGCCCGCAAAAATTTTGATGTCTTTTCCGTGCAGATTCATAGCACTCC
>JAVXUG010000042.1:14735-20597 GCA_036642215.1 Ruthenibacterium sp.
TCTGCGCCGACGGGGACAAAGCGCTGCTCCCGCGGCAAAAGCGTCTTATCCGCGCCCGAGCTTTTCCTTTTGCTTTTTAAGATAGGGCGCAAGCTTTTGCTCTGCCCAGCCCTCTTTATTCGACTGTCTTGCGCGCGCAATGCCAAGCGCGCTTGCGGGCACATCGCTCACAATGGTGCTGCCCGCGGCGGTATAGGCACCCGCGCCGATGTGTACGGGCGCGACAAGGTTTGTGTTGCAGCCGATAAACGCGTAATCCCCGATGACACAGCGGCTTTTGCCCGCGCCGTCATAATTTGCCACAGCCACGCCACAGCCGAAATTGCACCCCGCGCCCACATCGCTGTCGCCCACATAGGTGAGATGGCTCACGCTGGTGCCCGCGCCGATGGTGCTGTTTTTAATCTCGACAAAATCGCCGAGGTGTACGTTTTCCCCAATGACGCTGTCCGGCCGGATATGGCTGAACGGGCCGATGGCCGCGCCGCTTTGAATGGTACAGGCGTAGCCCTGACTTGCGTTGAAGCTTACGTTTTCGCCCACGCACGCATCTTGAAGCAGGCTGTTCGGCCCGATGACGCTGCCCGCGCCAATGACCGTTTTTCCGCGCAGAATGGTGCCCGGCAAAATGGTTGCACCCGGCGCAATGACAACGCTGTCGTCAATGAGAATGCCGTCCGGAGACAAAAAAATCACGCCCGCTGCCAGATGCCTTTCAAAGCAGGTCTGCTGTGCCGCGCGCGCCTTACGATATTGTTCCATCCTAGCGTTTTCTTCCACAGGCATAAAGGAAACTGCCCCTTTCTCTTGCAAAGCCACCTGGATTTCGTTTCGAAGAAATCCGCTTGCTTTGTCTGTTTACACAATTGTCAATAGCTTTATTGTAGAGGGTAGCGCGCGCTTTTGCAAGCGGAAAGGCGGCAAATTGTCAACTTTTCAAATTTTTTTACCGCAGCGCACATTTTTAAGCGTACCAAAGCAGTCCTTTCGCCCCGATTTTGCCGTTTTTTGGGAGCTATTCGGAATTTTCAGGCTTTTTCTTGCGATTTTCCGCTTTTGGGTATAGCTTTTAACGCGCACGTTTGTTATAATATTGGGAGCAAATGGGCAAACGAAATTCCATTCGTTTGTTCTCGCGTGCGCAAATCCCGCTTTTTGCGGAGGACGCTGCACAAAAATTTTGGAGGTAGAAAACTTTGAGCCACAAATATGTTTACCTGTTCTCTGAGGGCAAAGGCTCCATGCGGGAGCTGCTTGGAGGCAAGGGCGCTAACCTTGCCGAAATGACCAATCTGGGTATGCCCGTGCCGCAGGGCTTCACCGTCAGCACCGAGGCGTGCACCCAGTATTACGCCGATGATCGCCAGATTAACGACGATATCAAAAGCCAAATCTTCGAGTGCATGAAGAAGATGGAGCAGATCACGGGCAAAAACTTCGGCGACGCGAAAAACCCGCTGCTTGTCTCTGTGCGCTCGGGCGCGCGCGCTTCCATGCCGGGCATGATGGACACCATTTTGAACCTCGGCTTAAACGACGAAGTGGTCGAGGGGCTTGCCGCGTTCACCGGCAACCCGCGCTTTGCCTATGACAGCTACCGCCGCTTTGTGCAGATGTTCAGCGACGTTGTCATGGAGATGAGCAAGACAGAGTTTGAAAAGCTGATTGACGAGGCGAAGGAGGCCAAGGGCGTAAAGCAGGACACCGACCTTGACGCTGGCGACCTGAAGGCGCTTGTACAGAAATTTAAGGCGCTTTACAAATCCAAAATGGGCAAGGATTTCCCCGCCGACCCCGCCGAGCAGCTGATGGAGGCTGTCAAGGCCGTGTTCCGCAGCTGGGATAACCCGCGCGCCAACACCTACCGCCGCATGAACGAAATCCCCTACGACTGGGGCACCGCCGTCAGCGTGCAGAGCATGGTCTTTGGCAACAGCGGCGACAACAGCGGCACGGGCGTTGCCTTTACGCGTGACCCCGCCACGGGCGAAAAGGCGCTGTTTGGCGAATATCTCATCAACGCACAGGGCGAGGACGTTGTTGCCGGCATCCGCACCCCGTCGCCCATCAAGCATTTGAAGGATCAAATGCCCGAGGTGTACGAGCAGTTCGCCACCATTGCGACAAACCTTGAAAATCATTATCGCGATATGCAGGACATGGAGTTCACCATCGAGAACGGCAAGCTCTACATGCTGCAAACCCGCAACGGCAAGCGCACCGCCGCCGCCGCGTTAAAAGTTGCCGTCGACCTTGTGGACGAGGGCGTTTTGACCGAGCGCGAGGCTGTGATGCGCGTGGAGCCAAAGCAGCTTGACAGCCTGCTGCACCCGCAGTTTGACCCCGCCGCGCTGAAGGCCGCCGAGGTCATCGGCAAGGGGCTTGCCGCGTCTCCGGGCGCTGCGTGCGGCCAGGTTGTCTTTACCGCCGAGGATGCCACCGCAGCCGTCGAAAACGGCTCTATGAAAAAGGTCGTGCTTGTCCGTCTTGAGACAAGCCCCGAGGACATCGAGGGCATGGCAGTTGCGCAGGGCATTTTGACCGTGCGCGGCGGCATGACCAGCCACGCTGCCGTTGTGGCGCGCGGCATGGGCACCTGCTGTGTTTCCGGCTGCGGCGAAATTGTTGTGGACTACGACAAAAAGCAATTTACACTGGGCGGAAAAGCCTATCACGAGGGCGAGTGGATTTCCATTGACGGCTCCACCGGCAATATCTACGGTGCCAAGGTTGCCACGCGCGCCGCAGAAATCGGCGGCGATTTCAGCCGCTTTATGGAGTGGGCCGACGCGGTGCGCGAGTTGCAGGTGTATGCCAACGCAGACACCCCGCACGACGCGCAGCAGGCCTCCGACTTTGGCGCAGAGGGCATCGGCCTTTGCCGCACAGAGCATATGTTCTTTGAGGCAAGCCGCATCAGAGCCATGCGCGAGATGATTGTCGCGGACAATACCGAGGATCGCAAAAAGGCGCTTGCCAAAATTCTGCCGTATCAGCAGGGCGACTTTGAGGGCATGTTCACCGTGATGGGCGAGCGCGCCGTCACCATTCGCTTCCTTGACCCGCCGCTGCATGAGTTTTTGCCCACCAAGGCAGAGGACATTGCCGACATCGCCAAGGAGCTTGGCATCACGGTTGAAAAGCTGCACAATGTCATCGCCAGCCTGCACGAGTTTAACCCGATGATGGGTCATCGCGGCTGCCGTCTGGCTGTCTCGTATCCCGAAATTGCCGAGATGCAGACAACCGCCGTCATCAACGCCGCCATCAACGTGGTAAAGGCGACCGGCAAGCACATTGTCCCGCACATTATGATTCCGCTTGTGGGCGAAATTAAAGAGCTGAAATTTGTCAAGGACGTTGTGGTCGCCACGGCTGACCGCATCATCAACGAGAGCAACAGCGACCTCAAGTACGAGGTTGGCACCATGATCGAGATTCCGCGCGCGGCGCTGACCGCCGACGAAATCGCGACCGAGGCGGAGTTCTTCAGCTTTGGCACAAACGATTTGACCCAGATGACGTTCGGCTTCAGCCGCGACGACGCGGGCAAATTCCTCAGCTACTACTACGACAACAAGATTTACGAGAGCGACCCGTTTGCCCACGTAGATCAAAAGGGTGTCGGCAAGCTGATTAAAATGGCCGCAGAGCTTGGCCGCAGCGTGCGCCCCGACATCGGGCTTGGCATTTGCGGCGAGCACGGCGGCGACCCCACGTCCATCGAGTTCTGCCACAACGTTGGCCTCGATTATGTCAGCTGCTCCCCGTTCCGCGTGCCCATCGCGCGCCTGGCGGCGGCACAGGCTGCCATCAAAAATTCACGCAAGCAATAATTTTTCCGCACGCTTTCAAGGCACCCTCTCTCCGAAAGGATCATCTGCTGTCGTGCCATGTGATTTCACATTACACCGGTGCATCGGTCTATGACCGGCACATCGAATTGCCCTGCGCGGGGATTTACAGCGGTTTCGCAAGCTGTAAAAAGCAGTAAGCTCTAGGGCGTGTTTGAAAACTCGCTGTGTTTGGATTTTTTCACAAAATTTGTTCTGCGCAAGGCAGAAAAGTGTAGGCACACTTTGTGTTTGTCAAGCTTTTCTAACGCAGTGCAGGACGAATTTTGGGTGAAAAGACGAATGCATGGAGTTTTCAAACATGCCCGAGGAAAGCGGCGGCAAGCCTTGCAGAAATGAAATACAGCCGGCGCACGAACCGTAAAAGGTTTGTGCGCCGGCTGTATTTTTGACACCAAAATGAAATCTTTTTGTTATCTAATTTGCACAAAGGTTTCACAGTTTTATTGTTGCTTTTTTCGTCAAAACGCGGTAAGATAGAGACCGTGCCGCAAGCAGTACAAAGCCTTGCGCGCACAAATAAAATTGTTCTGATTCGTCCGTTAGAAAGACGAACAGGGTTTGGGAGAAAAAAATGAAAAAACTGATTACACTTTCTATCGCAGCCGTTTTGGCTTTGTCTCTGGTCGCTTGCGGCGGTGACAAGGGTGCTTCCTCTGTTGCAGCTTCTGCACCCGCTGCTTCTGCTTCTACCTCTATGGCTGCTTCGACCTCTGCTGTCGATGCTTCCTCCACGGCAGATGCTTCTTCTATGGCAGACGCTTCCTCTGTTGCAACCTCTGTGGCTGCTGATTCCGCTGTTGCCAGCGCTTCTGCTTCTGTCAAGGCGTAATTTTAAAAAGGCACTTGCCTTTTAACTTTACCGAAAGCAAACGAGCACGCCCCCCGCAGCCAACGGCTGCGGGGGGCGTGCTCGTTAATTTTTTTGTAAAACGGCATCAAAGGCCGATTTGCTCCAGATACTCGTGCACATGCTCGATATCCTTGTTTACCTGCTCCTTGACCGCTTCAAGGTTTGCAAACTTGATCACGCCGCGCACATACAGATGCACGTCAAGACGCATGGGCTTGCCATATAAATCTCCCTTAAAGTTCAGCAAAAACGTTTCTACGGTCGCGTGCGGCATGGTGTCCGCCGAGGGACGCAGCCCGATATTGGTCAGGCCGCGGCGCTTCTCTCCGTCCAGTGTGGAGATGGTCGCGTACACGCCGTGCGGCGGATACTGCTTATTGTCCGGTATGCCAAGGTTTGCGGTGGGCATTCCCACCTTGCGCCCCTCTGCCTTGCCGTGTACCACAACGCCCAGCATCATATAGGTGTGTCCGAACAGCTCTGTCGCCCTTGCAAAATCCTTTGCCTCAAACGCGGCAAAGATGGCACCGGCGCTTACAACCTCGCCCGCAGACAGCACCGGCTCGCACACGGTCAGCTCGTAGCCGCATTCGCCCGCAAGCTGCTGCAGCAGCGCGACATCGCCCGCGCCGTCCTTGCCAAACACAAAGCCCTTGCCCACGACAATGACCTTGGCACCCAGCTTTTTCACCAGCACGTCTTTGACAAACGCTGCCGGCTCCATGGCCTGCGCCTCTGCCGCCGGATATGACACCAGCGTGTCTACGCCCAGCTCCTCCAGCAGAACCGCTTTTTCATCTTCGCTGTACAGCACCGGCTGATCCGGTGTCTCAAAGCTGACCACCACGGGCGTTGCGTCGGCGTGACGCAGCATTTCGGCCACAATGGCGCGGTGACCCAGATGCACGCCGTCAAATGAGCCAAATGCCACGCAGGTATTCTGCATTGCGGCATCGGCTGCTTTCCAATGATTCATATTCACTCTCTCCTATTTTAGGGTGGCATGCCCCGCAGGGGGGAAACGATAGCAATGTGATTTCACATTGCACCCATGCATCAGCTATATCCGGCACATAGAATCGCCCTGCGAGGGGATCTACAGCAGTTTCGCAAGCTGTAAAAAATATCAGCGTCTGGGAAAACTGCTATAAGAAA
>JAVXUG010000043.1:0-20349 GCA_036642215.1 Ruthenibacterium sp.
ATCGAAAATCAAAAAAAGGTGCTTGTTGTCGGCGATTCGCTCAAGGCGGACATCGCGGGCGGCGCGGGTGCGGGGCTTGCCACCTGCTGGTGCAATTTTAAGGATGCTCCCCTGCCGGAAGGCGGTGCACAGCCCGATTATATCATTCACAGCTTTCTGGAGTTACCCGGTATCGTAATGGAACAGGAGGAACTGGAAAATGTCGAAAGTAACGAAAGACACCGTCCGGTATAAATCTGCAAACGGTACGGACGAGATTGTCGGCTACTATTACACCTGCGAGGAGATCAAACCAAAGGCGGTTTTGCAAATTTCTCATGGGATGTGTGAGTACATCGGTCGCTATGATGCTTTTGCAGACTATATGGCACAGCACGGCTACGCAGTTTGCGGCAATGACCATCTGGGTCACGGCGAAACAAGCCGCGGCGAGGGTGGCGTGGACGGCTATTTTGCGGACAAGGACGGCCGCAAATATGTGCTGCAGGATCTGCACCGCATGAACTGTCTCGCCAGCAAGCGCTTTCCGGGGCTGCCCATTCTTTTGTTGGGACACAGCATGGGCAGCTTTTTTGCCCGTCTGTATGCCGGAACCTATCCGGAGACAATACAGGGGCTTATCCTAAGCGGCACGGGCGGACCGAATCCGCTGGGCGGCATCGGCATGGTTTTAACCTCGCTCATCGGGAAAATACGCGGGACACAGCACCGCTCAAAGCTGGTTCACAATATGGCGTTTGGCGCGTATCTGAAAAAGATAGACAAGCCAAGCACTGTTTACGATTGGATTTCCCGCGACAAGGAGATTGTCGACACGTACAGCAAGGACCCGAAATGCACCTACACCTTTACGGTCAGCGCATTTCACGAGCTGATGGCGACGCTGAAGGCCGTCAATGCGCCCGCGTGGGCACAAAAGCTGCACAAGGATTTGCCGGTTTATCTTTTTTCCGGCGCGATGGACCCCGTGGGCGACTACGGAAAAGGCGTGCAGAGCGTCTGCGCGCAGATGCAGGATGCGGGGCTTACGGATGTTTCGCTGCGCCTGTATGAAGGCGGGCGGCACGAAATGCTGAACGAAACAAACCGCACGGACGTATACGCTGATGTGTTGGCGTGGTGTGACAGCCACATAAAGCAGAAAGCTTAAACAAAAACAACAGGACGGAGTAGCAGCAAAAATGGAAATAATTTCAAATTTTATCCAAGCGATGTTCGGGACAGTCATGGGGCTGACCACGATTCAGATTATTAAAATGATTGCCATGTGGGCAATTGGCGGCACGCTTATTTATCTTGCGATTAAAAAGAATATGGAGCCAAGTCTGCTTTTACCCATGGGCTTCGGCGCAATTCTCGTCAACCTGCCGCTGTCGGGCGCAATTACGCAGGTCTATCCCACCGGCACCGAGGAGGGTGCGCTGACGGCGCTGTTTAACGCGGGCATTGCGAATGAGCTGTTCCCGCTGCTGCTGTTTATCGGCATCGGGGCAATGATTGATTTTGGCCCGCTGCTTGCAAACCCAAAGCTGCTTTTGTTCGGCGCTGCGGCGCAGTTCGGCATCTTTTTCACGCTGACGATGGCGTGCGGGGTCAACCAGTTGATTCCCGGGATGTTCAGCTTGCAGGACGCGGCAAGTGTCGCAATTATCGGCGCGGCGGACGGTCCGACCTCCATTTTTGTGGGAACCTATTACGGCACAAAATATCTCGGCGCGATTATTGTTGCGGCATATAGCTATATGGCACTTGTGCCCATCATTCAGCCGCCGGTCATCCGTCTTGTCACCACCAAAAAAGAGCGCATGATCCGCATGCCGTACGAGGCAAAGGAAATCAGCCGCACCGTGCGCATTCTGTTCCCGATTGTCGTCACCGTCATCGCGGGGCTTGTTGCACCGCGCAGCGTTGCGCTTGTGGGCTTTTTGATGTTCGGCAATCTGCTGCGTGAATGCGGTGTGCTGAACAGCATCTCGGAGACGGCGCAAAACGTTTTGGCAAACCTTATCACAATTGTGCTTGGCATCACGGTTGCCACCAAGATGCAGGCGGATTTGTTCCTCAACTGGGGCACCTTTATGATTATGTGCCTTGGCTTGATTGCCTTTGTGTTTGACACCATCGGCGGCGTGCTGTTTGCAAAGTTTCTCAATTTGTTCACCAAGAAAAAAATCAACCCCATGATTGGCGCGTGCGGTATTTCGGCGTTCCCCATGAGCAGCCGCGTGGTGCATAAAATGGGCCTCAAAGAAGACCCGCAGAACTTTCTGCTCATGCACGCCGCGGGCGTGAATGTGGGCGGTCAGATTGCCAGCGTCATTGCGGGCGGCTTGATTTTAAATCTTGTGGCACGATAACACGCAGAGAAGTGCGATAAAAAAGGAGACAGACATGAATCAAGTAGTACAATCACTCGGCATTATGCTGATGGGCATGTGCGGTATTTTTATCGTCATGGGCGTGATCAGCCTTGCCATTTCGTTGCTGAATAAAGTATTCAAAAAATAGAACTGTGCGATTTTTCAACCAATCAAACAGGTCATATAAAGGGTCAACATGCTTTTAACCATACAAAATTTACAAAAAAGCTTTGGCGCTGACGTCGTTCTCAAGGATGTCAGCGCCATTGTGGGTCAACAGGATCGCGTTGGGATCATCGGGGAAAACGGCGCGGGAAAAACAACGTTCATCCGCTTGATTATCGGTCAGCTGCGGCCGGACGGCGGCAGCATTGCCTTTGCGCGCGGCACGACGCTTGGCTATCTTGAGCAAAACGGTGCGCTTGATCCAAAGTGTACCGTGTACGGGGAGATGACAAACGCCTTTGCCACGGTGCTGGAGGCGCTGGATGCGTTAAAGACGGTCAACGCGCAGCTTGCCGCCGCGCCGGAGGACACCGCGCTGCTCTCGCGCCATGCGCAGCTGACCGCCGTCATTGATGCGGCGGACGGCTACAACATGGACACACAAATCAAAAAGGTGCTGAACGGCATGGCGTTCCCCGCAAGCACCTACGACAAGAGCGTGGCGGTGCTGTCGGGCGGCGAGCACACGCGGCTTTGCCTTGCAAAGCTACTGCTGCAACGACCGGACGTTTTATTTTTGGATGAGCCGACGAATCATCTTGATTTTGAGACGATGGAGTGGCTTGAAAATTATCTGCAAAGCTATGCGGGCGCGGTGCTGGTTGTCAGCCATGACCGCTATTTTCTGGATGCCGTGTGCAACCGCATTTTTGAGGTGGAGGACAACGGACTGTGCGCCTATAAGGGCAACTATTCGGCGTATCTGCCGCAAAAAGAGATGGCCGTGGCGCTGCAGCAAAAGCAGCATGACGCAGATGTGGAAAAGGCTGCAAAGCTGGAGGATTATGTCGCGCGCAATCTCGTGCGCGCCAGCACGACAAAAATGGCGCAAAGCCGCCGCAAGCAACTGGAAAAGCTGGATATTACCGCCGCGCCGCGCACGCAGCACGCGGGGCTTAAATTTCGCTTTACCTTCGATGTCACGCCGTACAGCGAGCTGCTGACCGCTAAAAATGTGTCGATTGCTCTCGGTGGGAAAAAGCTTGTAGAGAGCCTTACCTTGCAGGTGAAGCGCGGCGAGCGCCTTGTCATTGCGGGGCCGAACGGCGCGGGAAAATCCACGTTGCTGCGCATTCTGGATGGAAAACTAAAGCCGGACACAGGCACTGTGCGTCTTGGCGCGGGGGCAAAGGTGTCTATTTTCGAGCAGCAGCAGCTGCGGCGCGGTGGCACGGCGCTCAGCGCTATCTGGGATAAGCATCCGAAATTTACAGAGCTTGAGGCACGCAGTCATCTTGCCAAGCTGAACTTTAAGGGCGAGGATGTATTCAAGCCCTGCGCGGCACTGTCGGGCGGGGAGCTTGCGCGGCTGCGTTTTGCGGAGATTTTGCTTGAAAACCCGAACCTGCTTTTTTTAGACGAGCCGACGAACCATCTCGATATTTATACGCGGGAATCGCTTGGCGCGGCGCTGAACGATTACGAGGGCACGCTTGTGCTCGTCACCCATGACCGCTATTTGATGAACAGTCTCGGCTGTCCTATTCTGTATCTTGAGAATGGCGGGTCTACGCTTTATGAAAGCTACGATGCCCTGCTGCACCGGCGCGAGGCTCCCGCTGTGCGGGCAGAGGCAGCGCCGGCTGCTGCGGAGACAAAGCCGGGCTACGGCAAAGAACAGCGCCGCCGCCGCGCAGAGCTGCGCCAGCGCATCAAGGCACTGGAGGAGGAGCTGGAAACGCTGGGGGCTGATATTGTGGCGCTTGAGGGTGACGTGAACGACCCCGAAATTCTGCGTGACCATGTTCGTTTGCGCGAGGTGTGCGATGCGCTTGACGACAAGCGCTTTCATCAGGAAGAAGTCTTTGCCGAATGGGAACGGCTTGTGGATGAGCAAAATGCGCAAAGCGATGAGGAGCAGGCACAGGAGGAAGCCGATGATTAAAGCGGTGCGCGCCTGCATCCTTGGCAGACACTGAAAATTCCTGCGAACGAGACGAGCCGCAGCGCCGTTTTTCAATCTTTTGATAGAAAACAGGATGATAACAAAGAAGAAAATCCGGCTTGCAAGCGTGCCTTGGGCGCACCTGCAAGCCGGATTTTTATCAATGACAGCGGTTTCATTTAGGATGAGAATGGTAATATCGTCTATGACCGGCACATAGAATCGCCCCGCGCGGGGAGCTATCGCAGTTTCACAGACTGTAAAAAGCATCAATGCATAGGCGAACTGCTATCTTCCTTGCATGAAACCGTATGCAGCAAAAAAAGCCGGCACAGAGTATCCTCTTATTTTGTTCCATTCGGCACGGTCAGCGGCAGAAAAATATTGTGGCGGTGCCGGTACGGCAAGGGCGGAGATTCCGGTGCCAAAGGAAAGTAAAATGGCTGTACGCACGCGCCGCAATGTGGTATAATTAAAAATAAAAGTTTACGGGAGTGAAATAGAATGGGAGAGGAAAATCGGTGCAGGCTGTATCGTACCATATCCTTTGCCGCGGCAAGTGCGGCGGCGCTGCTGTGGATGTGGATGTCCGAGCGGCTGTATCAAGCACAGCTGCAAGCGCAGACAGTGCCGGCTATTTCACACATTGTAAGGTATGTTGTATGTCTGCTCCTTTTCACAGCGGCGTTTTTTTGCTGCAATGCGCTGCTCAAAAAGCGGGGCTTTGTATGGAAGGACGGTTATACCCGGCACCTGATTGCGATGCTGATCCCCGTGGGCGCTTTGGTGTTTGCCATAGCGTGCATGCCGTTTGTAAAAACTATGCTCGGCACAGAGTATGAGCACTATGTGGGTTTTCGCGTAAAATGCATCGTTGCGGCAAGCGCCATTCTCACGGTGGCGGCATGGCACCTGCTGCAAAAACGCCCGCTGCGTGCCATGAATCCGCAGTGGGCTAAAATACTTTTTGCAGTTGGCATTGTCCTAGCCGTTGCAGCCGTGGCATGGACAAGCTATACGCCGAATAGCATGCGAATAACTTCGGATTATGAGGCATATTGGTTTAGCACGTTTTCTCTGGTGCGCGGGATACCGGTCGATGAGATTACCGCCAGCTTTTACGGCCATTACGGGATGCTGCAAGCGCCGTTTTTCTGGCTGCTTGGGGGCTTTACGCCGTACACCTGCGCCGCGCTTACGGCGCTGGAAGCGGGTGTCGTTATGCTGGCGATGTGCTATGTGATTTCCTGCGTGACAAAAAGATTTTGGCTTCGGTTTTTAGGCGTTGGGATGCTGCTGTTTCGTCTGCTGAAGCAGACAACGCTCTATGCGCAGGGCTATCCGCATCGGTATCTGTTTCAAGCGCTGCTGCTTGCGTTTGGCGCGTGGTTTTTAAAGCGTGTGGATGCAAGAGATCATCGCTTTTTTGTCTGTGGCCTCGCGGGTGGCTATGCGCTTGCCGCAATGGGGGCAATCTGGTCGAACGATACGGGAATGACCGGCCTGATAGCGTGGGGCGTGCTGCATGGCTACTGCTTGATGACGCGCAGAACGCAGCCCAAAAAAGTGCCTTGGCAGATAGCTCAGGCGGTGGTTGCTACGGCGGCGGCCTTGGCAGGTGCATGGGGCATTACAAGCGCACTGAACATACTTGTTTGGAAGGGCGATGCAATTTCTTTTCAGCTGTTTCTGTACCCGCTGCTTGAAACCGTGCGTGACAAGATGTTTGAAGGCGGTGCGCTGCCATTGGTCGCGCCGTGGGTGCCCGCTTTTCTGCTGCTGCTGTATGACGCGGCACAGGGAATGGCGAATTTGCCGTTGGCAAGAGCGGTACCGCAAAAACGCTTTGATCTGGATCTTGTGTTTTTTAGTGCCGTGATGGGGCTTGGCGCGCTTGTTTATTTTTTCAACCGCGCAACATACGGGAATTTCTACATTGGATATTTGCCCCTTGTGGTGTGCATGCTTGTTGCGGTGGAACGCTTTTGTGCGCGGCAGGCACCGTGCGGGGCGACGGCTGTGCAGCAGCTTGTAACAAGCTTGAAGCAGGGGGCGGGGCTTGTTTTGCTTGTCATTCCGGTATGCCTGTGCGCTGCGATGGTGGCAGAGCTGCCCACCAATGTGGTGGAGACGCGCTGCAATCAGACGATGGCAGGGGTGGAACAGATGAAAGTGCAAATAACCTCGCAGTTTCCGCAGGGAACCGCCGTATATGGTTGGGATGCCACCTATTATAATGCTCTGTTCAATCCCCCTACCGAAAACATCATCTGGGTGCCGGGCAATAACGTCCCATGGGAATATCCGGATGAAATTTTACGGCGGCGCCAGCAGGCGGCCGGGGCGGTTGCCATGAGCAGAGAGTGCTGGGAGAACAACGAGGTGTTTGGAAAAATTGATGCGGACGAATGGGCAAATCGCTATCAAGATGCGCAAACAGTGGAAGGCTATTACAACAACGAAATTCTTGCACAGCAATCAAAGCCCGTGATCTTTTATGCGTTTTCTCCCAAAAAAAATGGATCAGACAGCGTAAGATAAAAATAACAGAGAGATAAGGAGCATGATTCATGAAAGCTGTGATTCTGGCGGGCGGCTTTGGCACCCGTATTTCCGAGGAGAGCCATTTGAAGCCCAAGCCGATGATTGAAATTGGCGAGCGCCCCGTTTTATGGCACATTATGAAGCTTTATTCGCACTATGGCATCAACGATTTTATTATTTGTGCCGGATATAAGCAGCACGTCATCAAGGAGTTTTTTGCGGATTATTTTCTGCATATGTCCGACATTACATTCGATTTGCAGCAAAATTCCATGGAGGTGCACGACAATTACTCCGAGCCGTGGAAGGTCACAGTAGTGGATACGGGTCTGAACACCATGACGGGCGGTCGTGTGAAGCGCATTCAAAAATACGTCGGGAGCGAGCCGTTTTTATTGACCTACGGCGATGGTGTGTCCGATATTGACATTGCAAAGCTTGTTGCGTTTCACAAGACGCACGGTCGCCTTTGCACAATGTCCACGGTCAATGTGGGGCAGCGCTTTGGCGTGTTGGATATCGAAAAGGATGGCGCTGTTTCCGGTTTTCGAGAAAAAGCGGACAGCGACGGCAGCTTGATTAATGTCGGCTATATGGTATGTGAGCCGGGTCTGTTTGACTATATTGAAAACGACAGCACCGTGCTTGAAAAAACGCCGCTGCAAAACCTTGCGCGTGACGGACAGCTGATGGCTTATCGGCATAACGGCTTTTGGCAGTGCATGGACACCCAGCGCGAAAAAGAAAAGCTTGAGGAGCAGTGGCAAAGCGGTCATGCGCCGTGGAAGGTATGGGAGGAATAATCCATGTTTGATGCAGATTTTTGGCGCGGAAAACACGTGTTTGTCACCGGACACACGGGCTTTAAGGGCGCATGGCTGTGTAAAATTTTGACAGGCGCGGGTGCGCTTGTCACCGGCTATGCGCTGGAGCCGCCCACGAATCCAAGCTTATTTATGCTTGCGGGGCTTGAAAAGGGAATGCACTCCGTCCTCGGCGATGTGCGCGATTTTGCGGCGCTGCAAGCGGCGTTTGTCACCGCGCAGCCGGAAATTGTCCTGCATCTTGCGGCGCAGCCGCTTGTGCGTGACAGCTATAAAGACCCGCGCGGCACCTATGAGACAAACGTCATGGGCACGGTGAATTTGCTCGAATGTGTGCGGCAAAGCGATACGGTCAAAAGCTTTCTCAACGTGACAACCGACAAGGTTTACCACAACAACGAGTGGGCATATGGCTACCGCGAGAGCGATGCGCTCGACGGCTTTGACCCTTATTCCAACAGCAAAAGCTGTTCGGAGCTTGTCACGCACAGCTACAAAAACAGCTTTTTTGCGGATGGACGCGTTGCTGTTTCTACGGCGCGCGCGGGCAATGTGATCGGCGGCGGCGACTTTGCAAACGACCGCATCCTTCCCGACTGTGTGCGCGCGATGCAGAAAAATAAGCCGATTATCGTGCGAAATCCAAGCTCTACACGACCCTATCAGCATGTGCTGGAGCCGCTGTTTGCCTATCTGATGATTGCACAAAGGCAGTGCGAAAACAAAAAATATGCGGGTTATTACAATGTCGGACCGGATGACTGCGACTGCGTTGCGACAGGCACGCTGGCGGAGCTGTTTTGTACTGCTTGGGGCGGGGATGCCTGCTGGCTTGATCAATCCGAGCCGGATGCGCCGCACGAGGCAAGCTTTTTAAAGCTTGATTGCAGCAGGCTGAAATCCGTTTTCGGCTGGCAGCCCACATGGCATATCGACGAGACGATGGAGTATACCTGCGCATGGTACAGGGGCTGGCTTGCGGGCGAGGATATAAACGCGTTGATGCAAGAGCAAATTGAAGCCTATACGGAGGACGAATAAATGGCAAAGTGGAAGACCGAGCAAGAGGCGCGCGCCGCCATTTTAGAAAATGTGGCGGAGTATTACCATGCCTTTAAAGAAAAGAAAGAGCCGTTTCAGGCGGGCGATCGCATCACCTATGCGGCGCGCGTGTTTGACGAAAAAGAGATGTGCAGTCTTGTCGATTCCGCGCTGGATTTCTGGCTGACAACAGGCCGCTTTGCGGATACCTTTGAAAAAGAATTTTCCGCATGGCTTGGCGTAAAATATACAAGCCTTGTCAACAGCGGCTCCTCGGCAAATCTGCTGGCATTTACGGCGCTGACCGCACAGGAGCTTGGCGAGCGCCGCATCAAACGCGGGGACGAGGTCATCACGGTGGCGGCCGGCTTTCCGACGACTGTCACGCCCATCCTTCAGTTTGGCGCGGTACCGGTGTTTGTGGACGTGACCATTCCGCAGTATAACATTGATGTGACGCTGCTGGAAGCGGCGCGCAGCGAAAAAACAAAGGCCGTCATGGTCGCCCACACGTTGGGCAATCCGTTTGACCTTGGCGCGGTGCGCGCCTTTTGCGACGCGCACAAGCTGTGGCTTGTGGAGGACAACTGCGACGCGCTGGGCAGCCGTTATACAATGGGGGGCGAGACGTGCTATACCGGCACGGTCGGCGACATCGGCACCAGCAGCTTTTATCCGCCGCATCACATGACGATGGGCGAGGGCGGCGCGGTTTACACAAACGACGCGCTGCTGCACAAGCTGATCAACTCTTTTCGTGACTGGGGGCGCGATTGCGTTTGCCCCTCCGGCCGCGACAATTTGTGCGGGCATCGCTTTGACGGACAGTACGGCGAATTGCCAAAGGGCTACGACCACAAATATGTGTACAGCCATTTTGGGTACAATCTCAAGGTTACGGATCTGCAGGCGGCGATCGGCTGTGAGCAGTTAAAAAAATTCCCGGCGTTCATTGAGCGCCGCCGCCACAATTGGGATCGCCTGCACGCGGCGCTCGGCAATGCGGCGGACAAGCTGATTTTACCGGAACCGGCACCGAACAGCGTACCCAGTTGGTTCGGCTTTTTGATGACTGTAAAAGAGGGCGTTGACCGCGAGAGCGCCGTGCGCTATATCGAGAGCCATGGCGTGCAGACGCGCATGCTGTTCAGCGGCAATTTGATCAAGCATCCGTGCTTTGATGAATTGCGTGCCACGGGCACGGGCTATCGCGTCATCGGCAACCTTGAAAACACCGACCGCATCATGCGCGACACCTTCTGGGTGGGCGTATATCCCGGCATGACCGACGAGATGATTGACTTTATGGCAGAAACAATTTGTGCTGCGGTGAATCAATGAAAAAATTGTTTGAAAAGCTTGGAATCCACAACAAAACGGAATTTTGGCAGTTTGTTTGGCAGTTTTTCAAGTTTGGCATTGTGGGGCTCAGCAACACCGCTCTCTCGCTTGCCATCTACTATATCTTTGTGTGGATTGACCCGGCGCTCTACCTGTGGGGCGGCTTTGTCGGCTGGATTGTCAGCGTTGCCAATGCTTTTTTTTGGGGAAACAAGGTTGTGTTTCAAAGCAAAAGCAATGCGGCGGGGGAACTATTACGCCGTCTTTTGAAGTCGTATTTAAGCTACGGCGCAACATTTTTGCTCTCGCAGGGTCTGCTGATTTTGCAGGTGCAGTACTGGGGTGTATCGGAATGGATTGCCCCTGTCATCAATCTCGTCATTACAATACCACTCAATTTTATCCTCAATAAGTTTTGGACGTTTAAATAGTGAAAAGGGGCACCAAAGGAGAAGATTATGCAGATACGTTTGGCGGACTATGTCGCGCGTTTTTTAACAGAGCATGCCATAACGGATGTTTTTTCGGTTACGGGCGGCGGCGCAATGCACCTCAACGATGCACTGGGTCACTGTGCGGGGCTGCGGGTTCTTTACAACCACCACGAGCAAGCCTGCGCCATGGCTGCAGAGGGCTATGCGCGCGTACACAATAAGCTGGCGGCGGTGTGCGTTACCACGGGGCCGGGCGGCACCAACGCCATCACCGGCGTTGTGGGCGGCTGGCTTGACTCTATCCCCATGCTTGTGCTTTCGGGACAGGTGCGCTACGACACCACCGCGCGCGGGATGGGCGTGGACATTCGAGCCGGCGGCGATCAGGAATTTGATATCATAAAGGCAGTCGCGTGCATGACGAAGTATTGCGAGATGATTGAAAATCCGCTGCGCATTCGCTATGCGCTGGAAAAAGCAATTTATCTTGCCACGCATGGCCGTCCGGGGCCGTGCTGGCTAGACATACCGCTGAATTATCAGGGCTGTATGATTGAAACGGACGACCTGCCGGCCTATGACCCCGCCGAAAATGCGGCGGCGCTGGCACCTGCGATGCAAAAAAATGTGGCGCAGGCGGTGCTTGCAAAGCTTGCACAGGCGAAGCGTCCCGTGCTGTACGCGGGCAACGGTGTGCGGCTTGCCGGCGCGTTTGATGTATTTGAACGCCTTGTGCCGCTGCTCAATTTGCCCGTTGTGACGGGCTGGGACAATATTGATATGATGGCAGACGCAGACCCGCTGTATGTGGGGCGCGGCGGCAGTATGGGCGACCGCGCGGGCAACTTTGCCGTGCAGAACGCCGATCTTGTGCTGGCAATCGGCAACCGTTTGTCCCTTCGGCAGGTAGGCTACCATTGGACATCGTGGGCGCGCGCCGCCTATGTCATTATGGTGGACGTGGACGCTGAGGAGCTGAAAAAACCCTCGTTACATGTGGAAATGCCTATCCAGGCGGACGCGGGCGACTTTTTGCGCACACTGGAAAGCTGTATGCCGTCCGATAAGCCGTTTTATCCCGAAAACGGGTGGCAGCAGATTTGCCGCGACTGGAAGAAAAAATATCCCGTTGTACTGCCGCAGCATTATGCGGACACGCGCGCGGCAAATGTCTATGCCTTTATCAAAGAGCTTTCGCACCGTCTGCCCGAGGGCTATGCAACGGTGGTCGGCAACGGCAGCGCGTGCGTGGTGGGAAGTCACGGCTATGAGATTAAAAAGCGACAGCGTTTTATCATCAACAGCGCCATTGCCAGCATGGGCTATGATTTGCCGGCGGCTATCGGCGTGTGCCGCGCGATGGGTGACAAAGAAATTGTCTGCGTCACGGGTGACGGCAGTTTGCAAATGAATTTGCAGGAGCTGCAAACCATTCTGACAAACCACCTGCCCATTAAGCTGTTTGTCATCAACAACGCGGGATATCATTCCATTCGGCAGACGCAGCACAATATTTTTGCCGAGCACTGCACGGTAGGCATCGGCCCCGAAAGCCATGACCTGGGCTTTCCGATTTTGGAAAAGTTGGCGGAAGCCTATGGCTATCCGTATTTTGCCGCGCGCGCAAACGGAGAATTGCAGCAGATGCTGGACGGCGTTTTTGCCGCGCAGGGTGCGGCGATCGGCGAGGTGTTTGTCAGTGCGGAGCAGGTTTTTGAACCGAAAGCTGCCAGCAAACGTCTGCCCGACGGCACAATGGTGTCGCCGCCGCTTGAGGATTTGGCACCTTTTCTGCCGCGTGAGGAGCTGGCGCGCAACATGCTGATTCCGCTGCTGCCGGAGGAATGAGATGACGGCGGAGAACAGCGCGCCGCTGCCCCTGCGGCAAAATCAAAAAGAAGCTTTTTCCATGCGAGCAGTAGTCGTCACCGGCCCGACCGGTGCCATCGGCATGGCGCTGCTGCGCGCGCTGCGGGCAAAAGACATCACGGTTTACGCGGTGCTGCGTCCGGATTCTCCGCGCGCAGTACGGATGACAGAGATGGCGCGCGCCTATGGCGTGATCCCCGTGCCGTGCGCACTGTCGGAATTGTCCCATTTGCCGCAGCATATTCCCCCGTCCGTGGACGCATTTTTTCATCTGGCGTGGGAAAATACATTTGGCGCGGCGGCGCGCAATGAGCTAGACAGCCAGCTGCGCAATGTGCGCCATACATTGGATGCGGTGCGCGCGGCAAAGCAGCTTGGGTGCAAAGTGTTTGTCGGCGCGGGCAGTCAGGCAGAATACGGCCGCGCCGAGGGTGCGCTGATGCCCGAAACACCGGCCTTTCCGGAGAACGGCTACGGCATGGCAAAGCTGTGCGCGGGACAAATGAGCCGTGTGGAAGCGCAGTCACTGGGGCTGCGGCATATCTGGGCGCGCGTGCTCAGCGTGTACGGCCCGTATGACGGCGCGGGCACCATGGTCAGCAGCGTGCTGCGCACATTGCTGCAAGGCGAAACGCCCGCCTGCACCAAGGGCGAGCAGCTTTGGGACTTTTTGTACAGCGCAGACGCTGCCGAGGCACTTGTTGCCATGGCGGAAAAAGGGCGTGACGGCGCAGTATATCCGCTGGGTAGCGGACAGGCAAAGCCGCTTCGCGACTACCTTGAAGCAATGCGCGACGCGGTCAATCCGTCGCTGACGCTCGGGCTTGGCGCGGTGCCCTACGGGGAAAAGCAGGTGATGCACTTGCAGGCGGATTTGACGGCGCTGACCCGCGATACGGGCTTTGTGCCGCGCAATTCCTTTGCGCAGGGCATTGCAAAAACGATTACATGGATGAAAGAGGAACAGGCATGACACAGAAAAAATGCATTTCTATTATGATACCCTGCTATAACGAGGAGGAAAATGTGCGCGCCATCTACGAGGCCGTGCGCAATGAAATGCAAAACACACTGCCGCAATACGACTACGAGATTCTGTTCATTGACAACAAGTCAAAGGACAAAACGCGTGTGGTGATTCAGCAGGTGTGCGCAGAGGATAAGCACGTCAAAGCCATTTTCAATATCAAAAACTTCGGTCAGTTCAACAGCCCGTACCATGGTCTGTGCAGCACCACGGGCGATTGCACAATAGCCCTGTGCGCAGATTTTCAAGATCCTGTCGAAATGATTCCGAAGCTTGTGGCAGAGTGGGAAAAGGGTGCGCACGTGGTATGTGCCATCAAGACAAGCAGCAAGGAAAACGGATTTGTCTATTTTCTGCGCAGCTGCTATTATCGCGTGATAAAAAAAATGAGTGATGTGGAGCAGATAGAGCATTTTACAGGCTTTGGCCTGTACGACAAAAGTTTTCTTGACATTTTGCGCAGTCTGCATGATGCCTCTCCGTTTTTGCGCGGGATTGTGGCTGAATATGCCCCTGACCACGCGAAAATCCCTTACGAGCAGCCGCAGCGCCGCGCGGGGAAAACGCACAACAACTGGTACAGCCTGTACGATGCGGCGATGCTGTCGTTTACAAGCTATACGAAGGTAGGCTTGCGCCTCGCCACGTTTGGCGGCTTTTTTATCGCGGGTGTCAGCTTTCTTGTGGCGCTTGTTTATCTTGTGATGAAACTGGTCTTCTGGCAGCGCTTTGTGGCGGGCTTTGCCCCGATGCTGATTGTGTCCGCACTGCTTGGCGGGGTGCAGCTGTTTTTTATCGGACTTGTGGGCGAGTATATCTTGAACATGAATGCCCGCATTATTGACAGGCCGCTTGTCATCGAGGAAAGACGCATCAATTTTGACGATAATGCACCGCAAATTGACCGATGACGCAAAAAGTCCGACCGAGTACCGTCAAAAATAAAAGCGAGCCGACGCACGGCCATGGACACATGGCAGAGCGTCGGCTCGCGGCTTTTCGTGCGGGACATCAATATCCTTGCGAATTTGTTCGCCTCTTGGATGAAAAATCGGTGTTACGGCTTTATAATTTTTGCCGCAAAGTTTCTGTCGGTGGTAAATGCGTCAAAGCTGTAAAGGAACAGCACCGTGTCGTAGCTTCCCTCCGCCATAATGCTGTCGAGCTTTTGCACGTTGTCGCGGTAATCCACAATGCCGATGGTGGCATAGTCCGCCACAAGATAGGGGATAAAGCTGTTGGCGTAGCTGTCCTTGACAACAAGAATGCTGCCGGTACCGTTGCCCTGCAAAACAGAATAGCCATTGTTGCCGCGCAAAAATGCCGCATATTTATCGCGCGTGTCAAATTTTGCGGTGTCGTACAGGCTGCCCTCCTCAATTTGCACGTTGTTTTGCGGATCGTGCTTTGATACGGTCAGTGTATTGGGCAAGTCGTAGTAGGTGATGGTATCCGTCACCACGTTATAGTTGCGCGCCTTGGAGTAATGCGTGCCGTAAAAATCCGGCACCTCTACGGCGGGGGCAGCGGCCGTGTCAAACAGCGGCAAGCCCTTTGCCTTTGCGTACTGCGCATAGGCAAGGTACGCGCCCGCGCTTGTCCAGTGGTGGTCGGTGCGGTAATAAATATAGTCGTTCGCGTGCTCCCGCAGGGTGCTGCGCACATCACAGGTGTTGACACCCGCATCCTTGAGCTGTGCAAAAATTGTGTCAAGGTAGCTGTCCTCGTTCAAAACGGGCGCGGCAAACGGAAGCTTGTCCTGCAAAACAGCACTTGCGGACGGCACAATGATGGCATCAACCTGCCCCGGATGGCGCGCCGCAAATTTTGACAGCGCGTATACATTGTCCTTGTACTGCGTCTCGTCCGCCAAGCCCAGAAATTTTGCGAACAAATAATGATCCTTGCCAAACCAGATGCCGTTGTTTTCGGTTTTGAGCAGCACACCCTCGGTGCGGCTTTTTAAATCAATCCAAGTGTCGCGGAACGCAAACTGATCCTTTACATAGGATTCGTAATTCACCATCCACTTATTTGTGGCAAGCCCCTTTGCGGTGATGGGAGGGTACTGTGCCAGCGGTCGATTTTCAAGCTCGGAATAGGGGCGCTTGGGCCACTGCGAGTCCAGCACGGCAAAGCCGAACAGCAGAAAAAAGAACAGAAAGACAAGCGGGTATTTCTGGAGGCGACGTTTCCATTTTTGCATGCTTCACCATCTCCTTAAAATCTGAAATACAGGAACGGACTATTGGTGGCATCCACCATATAGGCAACCGTGACAAGCAGCAGCACGCCCAGCAAAAGCCCGCGCAGCAGCTGATTGTGCTTGATTTTATCATAAAATTTTTGCGGAAGCGCCGTACAGCAGAAGATGCACACGACAAGCAGCAGCCCGTAGTTGCGCAAAAAGTATAGCGCCGATACGCCGCCCGACGGCAAAAACAGCTTGGAAAACAGCAGCGGAAGCGTAACGCCCTTGTCGCTGCCCACAAAAAACGCCCAGCCGACAACCACACAGAACATCGTGTAAAGGTGCGGCCAGATTTTGCCCTTTTCAAGATATTTCAGAAGGAAAAGCTTCTCCAGCATCAGCAGCGCAAAATAGTAAAGTCCCCAAAAAATAAAGTTCCAGTTTGCGCCGTGCCAAAAGCCGGTCAAAAACCAAACAATAAATATGTTCAGCAGCTGGCGCTTCATGCCCTTGCGGTTGCCGCCCAGTGGGATATACACATATTCTTTAAACCAGCTCGACAGCGTGATATGCCAGCGCCGCCAGAAATCGGTGATGCTGCGCGAAATATACGGCAGGTTAAAGTTGTCGGGAAAGTCAAAGCCCAGCATCTTGCCCATGCCGATGCCCATCATCGAGTAGCCCGAAAAATCAAAATAAATTTGCAGCGTATACGCAATGATACCAAGCCAGACAAGCGGTGTGGAAGCATTGGCAAGACCGACACCGGCCTCCCACAGGTTGCCCACCTGATGCCCCGTCACATCATACCACAGTGCGCTGATGCCGTCCGCGAGCAGAACCTTTTTGGCAAGGCCGAAAATGAGAAAGGCAATGCCCTCGTCCACGCGGCTGAACGTGACACGACCCTTCAGCACATGCAAACGCTCGGCGACATCGCGATATTTTACAATCGGGCCGGCAATCAGCTGCGGGAACATGACAACATACGCGCCAAAGTTGATGATGTTGTATTCCACGTCTACCTCGCGCCGGTACACGTCGATGGAATAGCTCATGGTTTGGAACGTGTAAAAGCTGATGCCAAGCGGCAGCGTGAGCGACAGGGTGCCGATAGCCGTGCCGAATACGGCGTTGATATTGGCAATGAAAAAGTTTGTGTACTTGAAGAAAAACAGCATCCCAAGGCTGAGCACAATGCTGAGGATCAGAAACAGGCGGCGCAGCGCCGGATTGTTGTCAAATCTTTTGATGCACAGGCCGGAGAGGTAGTTGACAAGGATTAAAACCACCATGACGGGGAACAGCTTTACTTCGCCCCAGGAATAGAACACAAGGCTGCACAAAAACAGCACTGTGTTTTTCAGTCTCGCGGGGGCAAGATAATAAAGCGCCAGCGTGATGGGCAAAAACCGGAATAAAAATAAAACCGTGCTGAAAACCATGACTTTACCTCACAAGGAAGAAAATAGGCAGCGGGTGGCAGAAAACAAAAGGCCGGTACGTGCGGGGGGCTTGCCGTCAGCAGCGAAATCCCCTTGAATGTACCGGCGTTTGCGGTTGGATGGGTTAGGAAAGCGAGGGGAAACAAAAAGCTATTTCAGCGCGCCCTCAATGGCGGTGTCCACGGCGGCATAGTCGATGTCGGGTGCGGCAATGGCAAGCACGGCAACGTCACCCTTGACGACAACGCGCCCGTCTGCGGCCTGCGCCTGCGCGGTGGCAAATTCGGGGTAGTTCGACAGGAAATCGGCGTTGGTGGCGCAATAGCTTTTCAGCTCTTTTTCCACTTCGCTGATTTTACCGGAGGCGGCCTTCACGACGAGCACCGTGCCCGAGGAGCCGGAAACGCCCGTGTGCGAGCCTGCGTACTCGGCAATGTTCTCAGCGGTAAGCCCCATGGCATAGTGCAGCTCATCGTCATCAATGGCAATGGGGCTTGCAACCGCCGCAGCGGTCTCCACAGCGGCGGCAATATCGGGCACACTGGCTTTTACGCCGCCGCAGGCGACAAGGCTCAGCGCCAAAAAGCAAAGGCAAAGCGAAACGGCAAGTAATTTTTTCATCTTCAGTTATTTCCTTTCCGAAACAAGACATTTATCAAATATCAAACTGATTTTTATTCTACACTAATCATGTAGCACTTGCAAGTAATTTATGATAGAATTAGCACATTGCTTATACTTTTGACATCCGTGCGGGCCATACTTGACACGCGCGGCAAAGACATTTACAATCGTATCATCTGCAATCGGCGGGAGACGGGAAAATGAAAGCAAAACCACAAAAAAAACAAGCGGTGCTGACGGCGATAGCGGTTGTGCTGACGGCGGCGCTGCTGTTGGCGTTGCTTTGGCGCACGAACACCGAAAAGCAGAATACACGCGCTGAGTCCACCACCTATATCATGAGCACGGTGATGGAGCAAAAAGCCTATGGCGCTGCCGCTGAAAAGGCAATGGCGGCGGTGGAGCAGGCTCTGCGCAATTTTGAAAACGAGCTGTCGCTGTTTATCAGCGAGAGTGATATTGCCGCCATCAACGCTGCGGCGGGGATGCAGCCGGTCACGGTAAAGCCGCAGACGCTTGCCCTGCTGACGCAGGCAAAAGAGCTTTCGCTGCAAAAAAGCGATGGCGCGTTTGCACTGACCATTGCGCCGCTGACGCTTGCGTGGGGTGTGACCACCGACACGCCGCGGGTGCTTTCGCAAAGCGAGCGTGACGCGCTGCTGCCGCTTGTGGATGACAGCGCTATCACGCTGGATGCGGCGGCGGGTACCGTGATGCTGCAAAAGGCGGGACAGGCTGTTGATTTGGGCGGCATTGCCAAGGGGACAGCCTGTAATGTCGCGCGCGATATATACAAAAAGTATAAGGTGGACAGCGCGCTGCTGTCTATCGGCGGCAATATCTATGCGCACGGCGCAAAGCCGGATGGCAGCTTGTATCGCATCGGCTTTCGTGACCCGAAAAAAAGTGCAACCGCGTCCATTGCGTCCATCACGCTGAAGGACGAGGTGTTTGCCGTCTCCGGCGGCTATGAGCGCTTTTTTGAGCAGGACGGCGTGCGGTATCATCATATTCTCGATCCAAAGACCGGCGCGCCCGCACACAGCGACATTGTGTCTGTCGGCGTGATTGACGCGGATGGCACGGTGGCGGATTTTTATTCCACCACGCTCTTTGTTTGGGGCAAGGCGCGCGCGCTGGAATATTTGAAAAACGGCGGAAAAGGAATGCTGCTGGACGAGGAGAACAACCTTTATGTCTCGCAGTCGCTGAAAGAAACGTTTGAGCTTGTGGAGAGCGGCTATCATGTTATTTTTGTTTGACGGCCGCACACGGCAAATGGCTGCACCAAAAAAATCATGCCGGACATAAAGAGGGAAAGCAATGAGAAGCTCTGCAACAAAGCGGGTGGCGTTAATTGGGATGCTGTTTGCATTGGCGATGGTTTTGTCCTTTGCGGAAAGCGCGCTCACGGGCGCACTGGGTCTGCCGCCGGGCGTGAAGCTTGGCCTTGCCAATGTGGTGGTGATGTATGCGCTGCTGTGCCTTGGCGTGCGGGACGCGCTGCTGCTGGTGCTGCTGAAAGGGCTGTTTGGGCTGTTGACGCGCGGCGCGGTGGCGGGTGCGCTCAGCGTTACGGGCGGGTTACTTTCGCTGCTGGTGTTGTGGCTGCTGTGCCTGCTGGGGCAGAAGAAAGAGTATTTTATCCTCTCGGTCAGCGCGGCTGTCGCGCACAATGCGGGGCAGCTTTTGATGCTGAAGCTGCTGATGAAATCGCGCTACACCCTGTATTATGCGCCGGTGCTGCTAATTTCCGGCCTTGGGATGGGCACGCTGACAGCACTGAGCCTGAAAGCCGTTTTGCCCGCGCTGGAAAAGCTGGGACTGAAGCGGTAGATCCTGTCTGAAAACTTATTGATAATTTTTATCAATAAACACTTGACACCAATTAAGAATCGTGATATATTTGAATCACAGCAAAAAACCACTCCAAAAAATAAAAACATTGGGAGGAAATTGATATGTCTAAATTTGTTTGTACCGTTTGCGGTTATGTGTATGAGGGCGAAGCCGCCCCCGCATTTTGCCCGGTTTGCAAAGCGCCGGCAGAAAAATTTAAAAAGCAGGACGGCGATATGTCCTATGCGTCTGAGCACGTCGTGGGTGTCGCGCAGGGCGTTGACCCCGAAATTATCGAGGGTCTGCGCATGAACTTTAACGGCGAGTGCAGCGAAGTCGGAATGTACCTTGCCATGAGCCGCGTGGCGGACCGCGAGGGCTACCCTGAGGTTGCCGAGGCATGGAAACGCTATGCGTTTGAAGAAGCGGAGCATGCCGCAAAGTTTGCGGAGCTGCTGGGCGAGGTTGTGACCGACAGCACCAAAAAGAATCTGCAAATGCGCGTGGATGCCGAGAACGGCGCTTGTGGCGGCAAGACGGATCTTGCCAAAAAAGCAAAAGAGCTTGGCCTTGATGCCATCCACGATACCGTGCATGAAATGGCAAAGGACGAGGCGCGTCACGGCCGCGGCTTAGCAGGCTTGCTGGCACGCTATTTCGGCTGAGAATAAGGGCGCTTTCAAAGGCGGCAGTCATGATG
>JAVXUG010000044.1:0-18294 GCA_036642215.1 Ruthenibacterium sp.
GGGAAATCCCGTCAAATTCTCTGCGCTGTTTTGTAATACGGGCACGCTGCCGCGCGGCGCGCCCCCTCGATTATTTTCAATATACTGCTCCCCCCTTGCGTTGTCAAGCGGATTGCCCGGTCTAAGCAAGCCGCAACCCTTCCGGAGCATTCTGCCTTGCACGCGGCGGTGCGTTGCTATCGCAATGGAACAAAACAGGAGGCTGCTCTTGCGCCGCCCTCTTTGCTGTATGCGGCTTCATGGCAAGGGATCGCACCATTCCGGCATTTGCTGCAACGATCCGCACAGAGCACCTCGTGACATTGACTTTGTTCGAGATGTAGAATATAATAAAACAACATATCAGGAGACATCGGGCGTTTTCGGACTACGAAAGGGTACAGCGACATGAAATGTAAACAGGTGACGGTAAGAATCGCGTGTGCGCTGGCGGCGGCGCTGCTGGCTGTGACAACAATCTGCGATTTTACAATCCAGCTGCAAAATGCCTTGAAACGGGAGACATACCGCACACTCTCTGAGGTTTCAAGTGATTATAACAAGGCGTTTCTGGATCGCATTGACTATAACGTTAAAATGCTGAAGGTGCTTGCGGGCAGCCTTGAGGAGATGCAGGGGCAGACAAAGTCGGATATTGCACACGTGCTGCAAAGCGCAGTGGCGGACGGCGGGTTCGCCAAAGTCGTTGCCTGCAATGCCGCCGGCCGCACCTGTGCAAGCGACGGCACAACCGGGGATCTTTCGCAGCAGGCGTTTTTCAAAAAGGCAATGCGCGGCGAAATGAAAAGCGGTGAGCCGATGACGGCGGAGATCAACGGGGAGGCCTATGTTGTCATTGCGGTGCCCATTGATCAAGGACAGGAGGGAAACGGTGCCCTGTTCGGCATGTATCCCGTGGCAACCGCCGGTGCGCAGCTGCTGAATTTTTCGTATTACAGCGAGGGCTATGGCTTTATTGTCACAGCGGACGGAACCATTGTGCTCTCCGGCGAGCATACGGATAAGCTTGCGGACGAAAAAAATCTGTTCGATTTTTTTGAAAAGACCGACATCAAGGACCTTTCCACAGCAGAGCTTGTGGCGGCGGTGCAAAGCGGCGAAAGCGGGAGCTTTTCCTTTACCTATCAAGGGGAGCGGCGCTTTGTCAGCTTTACGCCCTCCACCATCAACGACTGGTACACGTTCAGCATTTCCTCTGATGCGCTGATGCAGCGGCAGGGGAAAATCACAAAGCAAATTGTCGGCATTCTTGTTTTCCGGCTGGCGGTAACGGGAAGTTTGATCCTTGCGTGGATTTTGCTGTGGAATAAACGCCACAACAAGGAAATCCGGCGGGCAAACCAACGCTATCAGTCGCTGCTGGACAACATCAATGGCGGCGTACTTGTGGCGATAAACGCGCAGCAGCCCGATGAAATTATCGCAACCTATGCAAGCTCCGGCTTTACAAAGCTGACGGGCTATACGCTTGAGGATATTCAGCGCCTGTATCATGGCCGCTACCTTGACCTCGTTTTGGAGGAGGACAGAAAACCGGCCTTTGAAAATCATCTGCGGCAAATTAAGCAGGACGAAACCTACCGCATTTCGTACCGGCTTCGCAAAAAGGACGGCGGGATTCTCTGGGTCATCGACAACGGCTATCTTGTAAAGGATACAGACGGGCTGCACAACCACAGCGTCATCACAGATATCACGCAGCTAAAGCAGCAGGAGGAGGAGCTGCGCCTGAGCGAGAACCGTTTCTCGGTCGCCATCAATGCCTCCAGCGGCACGCTGTTTGAAGTGGATATGAAGCAGCAGCTGTACACGCATTTTGAAAATGCAGAGCGCATCTTTGGCGTGTGCGCTGAAAAGCTTTTGGCGGACACCGCCGCGTTTGCCGCGCTGCCAAGAAGCGAATTTGCGGGCACGGTCACGAATTACTTTTTCCACCCCGACGACAGAGCCATCGCCCTGGGTGCCATGCAGCAATTGAAGCAAGGCGGCTCGACAAGCTACGAGGCCAGACTGCGCCGGTATGACAACAGCTATATCTGGTCAAGAATTGATCTGACGCTCAGCCTTGACACCGCCGGAAATCCGGCGTTTCTCGTCGGGTTCATGTCCGATATCGACAGCATTAAAAAGCAGTCCGTGCTGCTTGAAAGTCAAGTGCAGATCGACCCCATGACGGGCGTGTACAACAAAATTGCGATGGCGACGCTTGCCAATAAGGTGCTGCAGGAATACCCGAACGGACATCATGCGCTGATGCTGCTGGACATTGATGATTTCAAGGGGATCAACGATACGCTGGGTCACGCGTTTGGTGATCTTGTCCTAGTGGAGATCTGCACAAAGCTGAAAAATGCGCTGCGCAGCAGCGATATTGTGGGGCGTATGGGCGGCGACGAATTTGCCGTGCTGATGAAGAACATCCCCGACACAAGCAGCGTGCTGAAAAAGGCGATGGAGCTTTCCGCCGCGTTTCGACAGAGCTATGCCGGGGAAAAGGGCGACTACAAAATCTCGTGCAGCATCGGCATTCTTATCATTGAGGCGACAGGCGAAAGCTTTGAAACATTTTACCGCAAAGCGGATGCTGCGCTCTATCAGGCAAAGCGCAAGGGAAAGGATCGGTTTGTCCTGTACCGGGAGGCGGACGCGGCAAGCTACCCCATTGAGACGACGCGAACCAATGACGAGGAGCTGCAGCATTTGCAGGTGGCGCGCAGCGTTGAGGCGCAGATTTTTGAATTGCTGTACACCTCTAAGGATTTTAATATCAGCATCAATATGGCGCTTGCCATTATCGGGCGGCAGTATCATGTCAGCCGCGTGTCTGTGTTTGAAAACGACGACACCAACAGCGTGACAAACAATATTTATGAGTGGTGCAACGAGGACGTGCCCTCGGTAATTGACAAGATACAAAACATGAAAATTTCATTTGAGGGCGAGTCCGTGCTCGACTGCTTTGACAAGGACGGCCTGCTGTACTGCAACGACGTGAACGATTTGCCGCCCTATCCGCGCAGGCTGCTGAAAGAGCAGGGGGTTTTGTCCACGCTGAAGGTGACCATTGTCAACGAGGACAAGCTCTATGGCTTTATCGGCTTTGACGCGTGCACAGAGCGCAGAATCTGGACTTCAGAGGAGATCGAAAAGCTTTCCTTTATGGCAAAGATGCTCAGCGTTTTTCTGTTCAAGCAGACGGCGGAGGTGGCGGTGCTGGAAAATCTGCACACGCGCCTTAAAATTCTGGATGTTCTGCCGAATTACATTTGCGTGGTCAACCCGGAAACGCATTCGCTTGTGTACGCAAACAGCAAAATGCAGGAGCTGCTGCCGGCGGCGCAGGCGGGCGCATTTTGCTTCCAAACACTGCGCGGCGGGCAGAACGCGCCCTGCAGAACCTGCCTTGTGGAGCGCATCAAGCGGGGCGACACCAAAAACCTTGAAATTATCAGCGAGGATAAAAATCTGCGTTTAAAGGTGAACGCACTTTCCATCCACTGGTCCAACGATAAAACGATGGTGCTGCTTTATGGCACAGAGAAAGGAACGGAGATTCTTTAATGCTACTTTCAGCAAAGCAAACAGGAGAAAAATGGGGAATTTCCGCGCGGCGTGTGGCGGTTCTCTGCAAAGAAGAAAGGGTGCCCGGCGCGCAGCGCGTCGGCGCAAGCTGGGGCATTCCGGAGGATGCCAAAAAGCCGGAGGATGCCAGAGTGACAAGCGGGCAGTATGCCAAAACACCGCCGCGCTGAACTTCAAACGCGGGGGGCGCTCTTTAAAATTTTACACATAAAAGCCTCCGGCTGCAGCGTGCTGCGGCCGGGGGCTTTTTGCGCGCCTTGCAACCGTTTGCAAGGCGCATTGCATTACTCTGCCAGAATCAGTGCGATGAATACAAGGTCGGCATAGCCGCTGCACGCAAGCGCGTGCCCCTTTCCGCTGGGCGTAAAGCTCGCATCGCCCGCAGCAACGCTGCGCTTTGTGCCGTTGTCGTCATATACGCCTGTGCCGGACAGAATGTAATAGCTTTCGCTCTCGCCGTGATGCTCATGATAGCCCAGCGAGCAGCCGGGCTTGAGGGTGACCCGCGCGTAAAGACGGCAGCCGGTGCCGCGCTCCCGCTCGCCGAGAATGTGCTGCAGGATCACGTGTCCTTTGCCGCCGTTCATTTCGGGGACAACCTCTGTCTCAAAGCTTGCCATAAGGAATCCCTCCTAATTTTTGTCATGGTTCTTGCTTATTTTACCACGTTTTTTGGGTAAAACCAGTCCCTGCGGCAGCATTTCATCAATTTGGCGCAAAAACCTTTTGTGCACTTTGTTGACTTTGCTGCGGGGACTGCCTATAATTTAGGGGGAACCTGCCGAAAAACAAAGGGAATGTGGAAGCCCGGAGCGGAGAGGAGCAACCGACCATGCAAAACAGCGACATCCGAAACTCAAACGAGCAAAAGCTGATGGAGGCGGCCTATGCGCAGGCGGCAAGGCAGTGCGGGGTAACGCTTTGGATCTATGACTTTGCAAGTCATAGAATTTCCGCGCTGAACAATGCGGCGCATATCAAAGCCTTTGATTCCATCGACCTTATTCAAGAGGTGCCGAAGATTTTTGCGGACGGAAGCAGCAGACTGCATCCGGAGGATAACGCGGCCTATTTTGTGATGGTGGACAAGCTTTTGGCCGGCGAAAAAGCAGTGAAAAGCACAGGGCGCTGGTGGAATGAGGATCATAGGGCATGGTGGTGGTACGAGACGGCCTATACCACCTTGTTTGACGACGATGGAACGCCCGTCAGGGCAATCGGCACCGCCGTTGATATTTCAGAGCGCGTCCGGCTGGAGGAGCGCTACAACGAGGAAATTAAATGGAGAAAGGTGCATAATCAGGACGTTCTCGGCTCGTTTCAGATGAATCTGACGCAGAACACCTGCGAGGACGGTCAAAGCGACAATGCCATGATTCGAACCTTTCAGGGCAGCGGCACCGTGGACGACTTTTTCGCGCACGAATACACCGCCCATGTGGATGCAGAGGAGCTTGCAGCGTACAAAAAAGTTTTTCATCGCGAGAGCTTGCTCAAGGCCTATTGCGAGGGAAAAACAAGCGTTCGGCAGGATGCCTATGTGAATTACGGGGGAAAAAGAAACTTTTGGGTCACCATAGAGCTGGACATGTTTCTGAACCCGAAAAATAACGATGTGGAGGCGTATATTTACGCCACGGACATCGACCAGAAAAAGACGGCGCGCGCCCTTGTGGATGCGGTTGTCAACATGGATTATGACTATATGGCGCTGGTCAGCGGCGATTTAGACACCTATACGCTGTTTGCGCAGGAAGGTCCGAAAACCGTTCTCCCTCCGCCGCAAGCCGACAGCTATCAGGGCGAGGTTGAGGCATATGCGCGGGAATTTCTGGTGGAGGAGGACATCGAGCAAAACATTCAGGCGATGTCCTGCAGCAATGTGTTTGCACAGTTAGAAAAGCAAAAGGTTTACACGACCTATTGCCGCGTGAAGGAGCCGGACGGCAGCATCAGCCGCAAAAAACTGCAATTTTCTTATCTTGACAAAAAAAAGAAGCACATCATTTTAACACGCAGCGATATTACGAATCTTTACAACGAGGAGCAGCAAAAAAATGCGGCGCTGGGGGACGCGCTGCGCGCGGCGCAGCAGGCAAACAATGCAAAGTCGGAGTTTCTCTCCCGCATGAGCCACGAAATCCGAACGCCGATGAATACCATCATCGGCATGTCAACCTTGGCGGCGGGCTGTGTGCACGACCCCGCGCAGGTGTCGGAGTATCTTGCAAAGGTCGGGATTTCCGCGCGCTTTTTGCTCTCGCTGATCAACGATATTCTCGATATGTCCAGAATCGAAAGCGGCAAGGTGCTGCTGCGCCGCGAGGAGATTCCGTTTGAAGAATTTATCGGCGGCATCAACAGCATTTGTCACGCGCAGGCGCAGCAAAAGGGTGTGGAGTACGATGCCATTTTGACAAGCTTTACCGAGGACAGCTATGTCGGGGATGCCATGAAGCTGCAGCAGGTGCTTGTCAACATTCTCGCCAACGCCGTTAAATTTACGCCCGCCGGCGGCAAGGTGCAGCTCATCGTCCATCAGGAAAAAATCGGGCAGAGCGAAGCTGTGATGAAATTCACGGTCAACGACACGGGCATCGGCATCAGCGAGGAATTTCTGCCCCACCTGTTCGAGCCGTTCGAGCAGCAGCGCGGCGGCTCCACGACACCCTATGCCGGCACGGGGCTGGGTCTTGCCATCTGCAAAAACCTTGTCGATTTGATGGGCGGGAAAATCACTGTCAACAGCATCGAGGGCGTGGGAAGCGAGTTTGTGGTGGAGGTAACGCTGGGCATTGCAAAGCAGAGCAGGCAGGCTGCAAAAGTGCAGTCGAGCGTCCATCTTGAAAACCTAAAGACGCTGATTGTGGACGATGATATTATCATCTGCCGCCACACGCAGGAGGTGCTGGCGGAGATGCACGTGCGGGCGGAATATGTGGTGTCCGGCGCAAGCGCGGTGGAGGCGGTGCGCAGCAAATGGGAAAAGCACGAGAGCTATGACCTCATTCTTGTGGACTGGAAAATGCCGGAGCTTGACGGCATTGAAACCGCCCGCGCAATTCGCAAGATGGTCGGGCCGGAGGTCACCATCATCATTATGACCGCCTACGACTGGGCGGCTATTGAGACACAGGCAAAGCAGGCGGGTGTCAATCTGCTGCTGTCAAAGCCGCTGTTCAAGTCCTCGCTGTGCAGTGCGTTTGAAAAAATTTACGGCGATAAGCTCTGCGTGACAAAGACGCAGACGGCGCGCGCGTACGACTTTACCGGCAAGCGCGTGCTGCTGGTGGAGGATCATCTGCTGAACATCGAGGTGGCAAAAAAGCTGCTGAATGCAAAGCATCTAGAGGTAGAGGTTGCGGAGAACGGCCTGCGGGCAATCGAGATATTTGCACAAAAGAGCGCGCATTATTACGATGCAATTCTGATGGACATCCGAATGCCGGTGATGGACGGCCTCACCGCCGCAAAGTCAATCCGTCAGATGTGCAAGGCGGATGCAAAAACAATTCCCATCATCGCCATGACGGCAAATGCCTTTGATGAGGACATTGAAAAAACAAAGGCGGCAGGCATGAACGCGCATCTTGCAAAGCCGATTGAACCGGAGCTTTTGTATCAGACCATGCAGCGGTTTATTATCAAGGAGGAGGGGACGCAGGATGGATGCAATGCTGGAAAGGCTTAGGAGTTACGGTGCCGACATGGATGGCGCAATGGATCGCTTTTTAGAGGATGTGGAGCTGTATAAAACCTGCTATACCGCATTTTTGCAGGATGAGGCATTTCCCCTGCTTGGAAAGGCGCTGGCACAAAAGGAGTACGAAACGGCCTTTGAATGCGCCCACGCGCTGAAAGGCATTACGGGAAACATGGGGCTGACCCCTCTGTATCAGGTGATTTGCCGCATGGTAGAGGAGCTGAGGGAACAAAAATATGCCGGCTTGCAGGAGGGCTATGCGGAAATACAGCGCCAGCTTGCTCTGCTGAAAAAGCTGCAGGAATAGCGTGTAAGAATAGCGTGCCATCGCGCGCTTTGCAGCAAAATCAATTTGCCGCGCACGGCAAAGCACCGAAAATATTTTGAAAAAAGCACTGCAGAGAGCGTTTACTCTTTGCGGTGCTTTTTTTGTGCGGCTCGCTCGCACCGGCGTTTGCCCGCTGTACCGGCTGCCGCGCAAAGACATGCCGCCAGCGTCGTCGGTATGGCAATCAGCAGCAGCATACGCAGCCCCGCCGCCAAATAGAGCAGCTCCTTCAATGTGCCACCTCCGCTGCTGCATCGCGCAGTTTTTCTCAGCCTTGACATTTTTTACAGCCTGCAAAGCTGCCATCAATCCCCCTCGCGGGGCGAATCCATGTGCCGGCTACCGCCGATGCACCGGTGCAATATGAAATCACATTGCGATAGCAATCTATATGCGCGCCCACCGCCCGTCAGTACACGGAACAGCAAAACGAGCAAGGCGCTTTCGGGCATATTTTCACTTCTTGCGCCGCAATGCGTCATTGCGGCATTTTTTGCGTGGTAAGTCGTGTTAAATGATAGGCACGCGGTGCGCGCAAAGCAAAGCGCGCACGCGAAAATACAGTGGAAGCAAAGCGCCTTGACAGCGTGACACCCGTGTCGGGACAAGCTTTGAAGCGTGCAAAGGAAGGGAAAAGATGAGGAGACGAAACCGTTTTTTCAGTGGTATTTTATGCGCGGCGCTCTTGCTGCCGCTTACCCCGGCGGCGCAGGCACAGCCGCAGCAGGCGGCAAGCGAGACAGCGCCGGCAGAAAACGGCGCGCCCGTGGCAGTGAGTGAAAACGGCATAACGCTGACAAAAACCGCCGTGCCGACAAGCGCGGGCGCGTGGGATGTAACGCTGAGCGTGACGGGCGGCGACGCACAGCGGCTGACAGGCACCATTGACCTTGTGCTGCTGCTCGATTGCTCGCTTAGCATGGCCGCGCCTGTCAAGGGCGGTGCAAGGGCTGCAAAAGCGGCGGGTGCAGCAAAGCAAGCAAACGCAGCGCAGCCGGAACATGCAGCGGTGCTTCCCCTGCCGCTGCCCGCGCTGCGCCCCGGTGCGGTGCAAAAAACAAGCCTTGCACGGCGCGGTGTGCCGGTGCGCAGCGCCGCGCCGCAACCCAGCGCCGCGCCGGCGGACGTTGCGCGCATTGCCGTGGCAAAGGCTGCCGCCGCAAATTTTTTGACGGCGCTTCAAAGTGCGGACGTGCCCGTGCGGGTGGGCGTGGTGGCCTATGCGGGTACGGCAAAAACGCTGCTTTCGCCAACATCGCTGACGGATGCCGCAGGCATGGCTGCGGTGCAAAATACCGTGAGCAATTTGTGGCAGATTGCATATGGCGCGGACGATCTGTGCTACGGTGGCGGCGGCGCAAATCTGGAGCGCGGCTTTGCTGCCACAGCAGCGCTGCTGAAGGAAAGTGATGCGGCGGCAAAATACGTTGTCGTGCTGGGCAGTGCGCGTCCCGATACCGTGGGAGATGACGCAAAAAGCTGTGTTGTGCCGCAAAGCGACGATGCCTACAGAGCCGAAACAGAGGTGAAGAAGGCGACAAAGCTTGCGGCCCAGGAGCTGCAAAGCGCGGGCGCAGCACAGGTGTTCACGGTGGGTGTGGGCACCGCCGCGCTGCGCGGCTTTGCATCGCCGGGGGCGGATTATACGGCATCGGCGGACAGCCTTGACGAGACGCTGCGGGCGCTGGTGCCGCTGCTGCCGCAGCGGGTGCAGGCACCCGTTGTCACAGAGGTGCTGGGCGACAGCTTTGCTGTGGGGAAGGACAGCGCCGTATGCGACTTGTCGGTTGCAAGGGAAGAAAGCGGCGCACAGCCGTGCGTCACGCTTTCAGAGGACGGGCGCACGCTGCGCTGGAATCTTGGCGCAGGTCTTGCGCAGGGAAAGCCCGCAACGCTGCGCTACACCGCGTGTCTTGCGGACGTTGCCTATGCGCGCGCGGGTGAAGTGCAGCCGCTGGGCAGTGCCGTGCTAAGCGGTAACGTTGTGCGGGCGGACGGCGCGCTGCGCACCGTGACGGTGCCGTTTCCTGTGCCGACGGTGTGTTACCGCACAGGAACGCTGCGCGTGTACAGCTCCGGGCTGCCGGCGGCAATCCAGGGCACAGCGCAAAGCATGGGCGCGACGCTTGTGACAAAAACCGCATTTTTTGCAGTGGAAAAGCCCGCCGCGCCCGACGGCTGGCGGCTTGCGGACGTGGCGGTGAACGGCGAAATATGCGCCCCCGCAGCCTTTGCGCAGACAACCGGCTATCGTCTGCCCGTGCGCGCAGGGGCGCAGACGGTGGAATATCGGTATGTGCCCGCGCCGCGCTCCCCCGCACAGTGGAGCTATACGGTCTGCTATTACCGCGACGGCCTTTTGCTGCCGGAAAGAACCTATACTGCGTCTGTGTCTGCCGCCGCGCCGGTTGTGGACAGCGTGCGGGAACGGCTGACGCTGCCGGAAAATTGCTGCGAAAATCCGACCTGCGCGCTGCCGCGCACGCTGAAAACAGACGGGGAGACAATTCGTGTGGACTATCTCACGCTGCCGCGTGCGGATGCGCAGGTGTATGTAAAGCACCTCTATTATGAAAAGCAGACGGACGGACCGCTTGCGGGAACCTGTGTGACGACCCCGGCGCAGGATCAAGAGAAATGCGCGGTGCGCGATTTGTTTTCGCCCGCATACGGCGGCAAAATTTATATGCCGGTACAGGCGACGCTGACAGCAGAGCCGCAGACAGGCGGCGCACAGCCCGTGCAGGCAGCACCGGAAAATATCGCGCTGGGCGGAAGCTTTGCGTGCGCGGAGGGCGTGTGCTATACGCTGGAAATTCGTTATCTTCCCGTGTCCGGCACCGCGGCACCGCAGCCGGCATCGTCGGCAGTCAGCCCGTAAAAAATTCCGCACGGCAAAGGGTTTGTGCGGCGGCCTCGCTTGCGGATTTCATTCAAAATACTCGCTCTGCGTTTTCCTTAAAAGCGCAGAGCGAGTATTTTTTGCATCAAAAAACCGCAGGCTATGAAAATCATAGCCTGCGGCAAAGCTGTAAAACGAAAAGCATTCCGATCAAAGCGGTGCCAAAACAAAAAGACCTCTTGCAAGCGCATGCCGCAAGGCAAGGCCGTTAAGAAAGTTACGCCTTGCCGGCAGAGCCGAACAGCTCGATTTTCTCTTTCACGGTTGCCTGAATGGCGGCGGCACCCGGTGCAAGCAGCTTGCGCGGGTCAAAGCCCTTGCCCTGCCTGTCCTTGCCCTCCTCGATATACTTGCGGGTGGCAGCCGCAAACGAAAGCTGGCACTCGGTGTTGACGTTGATTTTGGACACGCCAAGGCTGATGGCTGTCTTGATCATCTCTGCGGGGATGCCGGTGCCGCCGTGCAGCACAAGGGGAACGTGATTTGTCACCTCTTGAATTTTTTTCAGCGTGTCAAAATCAAGCCCCTTCCAGTTCGGGGGATATACGCCGTGAATATTGCCGATGCCCGCGGCCAAAAAGTCCACGCCCAGCGCGGCAATCTGCGCGCACTCGTTCGGATCGGCCACCTCGCCCATGCCGACAACGCCGTCCTCCTCGCCGCCGATGCTGCCCACCTCGGCCTCGATGGAAATGCCCTTGCTGTGCGCCAAGGCGACAAGCTCCTTTGTCTTTTCAATGTTCTCCTCAATGCCGTAATGGCTGCCGTCGAACATGACGGAGGAGAAACCGGCCTCAATACAGGCTTTTGCGCCCTCGTAGCTGCCGTGGTCAAGGTGCAGCGCCACCGGCACGGTAATGCCCAGCGAATCCACCATGGCGTTCACCATGGCAGCGACCGTTTTATAGCCTGTCATATATTTGCCCGCGCCCTCGGATACGCCGAGAATGACCGGGCTGTTCAGCTCCTGTGCGGCCAACAGCGTGGCCTTCGTCCACTCAAGATCGTTGATGTTAAAATGACCGACGGCATAATGACCGTCGCGTGCTTTTTGCAGCATTTCAGTTGCGTTTACCAGCATAGTATTACCTCCAAAATTCGATGATTCTCTCTTTTTGCGAAAATTTTACAATAAAATTCACTGACAATCAGTATACCGCACAAGGCGTATAAAATCAATCATTTAGACGGCTTTTGCGTCTTTTGATACAGAAAATACGAATAGACGCACGGCACAAGGGTAAAAAGAAAAACAAGAGCCATCACGATGACAAACAGCACGCTTTGCGAAAGCGGCAGCAGCGCCGCAGCCATCAGCGCAAGCCCGCCTGCAAACCAAAGCGGCCCTGCCATGCGGTGCGTTGCGACCCACACCTCCTCGCTTGCAAGCGTCCACGGCGTGCGCATGCCGCAAAAATAATTGTGACGGAATTTGGGCATATAGTTGCCCAAAACGCAGAACACAGCGCCAAGGCAAAGCGTGATGATGCGCCCCACGGGCAGCGCGGCGGGCGCAAACGCCGCATACAGGGTTGTTGCGGTCATCACAAGAAAAAACAGCGCAAAAACAAGGCGGAAGGCGCGGTAGCCGGTTTTAAACTTCGCATAGCTCTCGCGCTTTGGGTCAAGCCGCGGCATCCATTTCAGCAGCGCCGCCACCAAAAACGCCAGCACCGGAAACAACCACGCAGCCGCCTTTGGGCCATAGGCATCGATTGCGCCGGAAATGCCCCAGTGCACCGGGATCTGCGGCGGCAAATGCGCATAAACCGCCGCCGTAAGCGCAAAGGGCAGCAGCGCGGCCACCCAGACAGCCGCCTCCGGCGCATCAAATTTTTTCTTCATCGTCCGTGTCCTCCTGTGCCGCGTGCGTCAGATGTGCCCCCCACGCGAGAATGTCCTCCACCACGCTGGTGTCAAGGGTGTAGAAAATATACTTGCCGCGCTTTTCGTCGCTGATCAGCCCCGCCTCGCGCAGCACGGACAAATGGTGCGACACCGTGGCACCGGTGGTGCCGAACTGCTCTGCAATGTCGCCCGCGCTGCGCGGCCCCTTGCGCAGCAGCTCCAGAATGCTGCGGCGGGTCGGATCTGCCAGCGCCTTAAACGTCGCTTCAAAGCCCACGGAACGCATCCCCCCTTTATTTCGATCGTTATCTAAACAATGTTATAGCATGGCGCGACAAAATTTGCAAGAAGCAGGAAGAAAAAGGAATGTATAAAATGCTGCAAGTATGCGCCGCGTTCCAAAGGCACGCATAGGTAAAAAGAGAGAAAAAACACAAGAAAAAGGCGTTATTTTTTCCCTTTTTCCCTCTTGACACAAGTAATTCAACACGCTGTTTTGTTGAAAGCTTTCAACATTCCGTGGAAAACTAATCGGTGTTTCACCTTTCAACAAGGGGTTTTGGTTGAAAACATGCCATTTGTCCACGGTTTCCACAGAGTTTTCAACAGGTAGGAGCGATTCCTATCTCTTTACCAAAAGTATAGTCATCGCAAAATGCATCCCTGCCAAAAATGCCAAACGAAAACTGTTTACTTTTTGTAAAACCGCCCACACTTTGGGCAGGGAACGGGGGGCGTAACTATGGCAGATTTAAAAGGCGTGTCAAAGCGTGTCATCGAAATTGTGGAGCCGCAGCACGCATATATCGAGCGGGTGCTGGTGGTATTAAAGGCGGACAGCCCGCCTGTGCGTGTAGGCACAAGGCGAAGCGAGGCGGAAAAATATGTTGCAAGCCTGGTTTGCTGGCGGCGCAGCGCGTGGCCGCGCGGCGTGCGGGGGTGGTGTGTTGCGCTGGGGTGCGCCGCGTGCCTTGCGGGGGCGGCGGCTCTTATTTTCTTGCTATAGCATAGAATCGCCCCGCAAGGGGGAGCTATCGCAGTTTCGCAAACTGTAAAAAGCATCCATGCACAGGAAAACCGCGGGCAAAAATCCTGTCAAAATCGGCTGAATAGGGATAGCGCGTGCGTATCGCGTGTGGTATAATACAAGAGATCTTGATCTCTTGTCGGAAAAAGCCGCAAACGAGAAAAGAAAAATTAAAAAGGGCACGTGTCCCTTTCGGGAGAAGCAGAATGCAGAACGACACCTATACCGGCGCGGAGAACAACCCGCAGACCGAGCGCGAGGATACAAACCTTGCCTATGGCAAAAACGCCGTGACAGAGCTTTTAAAAAGCGGCGCGGGCGTGGATACCGTCTTTTTACAGGACACAATGAACGCTGCGCAGGCGGGCTATTATACTGCGCTTGCCAAGGAGGCGGGCGCGGTTGTAAAGCGCGTACACATGACAAAGCTGCGCGGGATGTGCGGCACCGACGCGCATCAGGGCGTGGCGGCCTATGGCGCGTGCGTGGATTTTCAAACACTGGATGCGCTGCTGGATGCGGCGGCACAGCGGGGGGAGCCTCCGTTTCTGCTGCTGGCGGACGGCGTGGAGGACCCGCACAACCTTGGGGCGATGATGCGCACAGCGCTGCTTTGCGGCGCGCACGGCGTTGTGATTCCAAAGCGCGGCGGTGTCAGCGTCACGCCCACCGTGCTGAAAAGCAGTGCGGGTGCGGCCTCGCGCATTCCCGTGGCGCGCGTTGCCAATATCGGCGAGGCCATTCGCAAGCTGAAGGCGCGCAACGTGTTTGTCTACTGCGCCGACATGGGCGGTGAGCCTGCGTTCGCCCAAAACCTGACGGGCGCGATTGCGCTTGTGGCGGGCAGCGAGGGCAGCGGTGTTTCACCGCTTGTCAAAAGTCTGTGCGACGGCGCACTCAGCCTGCCGATGGCGGCGCATGGCACCGGGGTGGACAGCTTTAACGTGTCTGTAGCCACCGGGATTCTGCTTTATGAAATAATGCGGCAGCGCGGTCAGTAATCCGCGCGCAGGCTGCGGGCAAAAAACCGCCCGCAGCTTGTAAAACTGCAAAACGGGAGGGGACTTTGCGTTGAGCAACGAAAGAGCAAAAATAGATGATATTCTGGATCAGGTACACAGCAGAACGCCCGCAGGGCCTGCAAACGATGCCATTGACGAGGATGTAAACGCCATTCTGGTGAGCCTCGGCATGCCCGCAAAGCCGGCAAAGCGCAGTGTGCTTGCACCGGAAAAGCCGGCAGCCGCGCCGCAGACGGCGCAGAGCGCTCCCCCGCAGACGGCGGCACAGCAACCCGCGCCGCCAAAGCACACCGCCGGCGCGCACATTGTCAACATGGCTCCGCTGGCTGCGCCCGTTGTACAAAACGAGACGGAGACGCTGGAGCTTCCCTCCATCAAGGCCTACAGTCAGATGCAGTCCCGCCGCATTGCGGAGATCGAGCGCGCGGCTGCGGAGACGGCGCTTGCCCGCGCGGCGGAGCGGCAAAAGCAGAGCGGCTATACCGTGCCGGGCATGGCACCGCGCGCAGAGGTGCTGAGCGTGGAGGTGGACGACCGCTTTCGCGCGTTTTTCGGCAAGACGGTGGCAAACGACGGCACAGCGCCGCGCGCGGAGGACACGGCGGAGCTGGAAACGCCGCGTTCGCGCCGCAAAGCGTCGCGCCGTAAGGGCAGCCGCCTCAAAAGCGTTTTGGAGAAAGCGGGACAGGACCCGGACGAGATATTTCTGAGCGGCGAATTTGATGCGCCGCTGCAGCATGACAACGTCAATGCAGCCCTGCGCGACACGCCGGAGGCGCAGAGCGGGGACGCTTTGCCGCAGCTGCTTGCCATGACGGGCAATTTTGATGTGCTGGGCACGAGCGCCGCCCCGCCCGCCGCCGCGCCGTATGCGCAAAATCCGGTGCCGGGCAAGGCGGACTTTACCGCCAGCATCACACCGACCCCCTCGCCCTCCGACACCTTTATGCTGAACCACATCGACGCGCGCGCCGAGGAGGGATACGAAGATGCGGCTGCGGGGCAGAGCGGCACCCAGTATTATGGCGGTGACGCGTTTGAGGACTATGATGCGGCGGGCGGCGATTATTTCGGAGAGGTTCCCGCGCCCCCCTCCGGCAGCACGTTCCGTGAAATCACCGTCACCATGCCGATTGGAAAAACGACCTCCACCATTGGCATTGACCCCGACAAATACGGCGTTCCGAATGCCGATTACGAGGAGTATTCCGACTATAATCATCTGTCGGACGGCCCGGATATTCTGCACGCGCTGCGCAATATGCGCATCACGCGCATCCTGCGCATCTGTATCACGGGTGCAATTGCCCTGTTTCTTGTGTATCTCGGCATCACGGCGCGCAGCGCGCTTTTGCCGGCAATCGGCGCGCTGAGCGCAAAGACGCAGCCCATGATGTTTTTGATTGCAAACCTTGCGCTGCTGTGCGTGGCGGCGCTCATCTGCATGACGGCGATGGGCGCGGGGCTGGCCGGTCTGTTCGGTCATCCGTCTGCGGACAGCTTGACGGCGCTGGCTGTTCTTGGCGCAACGGTGCAGAGCGCGGCGTATCTCCTCAATCCGAAAAGCTATGACCCCGCAGCAGTCACGCTGTTTGCGCCTGTGGCGGTGCTGCTTTTGTGCTTTAACACCGTGGGAAAATGGCTGCACAGCAAGGCTGTCAGCGACAGCTTTGCCATTGCCGGCGCGGGAGAGGATCATGCGGCGGCGTTCCTTGTGCCCAACCGCGAGCTGACAAAAATGGTTTGCGCGGGCCTTGGCGAGCCGGACCCGCTTTTGCTGGTCAGCCGCCCCACAGAGCTTGTGCGCGGCTTTATGCGCCAGAGCTTTTCCTCGCACCTCAGCGATGTTTACGGGCGCAAGCTTAGCTTGATTTTACTGTTCGGCGGTGTCCTGTGCGGCGTTGTTACGGGTCTGCGCAGCGGCGAAACGCTGCTGGGTCTGTCGGCGGCGGCGGCGGCGCTGTGCCTTGGCGCGCCGCTGACGGCAACCCTTGTTTATGCTGTGCCCGCGTGCCTTTTGCAGCGCGCGGCGGGGCAGGCGGGTGCGGTTGTGCCCGGCCCCAGCGCCGTGCAGAATCTTGGCCTGTGCAACACGGTGCTGCTCAGCTCGAACGATTTGTTCCCTGCCACAAGCGTGCGCCTAAACGGGATTAAGCCGTTTGAAAAGCAGCGCATCGACCTTGCAATTCTGTATGCCGCCAGCCTTGTGTACGAAAATTGTGATACGCTGCGCGACACCTTTATGGCCTTGATTGACGGCAAAAGAAAAATGCTGTACAAGGTGGGCGAGCCGCAGATTGAAACAGGCTATGGCTTTTCCGGCCGCGTTGACGGGCACGACACTGTTTTTGGCAACCGCGCCATGATGCACCGCCACAATGTGGAAATTCCCTCCGGGGACTACGAGCGAAAATTTACCAAAAACGGCGAGCGCAGCGTGATGTATCTCGCCGTGGACGGTCGCCCGTACTGCCTGTATGTCATCAGCTATCTGGCAGACCCGGCTGCGCAGGACGCGCTGGACAGCCTTGCCGAAAGCGGCATCAGCGTGCTGATTCAGTCAGATGATTTCAATTTGACGGCGCAGCTTGTAGCGTCTACTTACCACGTTTCGCCCGCGCTGGTCAAGGTGCTCTCGCAGCCGGAGCGCGAAATGCTGGCGGGACAGACGGACTACCTGCCGGAGAGTGAGGGCTATATGACCCACCGCGGCACCTGTGCATCGTTTATCGGCGGCCTGCGCGCCGCCGCCACCGCCGCAAGGCGCGAGCATCTTGCCGACACCATCGAGATGGCTGCCGTGCTGTTCACCATTCTGATCGCCCTTGTGCTCAGCGGGTTTTTGGCGCTGTCGGAATTGTCGCTGCCCGTTGTGCTTTTGTATCAGCTGGCGTGGTGCGCCATTACGCTGCTGCCCGCTATCTTTAAAAAGTGAAAAAGCGCCTTAATACAATATGGATGGCAGCGCGCCGTGCAAAACAAAAACAGTTTTGCACGGCGCTTTTTTTAGCAAATTTGCGCACAGAAATATCTTGCACTTTTTTCTGCAAAGTGCTACGATGCTATTTAAAGTTCAAATGCAAGGTAAGGGAGTAAAACCAATGAAGCTTTCTCCGTTTGTTCCGGCAGGCATGGTGTTTACGCTGCTTGTTTCCATCGGTCTGCCCATTCTTATGCTGATTCTTTTAAAGCGGCGCACCGGGCGCGGCATTCGTGCGGCGCTTGTCGGTGCGCTGTGCTTTGTTGTGTTTGCAGGTGTGCTGGAGGCGCTTTTGCACGCGCTTGTCCTTCCGCTGGTCATCAAAATTCCGTGGCTGTACGTTTTGTACGGCTGTCTTGCCGCCGGTGTGTTTGAGGAGACGGGCCGCCTTGCGGGGCTTCATTTCCTGTGCAAAAAAAGCGGACCGGAAAGTACGCTTGCAACGGGTCTTGGCTACGGCATCGGGCACGGCGGCATCGAGGCCATTCTGGTGGCGGGCATTGGCTCCCTTGCCAATCTGGCGTTTGTGATCAGCTATTTTGCGGGGGAAAGCCCTGCGCTGCAAAAAACAGCCGAGATCATGATGACAACGCCCGCTTTTCTGTTCTGGCTCGGCGGCTTCGAGCGCGTTTTTGCGCTTGTTTTGCAAATAGCGCTGTCCGTTTTGATGTGGATGGTCGTGACAAAGCGTCTGCCGTTTTGGTTTTACCCTGTCGCCATTGCGCTGCACGCGCTTGCCGATGTGAGCGCGGCAATGATGCAGGTCGGCCTGATTGACAGTATGCTGCTTGCGGAAGGCTATGTGGCTGTGGTGGCGGTGTTGACAGGCGTGCTTGTCGTTTGGCAGTACCGCCGGGTGGCGCGCGCCGCAGCGGTGCACGCACAGCAAGGGCAAGAGGATT
>JAVXUG010000044.1:18394-19888 GCA_036642215.1 Ruthenibacterium sp.
TAAAACGCGGCTTTGCTCTTGCGGAGCTAGGTTTGTCCGTCAAGGCAGAGAGCGCCGCTTCGCTGCCGCAGGGACAGCCGGCTCTTTTACAGAATTGACAATACAAGCAAAGCCGCCGCGCTGCCTTTAAAAGGTCAGTGCGGCGGCTTTGCGGGTTATACCACTTGAAACAAGTAAAATTTAAGGTAGCTCGTCTCGTCCACACCCCACAAAATGGGGTGGTCGGGTGCCTGCTGGCGCGCTTCAATCTGACGCAGCTGTACGCCCGCGTCGTGCGCGGATTCCATCAGCATGGCGCAAAAGGCGGCTTCGTCCGCAAAGTGGCTGCAGCTGCACGTGGCAAGATAGCCCCCGCGCGGCAGGAGGCGCATGGCGCGGGTGTTGATTTCCTTGTACCCGCGCAGCGCGTTCTGCTTTGTCTTGCGGCTTTTTGTGAAGGCGGGCGGGTCAAGAATGATGAAGTCATAGGCGTAGTCGCTGTGCTGTGCAAGAGCCGGAAGCAAATCGAACACGTCCGCCGCCACACAGTCCATTCTGTCCGCAACGCCGTTGATTTCGGCGTTGCGGCGCGCCATCGCCACGGCGCTTTCGCTTACGTCTACGGCGGTTACGTGCGCCGCGCCGCCCAGTGCGGCGTTCAGCGCAAAGCTGCCCGTATGCGTAAAGCAGTCCAGCACCGTGCGCCCGGCGGCAAGGCGCGCCACGGCCTGACGGTTGTATTTCTGGTCGAGAAAAAAGCCGGTTTTCTGCCCGTTTTCAACATCCACGGTGTACTTTACACCGTTCTCGCAGATGGCAGCAAGGGGGCTTGCCGGCTGCGGCAGAGAAAGCGCCGATAAATCAAACCAGCCCTTGCCCTGCGGCAGTCCCTCCAGCGCGCGGATGGCAACGTCGTTGCGCTCAAACAGGCCGGTAATTTCCTGTCCGTCGGTGCGCAGCATCTCAACGAGCAGCAAAAACAGCATCCGCTTAATGCGCTCCATGCCAAAGCTGAGCACCTGCACCGACAATAGCGGGCCAAAGCGGTCTACGGTCAGGCCAGGGAACAAATCTGCCTCGCCGAAGATGACGCGGCAGCAGGTGAGGTCGGCGGGTGCCAGCACGGTTTTGCGGTAGTCCCACGCGTACCGGAGCCGCCGCCGCCAGAACGCCTCATCGAAGGTGTCATTGGCGTTGCGCGAAAGAAGGCGCACGCGTATTTTGCTCTGTTGGCTGACAAAGCCCGTGCCAAGGTAGCGCTCCTTTGCGCTGAGCACATCGACAAGCGCGCCGTTTTCAACGTCATCGGCGTGCGTGATTTCGGTATCGTACACCCACGAATGGCCGGCGGTCAGGGCGCGCTCGGCCTTTGGGGTGACGGTATAAACGGGAAAAGCTCTTTGTTTCATGGGCACTCCTTTTTTGCGCAAAAAGCGCCTTGCAGTTTGCGCGTCATACTGCTATTGCTCTTGTGCATCGGCTATGGCCGGCACATAGAATCGCCCCGCGAGGGGA
>JAVXUG010000045.1:0-2036 GCA_036642215.1 Ruthenibacterium sp.
AAAAAATTTTGATAAATGTGTTGACGATCTGTGAATTTTGTGTTAAGGTATACGATAGAACACGAGGCTTGCTGATGAGATGAGAGATTGCAAGCATTCGCACCGGCTGTAGCTGTGTGCGAATGCTTGCAATTTTTTTTCGGGGAGGCATGCACGACCGTGAAAGGTTACGGGAACGCCGTATCATGGAAAGGAGCAAGTGTCATGAAAGCAAAATTGCATTCGGCAAAATTCTGGGTATGCATCGCACTGACGCTGTGTCTGATCAGTATGATAGGAGCATCGCTGATTCAGACCTCCGGCAACAAAATCACCATCAAGGAGATGAGCTGGGAGAGCCCGTCGGGCCACCAGCTCAGCGCGTATCTTTTCAAGCCGCCCACGGCAAGTAAAGATGCGCCCGCACCGGCTGTTGTGACCATCGAGGGCTGGTACAACAACAAGGAAATGCAGGATTTATACAGCATCGAGCTGGCGCGGCGCGGTTACGTTGTGCTGGCGCTTGACATGCACAGCCACGGCAACTCCGAAAGTCTTGCCGCCGCAGAGCTATACGACGGCGCGGTCGGCGTGGACGGCGCGGTGCAGTTGGTTGCGGATTTGCCCTATGTGGACGCGGCGCGCATCGGCGTGACGGGCCACTCCAGCGGCGGAACAGCCGCCAATATGGCGGTTGCCATTGACAACGAGCGCGAGGTACCGCTCATCAAAAGCGTGCTGCAGCAGGCGGGCGACTGGCAGGATGATACCGGTGCCGACCACAGCGGCGACTACGGTTCCCGCAGCGTGGGCATCATTGCCAGCGAGTACGACGATTTCTACTTCGGCACCTATGACGACGCGGGCAAGATGCTGACAAACCCGAAGCAGTTTATGGAAACCGACGGTGCCAAAAAGTTTTTAAACTTTAACGAGGATGGCTTTGCCGGTACTGCCGAGGGCGGAAAATACTACGAAAAATCAATTGACGGCGTGGATTCGTACCGCGTAATCTATCGCCCCACCATGATTCACCCGATGGTTCCGTTCTCCATGAAGTGCGTGGGCTACGCGGTGGACTTTTTCGAGACTTCTCTTGGCGCGCCGCGCGCGCTGCCCGCCTCCAATCAAATTTGGGTGTGGAAAACCGTCTTTAACGCCATCGGCCTTGTGGGTCTGCTCATCTTCATGTACAGCTTTGCGCTGGCCATGCTTGCAACGCCGACCTTTGCCTGCCTGAAGGCGGAAAAGGATATCGAGCCGGAGGTCGTGACCGACAAGGGGGCAAAGCTCTGGTTCTGGATTATGATGGTTGTGGGCGCAATTTTCTCCGGCGCAAGCTATGTGTTCTGCATGAATACCGTCTATTCCAAAACAACGCCGTTCTTTGTGCAGACAGGGCCGCTTACCATTGGCACATGGGCGGCAATCTGCGGCGTATTTGCCATTGTTATGATGCTGCTGTACTATTTTACATACGGCAAAAAGCATGGCTGGACGGCAAAAAAAGCCGGACTTACGCTGAACTTTGAACAGCTGTGGAAAACGCTGCTGCTCGCTGCCATCGTGATTGTCGTCTCGTTCGGGCTTGTGTTCTTCGCGGGCTATTTCTTCAAGACAGACTTCCGTCTGTATGTGCTTGCCGTCAAGACCTTTGCCGCGGACAAGGTGATCATCGCGCTGAAATATCTGCCGTTCTTCCTGCTGTTTTATGTTGCAAACTCTGTGTCGATCAACTGCTTCAATTACAGCACGCTCGGCGGAAAAAAGGGCGGGAACATCTTCCTGCTGGCGCTGTTTAACGCACTGGGCGCCATCTTTATTGTGGCCTCGCAGTACATTTACTTCTACAGCACAAGCTATCAGCTCTACGGTCTGACAGAGGGACAGCGCATGATGCCGATCTGGCTGTTCTCCGTCATGTTCATCCTGTTTGGTGCGGCAATTGTCTCGCGCATCATCTACAAAAAGACAGGAAATCCGTATCTGGCCGGCTTGATTAACGCCATGTTTGTCACCATGATCAGCTGCTCCAACACCACCACCATTCTGGGCGG
>JAVXUG010000045.1:2136-5019 GCA_036642215.1 Ruthenibacterium sp.
TCCAAAGCAAAAACAGCGCCCCGTCACCGCGAAAAAGCTCGCGGCGGCGGGGCGCTGTCTTTTGAAAGGAACAGCCCGTCTAACAGACGGGTTTTGCTTTTTACAGCAAATTAAGAAAATAAATGGGTGCAATGTGAAATCACATTGCGATCAAAGGGCTGTCGGCACAGCACCGGATTTTATCCGCGGCTGTGCTTCCATTCCAAAAACTCCTCATAGGTGCCCTCGCGGTCAAGGCAGCCCGACTGACCGATCGGCAGCTCGATGATGCGGTTTGCCAATTCGTCGATGAACTGGTGGTCGTGCGAGGCAAAAATAAGGTTGCCCGGGAACGACGAAAGCCCCTCGCCCAGCGCCTGAATGCTCTCTAAATCAAGATGGTTTGTCGGCTGGTCCAGCAGCAGCACGTTCGCGTGCGTCATCATCATGCGGCTTAGCATGCAGCGCACCTTTTCGCCGCCGGAAAGCACCTGCGCCGCCTTGTACACCTCATCGCCGCTGAACAGCATGCGCCCCAAAAATCCGCGCAGATACGTCTCTGTCGTGTCGATGCTGTACTGGCGCAGCCACTCAATCAGCGTGCCCTCAAAGCCGTCAAAAAACGGGGTGTTGTCCTGCGGAAAATAGCTTTGGCTGGTGGAAATCCCCCATTTAAAGCTGCCCGCGTCCGGCTCCATTTCGCCCATCAAAATTTTAAACAGCGTGGTGTTGCCCACCTCGTTCTCGCCCACAAGCGCAATTTTTTCGCCCTTGTTCGCAATGAATGTTACATGGTCCAAAACCTTTACGCCGTCCACGGTTTTGGTCAGCCCCTCGACAAAAAGAATGTCCTTGCCGCTTTCGCGCTCCTGCTCAAAGCCGACAAACGGATATTTGCGGCTTGAGGCGGGCATGTCGTCAAGCTCGATGCTGTCCAGTACCTTTTTGCGGCTTGTCGCCTGCTTTGACTTTGATTTGTTGGCGGAAAAGCGCTGAATAAACGCCTGCAAATCCTTGATTTTTTCTTCTTTTTTCTTATTCTGGTTGCGCATCAGCTGCTGCATCAGCCGGCTTGACTCGTACCAGAAATCGTAGTTGCCCGCGTACATCTGCACCTTGTTAAAGTCGATGTCGATGGTGTGCGTGCACACAGAGTTTAAAAAGTGGCGGTCATGGCTGACGACAATGATGGTGTACGGGTCGTCGATGAGAAATTCCTCCAGCCAGTTGACGGCATCAATGTCAAGGCCGTTTGTCGGCTCGTCAAGCAGGATGATGGTCGGCCTGCCGAACAGCGCCTTTGCCAGCAGCACCTTCACCTTTTGGCGGCCGTCAAGCGCCGTCATGGGCGAAGTGTGCAGCTCCATCGGCAAGCCAAGGCCGTTGAGCAGACGGTCAACCTCCGTCTCGGCCTCCCAGCCGCCCATATCGGCAAATTCGCCCTCAAGCGCGGCGGCGCGCTCGCCGTCCTCCTCGTTAAAATCAATCTTGCTGTACAAAACCTCTTTTTCCTGCATAATTTCGTACAGGCGCGGGCTGCCCATGATCACCGTGTCCATCACCGTGTAGGCATCATACTTGTAATGATCCTGCTCCAGCACGCTCATGCGGTCGCCCGCACCCATGCTCACGCTGCCCGTGGTGGGGTCAAGCTCGCCGGAAATAATGCGCAGCAGCGTGCTTTTTCCCGCCCCGTTTGCGCCGATAATGCCGTAGCAGTTGCCCGGTCTAAAGTTTAAATCCACATGCTTATATAGGGTGCTGCCCGCAAATTGCAGGCTTACGTCGGATACATTTAACATGAAGGCTCCTTTTTACTGTTCGTGTGAAATAGGGTATGTTCAAATTACCATACCACGCTTTGCATATTTTGTAAACACCCGCGCGGCGCGCTTTACATTCACAAGATTCCTTGGTATGATGGGAACAATGCAAAAATAAGTGCCGACAAGGAGTTGTCCTATGCCTCTCATTATACCGCAGGAGCTGCCCGCCTATGCTGCGCTGGAACATGAAAACGTCTTTGTCATGCATCGCGCGCGCGCCGCGCGGCAGGACATTCGTCCGCTGCGCATTTTGCTGCTGAATTTAATGCCCACCAAGATAGCGACCGAAACGCAGCTTGCGCGCGTGCTGGCAAACAGCCCGCTGCAAGTGGAGCTGACGCTGCTGCACATGGACAGCCACGAGAGCCGGCATGTGTCGGGCGCGCATCTTGAGGCGTTTTACAAGACCTTTGACGAAATTAAAAACGAGCGCTTTGACGGCATGATTATCACGGGCGCGCCGGTGGAGACGCTGCCGTACGAGCAGGTGGACTACTGGGCAGAGCTGTGCGCGGCGATGGAGTTTTCCAAAACGCAGGTGTACAGCACCATGCATATCTGCTGGGGCGCGCAGGCGGGGCTTTACTACCATTTTGGCATTGACAAGCAGCCGCTGCCGGGCGGCAAAAAGCTGTTCGGCGTGTACAAAACCCGTGTGACGCGCCCGCTCAGCCCGCTGATGCGCGGCTTTGACGAGGTGTTTTACGCGCCGCACAGCCGCTATACGCAGGTGCAGCGCGCCGCCGCGGTGCAATGCAGCGCGCTGCGTGTGCTTGCCGACAGCGACGAGGCGGGGCTGCATATGCTTGCGACAGATTCCGGCCGGCAGATTTTTGTGTTCGGTCATATGGAATACGACAAGGACACGCTGCGGCAGGAGTACGAGCGCGATCTTGCGCGCGGCGCTGCCATCGACATGCCGCAGCACTATTTTTACGGCGACGATCCCGCCGGCGATGTTATGTTCCGCTGGCGCGCGCACGCGAACCTGCTGTTTTCAAATTGGCTGAATTACTATGTCTATCAAGCGACACCGTTTGATTTAAGCGAGCTGTAAATGGTATCGCATCAAAAATAA
>JAVXUG010000045.1:5119-19630 GCA_036642215.1 Ruthenibacterium sp.
GGGGTGCTTGCCGGAACACTTGCCGGAACACTTGACGGCGCGGGGGCTTTGCCGCAGGCCGCAAGGCTCAGCACCAGCGTCAGTGCGCAGAGAACCGCGAGAATCGTAAGTGCTTTTTTCATGTTGCATTTCTCCTCTTTTTTTTATAAGTTTCTTTCTATCTCTTATTGCGGCGGATGCCGCAGGGAACGTAAGCTTGTGCGGTTGATGCTTTTTAGCGCGGCGTTACTCGTCCCGCTGTCTTGCCGCAGCGCCCTTTTCGTCCATGCCAATTTCGTCAAGGCCAAGGTCGTTTTTGACGGCGCGCCCCGCCGCAATGGCGTGCTTGCCGTATTTTGCGCGGATGGTATCCATGCTGCGCTCAAGACTTTCCCGCTTTTTGTCGGGCTTTTGCGCATCGCCAAAAAGCGAGAGCTGCTGCGCGCCCGTGCCGTCCGTCAGATTTTGTGCCGTCACGGTCAGCATACGAATCGGCTCGCGCAAATCCCAGTTTGCACAGACAAGCTGCACCGCCGCCTCGCCGATGTCCTTTGCAAGATACGATGGGAACGGCAGTGGCTTTTGGCGCGAAATGCTTTTCAAATTGGTGTCCTTGATGATGACCTGCACGCTTGTGGCGTATCGTGCGTGGCGGCGCAGGCGGCTTGCCACCTCGTCCGCAAGGCTGTACAGCCCCGCGCGCACATCGTCCGCCCCCACAAGATTTCGCGTAAAGGTCAGGCCGTTGCCCACGCTTTTTACTTCCTCTGCCTCGTCCGCGCGGCGCACGGGCGCGTCGTCCAGCCCGCGCGCATACCGGCTGATCTCCAGCCCCAGCTTGCCCAGCCTTCGCTGAATTTCCAGCGGGTCAGCGGCGGCAAGCTGCCCGATATTTTGAATGCCCATCTGCTTTAGCGCACCCTGCGCCGATTTGCCCACGTACAGCAGCGCGCCGACCGGAAGCGCCCACACGCGCAGGCGGTAATCGTCTTCGCCGAACACGGTCACGGCATCGGGCTTTTTGTAGTCGGAGCCAAGCTTTGCAAACACCTTGTTAAAGCTGACCCCGACCGAGATGGTCAGCCCCGTCTCGTTTTTGACCGTGCGCCGGATTTCCTGCGCCACGGCGGTGGGCGATGCGCCGAACAGCTGCCAGGTGCCCGTGATGTCAAGCCAACTTTCGTCGATGCCGAACGGCTCCACGCGGTCGGTGAAGCGCCCGTAAATGGCGTTGATTACGCGGCTGTAATGCGTATAGCGCTCGTGGTGCGGCGCGAGCAATTGCAGCTGCGGGCACTTGCGCAGCGCGCTGTAAACCGTCTCCGCCGTTTGAATGTTGTACCTTTTGGCCGCCTCGTTTTTGGCGAGAATAATGCCGTGCCGCTGCGCGGGGTTGCCGCACACTGCCACGGGCAAAAGCGCAAGCTCCGGATGCTCCAGCAGCTCCACCGACGCAAAAAAGCTGTTGCAGTCACAGTGCAGAATGCTGCGCTCCATGCCGCCGCCCCCCTTTGCCGTTCGCCCGTTTTCTTTGCCGACACGATGCATCGCGTTTATTCCGCTTTATTATATCACAAATAACCCGCGGCGTATATCATAAAAATAGGTAAATTTGCGGCAAAACGACAGAAAAAGTGCGCGCACAGCGCGCTGCGGGCTTTTCGATCCGCGTTTTTTGTGGTATACTAAAAGATATTTAGCAATGCAATTTCACGCTGCACTTGTGCATCGGCCTATGGCCGGCACATAGAATCGCCCCGCGCGGGAATCTATTAGCAGCTTCACAAGCTGTAAAAAACAGGAATGCATAGGAAAACTGCGATAGATTCCGAAATATTTGCAGAAAAGAAAGGATTGTGCTTTATGGAAACCGATGTGCTTAAAATTTTACAATCGCTGGCAGATACCGCCGCAAATGCGGCAGAGGAGGCCTGTACAGCCGCACAGAGCGCAAAGCGCGCCGTCGCCGGAAAATACGACACGGTCAAGCTCAGCATGGAGCTCTCGCACCTGCGCACGCAGCAGGAGCGCCTGTTTGCCGATATCGGCCGCACACTGTTTGTCGTCCAAAGCGGCGGCGTGCAGGCGGACGCGGCACAGCCGGACGGCAAAACGCCGCAGCAAATCATCGACGGGCTGCTGGTGGAGGCGGCACAGCTGCAGCACGAAATGTCCAATACAGCCCTTGCGCTGGGCGAGGCGAAAAACGCGCACGTCTGCCCGCAGTGTACGCATCGCTGCGCGGAGAGCGACACCTTCTGCCCCGGCTGCGGCGCAAAATTGTAACAGGGTGAAACAGCCCCTGCGCCGCGCGCACAGAGCGCCGCGCATCCATCACAGAGGAGGATTTTTTTCATGCTCGGCTTGACCCTGTACGAAATTTTCTGGTATTTTGTCATTTACTCGTTTTTGGGCTGGTGTCTTGAAGTGTGCTTTTGCACCATCGACACGGGCGAGCTTGTCAACCGCGGCTTTTTAAACGGGCCGATTTGTCCCATCTACGGCTTTGGCATGCTGGCGGTTTTGTTTGCGCTGCTGCCGCTGCGCAACAAGCTGCTGCTTTTGTTCCTTGGCGCAATTCTCGTCACAAGCCTGATCGAGCTTATCGGCGGCTTTTTGCTGAAAAAGCTGTTTCATACCTCATGGTGGGATTACAGCGACGCGCCGTTTAATCTGGGCGGCTACATCTGCCTTAAATTCAGCCTTGCGTGGGGCATTGCGGGCGTTGCCGCCGTGCGCGTCATTCACCCGCTGGTGGCAAAGCTGGTGCATACGGTACCAAGGGTTGTCGGCACCATTCTCATTCCGGTTGTGGTGGCGCTTGGCCTGTGCGATCTGATTGTCACCGTGCTGGCAATTACAAAGATGAACCGCACGCTTGGCATCATCAGCGAGGTTGCAAAGGGGCTGCGCACGGGCAGTGATGCGCTGTCAAAGAACCTTGGCGAAACCTCGCTTGCCGCGGACGAAAAGCTTTCTGCCGCAAAGCAGAGCGTGTCCGAAAAGCTAAGCGCTGTTCTCGAGGAGGGCGGCGAGCGGCGCGAGGAAAAGCGCGCAAGGCGAAAGTCCGTCAAAAGCCGCGTGAGCAGCCGTTTGCTGCGCGCGTTCCCGCACATGAAGCACAGCACCGACAACGAGGCGCTGACCGCGCTGCGCGAATGGCATGAAAAGCATGCGCACAGCGATAAAAACAAATAAGAGAGGGCATTCCACACATGAAAACGACACCCATCAAGGGCACAAGAGATTACCTCCCGCGCGAGGTGCGCGTGCGCGATTATGTGCAGAACCAAATTTTAAACGTCTACCGCCAAAGCGGCTTTGTGCGCATTGCAACGCCGATGCTGGAGGACATGGAAAACCTTGACAAGAGTGACGGCGGCGACAATTTAAATTTGATTTTTAAAATACTGAAGCGCGGCGAAAAGCTGGACAAGGCGCTTGCCGCAAACGACACGCAGAAGCTGGCGGATTTGGGGCTGCGGTATGACCTTACGCTGCCGCTCTCGCGCTATTATGCCGCCAATCAAGACGCGCTGCCAAGCCCGTGCAAGGTCATCCAGACCGACCGCGTGTTCCGCGCGGAGCGCCCGCAAAAGGGGCGTATGCGCGAATTTGTGCAGTGTGACATCGACATTTTGGGGGACGAGAGCACAAACGCAGAAATCGAGCTGATTGACGTGACGGCGCGCGCGCTGCGCGCTGTCGATTTGACGGACGTTGTCATTCACATCAACGACCGGCGTATGCTGCGCAGTATGCTGCTGCAATTTGGCTTTGCGCCGGAAACGCTCGACACCGTGTGCGTGTCGTTTGACAAGCTTGACAAAATCGGCGAGCAGGGCGTGACGGCGGAATTGACCGAAAAAGATATGCCCGCCGATGCCGTGGCGCAGCTTTCGCGCTTTTTGCAGGCAGGGGATTTTTCCTTGGCGCATGTGGCAAAGCTGCTGCGCGCGCAGGACAGGGCGCTTGCGGAGGATTTGCTGCGCGTGATGGACGCGGTGCGCGCTGTTGCAAACGGCGCGTATGCCATTGCATACACCCCGCAGCTTGTGCGCGGGCAGGGCTATTACACGGGCGTTGTGTTCGAGGTGACGTGCCCCGGCTTTGCGGGCGCTGTGGGCGGCGGCGGCCGCTACGATGATATGGTGGGCAAGTTTTTGGGGCAGAAAGTGCCCGCCGTGGGCTTTTCCATCGGGTTCGAGCGCATCATCGGCATTTTGCTGGACAAGGGCTTTGCGGTGCCGGAGGAGCGGGCGAGCCTTGCGCTGTTGTACCGCGCGGACGCAGACTTTGCCGATGTGCTGCAAAAGGCGGCGGCGCTGCGCACGCAATATGCCGTGACCGTGCTGGCGGCGGGCAAAAAGGTGGCAAAGCAGCTGGAGCGCCTTGCGGACGACGGCTGCTCTGCCGTGTGCTTTTATGAAAAATATCCAGAGGTAAAGCAGCTTTCTGGGCACGAGGCATGAGCCGCCGGGCGGGCGGCGCGCCCGTGCAGAACGAACAAGGGGCATGGGACGCGGCAACGCCGAACGTGGCAACGCCGGACGTAGCAACGCCGAACACGGCAACGCCGGACGAGGGAACGTCGGACATGGGAACGCCGGACGCGGGAACGCCGAACACGGCAACGCCGGACGTAGCAACGCCGAACACGGCAACGCCGCGCACAGGAACGCCGGACGCGGGAACACCTGCGGCGCAAAGCGCGGGTGCCCTCGCGCTGACACCGGAGCAGCGCCATTACCTTAAAATGACACAGACCCCGATTCCGCGCCTTGTGTGCAAGCTGGCGGTTCCGACCATTATCAGTATGCTTGTCACCTCGCTGTACAGCATGGCGGATACCTATTTTGTGGCGCAGCTGGGCACCAGTGCCGCGGGTGCGGTGGGCGTGGATTTTTCGCTGATGGCCATCATTCAGGCTGTGGGCTTTATGCTGGGCATGGGCGCGGGCAATAACGTGGCGCGTCTTTTGGGGGCAAAGCGGTACGAGGAGGCCACCGAAAATGCCTCCTCCGCATTTTTCGCGGCGCTTTTGTTCGGGGTGGTGCTGTGCATTTTCGGCACGTGCTTTACGCTGCCGCTGGTGCGCCTTTTGGGTGCGACAGAAACCATTGCCCCCTATGCCGCCGATTACATTCATTATATCCTGTATGCCGCGCCCATCATGTGCGCGTCGTTTGTCATGAACAATATCCTGCGCGGCGAGGGGAAGGCCATGCTTGCCATGGTGGGGCTGACCGCCGGCGGCATCTTAAATATAGCGCTGGACCCGCTGTTTATTTTTGGGCTCGGCTTTGGTATTGCCGGTGCGGCGATCGCCACAGCGCTCAGCCAGCTCGTCAGCTTTTTGCTGCTGCTCTCCTGCTTTTTGCTCGGCAAAAGCGGCGTGCGGCTGCGGCTGTCACGCGTGTCGCGGCACCTTTCGGTCTATGCGGGCATTGTGCGCACGGGCTTTCCGTCGTTTTGCCGACAGGGGCTTGCCAGTGTGGCAACCATGCTGCTGAACGTGCAGGCCGCCGTTTACGGCGATGCCGCCGTGGCCGCCATGAGCATTGTAGGGCGCTTTTTCATGCTTTTGTTCAGCGTGATGCTGGGCTTTGGACAGGGCTTTCAGCCGGTGGCGGGCTTTAATTACGGCGCAAAAAAATACGACCGTGTGCGCCGCGCAACGCTGTTTACGGCGCGCACCGGCACGCTGCTGATGCTTGTCGTGGCGCTGCTCGGCTTTTTCCTTGCGCCGCAAATTATCACGCAGTTTCGCCGCGATGATGCCGCTGTCATTGCCATTGGCGCGTTTGTGTTCCGCGCACAGTGCTTGGTGCTGCCGCTGACCGGCATTTCCACCACGACAAGCATGACGCTGCAATGCACGGGGCATTCAGGCCCGGCAACCTTTTTAAGCCTGTGTCGTCAAGGCATTTTCTTTCTGCCGCTCATCGTGCTGCTGCCAATGTGCTTCGGTCTTGCGGGCGTGCAGCTGACGCAGGCGCTCAGCGATGCGTGTACCTTTGCCGTGAGCGTGCCGTTTTTTCTTCGCTTTTTAAAGCAGCTAAAGGAAAAGCAATTGTGCGAGGATGCCAAGGGCCTATAAGAGCAAATAAAAAACAGACGCAACAGGGAGGTTTTTGAAAAATGAGAACCGTATGGAAGGCCGCGGATATTTTGTTGCCCGCAGAGGGCGTTGACATGGCGCTGTGGCCTGCGCTTGCGTGCGACCAGTTCACAAGCCAGCCGGAATATTGGCAAAGGGCAGAGGCGCTGTGCATGGACGTGCCAAGCACGCTGCACATCACGCTGCCGGAGGTCTATTTAGAGCAGCGCGGCGTTGCGGCGCACATCAGCACCATCCACGCCGCCATGCGCGAATATGCCCTTGGCGTTTTAACGCGCCGTATGCATGGCTTTGTCTATACCGAGCGCCGCTTTCCCGGCAAGGCGCAGGTGCGCTGCGGGCTTGTGGGCGCGGTGGATTTAGAGGCATACTCCTACGAAAAGGGCGCGCGAGCACTGGTTCGCCCAAGCGAGAACACGGTGGTGGAGCGCATTCCGCCGCGCCTTGCTGTGCGGCGCGGCGCGCTGCTGGAGTCGCCGCATATTCTCATGCTGCTGGACGATGAAGCGCGCAGCGTGATTGAGCCGTTTGCCGCGCAAAAGGCGGCGCTGACGCAGTTATATGACACGGATTTGATGCTGAACGGCGGACGGGTCGCGGGCTGGGCCGTGACGGACGAAGCCGCGATCAAAAGCGTGGAAAATGCCGTTGCGCGCTTTGGCACGCAGGAGGTATTTGACGCAAAATACCCCGCGGCAAAGGGTGCTGCGCCGCTGGCGCTTGCCGTGGGCGACGGCAATCATTCGCTGGCGACGGCAAAGGCGTACTGGGAGGAGTTGAAAGCCACCCTGACGGCGGAGGAGCAAAAAACGCACCCCGCGCGCTTGTGCCTTGTAGAGCTTGTCAACGTGCACAGCGAGGCCATTGAGATAGAGCCGATTCACCGCGCGGTGTTCGGCACGGACAGCGAGACGTTTACGGAAGAATTTTCAGCGTGGCTGCGTGCGGGCGGCGCGGATTTGTGCGTGCGGGCACGACCGACCTCGGACACAAGCGGCGACGCTGATTTTGCGGCGGGCAAGCCGTGCTTTGCGGCACAGGGGCAATGCTTTACGGTTGTTGCCGGCAGCGCACAGAGCGCGGATCATACGCTGTGCGTAACAAATGCGCCGCACCCGCTGGCGGTTGGCACGCTCGAGCAGTTTTTGCCGCAGTTTTGCGCGGCGCATCCGGGCACGTACGTCGATTTTATCCACGGCGAGACCGCCGTGCGCGAGCTTTCGCAAAGGGGCGCGGTAGGCATTCTGCTGCCGGACTTTGCCAAGAGCGATGTGTTTTGCGGCGTTGTGCTGGGCGGTGTTTTGCCGCGCAAAACCTTCAGCATGGGCGAGGCAACCGAAAAGCGCTATTATCTTGAGTGCCGTAAAATCGCATTGTAATGCGCGGCAAAACGCGTTATACTATACAGAACAGCGCCGCCGAAGGGCTGCGCTTGCCAATGCAATCCAATAAAAATTATGCTGCGGGCAGCCCCCGCAAAAAGCATCAAAGGGGTTATGAAGTACAATGGAAACCATGGGGAATCTGCGCCGCACACGCTATTGCGGCACCCTGCGCGCCGCTGACGCGGGCGCTGAAATAATCGTGGCGGGCAGCGTGGCAAAATGCCGTGACAAGGGCGGTGTCATCTTTGCCGATGTGCGCGACAACAGCGGCGTTTTGCAGATGCTTTTTGACGACAGCACACAGCGCGCCGTCTTTGCAAAGGCGCAGCTGCTGCGCAGCGAGTATGTCGTGATTGCAAAGGGCATTTTGCGCGAGCGCACGGCAAAAACCGACAAAATTGCCACGGGCGGCGTGGAGCTTTTTGTCACAGAGCTGCGCATTTTAAGCGAGGCGGAGACAACGCCGTTCGAGCTGCGCGATGAGATTAAAGTCAAGGACGAGCTGCGGCTAAAGTATCGCTATCTTGACCTGCGCCGCCCCGATATGCATTACCCGATTGTGCTGCGCAGCAAAATTGCCAAAATTGTACGCGATTATTATGATATGCAGGATTTTGTCGAGATTGAAACGCCGATGCTGATTAAATCAACGCCAGAGGGCGCGCGCGATTATCTGGTGCCAAGCCGTGTGCAGCCGGGTCATTTTTACGCGCTGCCGCAGTCGCCGCAGCTCTATAAGCAGATTTTGATGCTGTCGGGCTTTGACCGCTATTATCAGATTGCGCGGTGCTTTCGCGATGAGGATTTGCGCGCCGACCGTCAGCCGGAATTTACGCAGATTGACATGGAGATGGCGTTTGTTGACGAGGACGACATCATGGCGGTCAACGAGGGGCTTGTCGCGCGTATTTTTAAAGAGATTTTGGGTGTCACGCTGGAAACGCCGTTTCTGCGCCTTTCTTATGCGCAGGCCATGGCGCGCTTTGGCAGTGACAAGCCCGATCTGCGCTTTGGCTATGAATTGCAGGACGTGACACAGGTGCTGAGCAAAAGCGAATTTGTCGTGTTCAAAGCAGCCATCGGCGGGGGCGGCAGCGTGCGCTGTCTGAACATGAAAAACCTTGCGGACAAATTGACGCGCAAGGAAATTGACAAGCTGACCGAGGTTGCAAAAACCTACGGGGCCAAAGGGCTTGCCTATACGCGCATGACCGCCGACGGCGTGACAAGCAGCTTTGAAAAGTTTTTGTCGGACGACGAAAAGGCCGCTTTGCACAGCGCGGTAAACGCGCAGACGGGCGATGTGCTGCTGATGGTTGCGGACGAAAACAACACCGTGGCGTGCACGGCGCTGGGGCAGGTGCGTCTTGCCGCGGGCGCAAGGTGCGAGCTGATTGACAAGGAAAAATTCAGCTTTTTGTGGGTGACGCAGTTCCCGCTGTTTGAGTACAGCGAGGAGGCGGGTCGCTTTATGGCGATGCATCATCCGTTTACAATGCCGCTGACAGAGGATCTCGACAAGATAGAGAGCGATCCGGGCGCGGCGCGCGCGCGCGCCTATGACATGGTGCTGAACGGGTGCGAGCTGGGCGGCGGGTCCATTCGCATCAACGACCCCGCGCTGCAAAAGCGCATGTTCAAGGCGCTGGGTCTAACGCCGGAGTACGCGCAGGAGAGCTTTGGCTTTTTGACCGAGGCGTATCGCTACGGCGCGCCGCCCCACGGCGGCATGGCGTTCGGCTTTGACAGGCTTGTGATGCTGCTGTTAAAGCGCGACTCCATCCGCGATGTCATCGCGTTCCCAAAGGTGCAGAACGCGGGCGAGCCGATGAGCGGCGCGCCCGAAACCGTGGATGAAAAGCAGCTGCGCGAATTGAGCATTGCGTATGTGCCGGCGGAGCCGCAGGAATAAGGCGAAACAACGCGGCTTTTGAAAAAGGCAGGCGAAAAGCTGAACAGCGCGATAGAGAGCGAAATAAAAGCAAGCGACAGCCGCTGCACTCTTTTGATATGCTCCCTTTAGGAGAAACAGTGAAAAAATAAAACTGTCGTCCTGGAGGAAGCAGATCAGAGTGCAGCGGCTGTCTGTGTTGGCTGATCAAAAAATCAGGGCGGCTTTTCGCACAGCAGCATCCACCGAATTTCGCTTGTGGTTTGATAGAGAGCAGCTCTCCTAAACTTGGATGCTTTTTACAGCTTGCGAAGCTGCGGGCAATCCCCTTGCAGGGCGATTTTATGTGCCGGCCATAGCCGCTGCACAAACACAATTACACTGTGAAATCACATTGCTGTATGACAGCCGAACGTGAATGCAAACGCAAGGACAGCGCAAAATAAAACCGAACGTCTGCGCGCATACTACCCTTGCGAAAGAGGGTGGGATGCATGCAGACGTTTTTGCGCTCGCACCGGTGGGTGGTGCTGGCGGCGGGGGCGGCAATTCAAATTTTGACGGGCGTGCCCGCCGCATGGGGCGTATTTCAGCGCGCCGTGTGCGAGACTTACGCGCTGCGGCAGCAGACGGCGGCGCTTATTTTCAGCGTTGTTATTTGCGCGTTCGGCATCGGGTGCGTAATGGGCGGGCTTTTGCAGGACAAAAAAGGCCCGCGCGTGTCGGGGCTGCTTGGCACGGCACTGCTGTCGGCGGGCTTTGTGGCGGCGGCATTTGTGCCAAAGGGCGCGCCCTGGCTGTTTTACGGCGCATTCAGTGTGCCGGTGGGGCTTGGCTGCGCGCTGCTGTACCCCGCCGTGATGAGCTGTGCGCAGCAATGGTACGCAGATCGAAAGGGCTTTGCCACGGGTGTCATTGGCGGTGCGGTCGGACTCTCGGGCGCGGTGCTCACGCTGGCGGGGCGCTTTCTGATCAAGAATTGGGACGTGCGCACGGCGTTTTGGGTGCTTGGCGCGGGGATGGCGCTTGTGTGCGGTGCGGCATGCCTTGTGCTGGAAAATCCGCAGGGCGGTGGCGCGCAGACCCCTGCGCCCGGCAAGGCGGACCAGTCAAAAGCGCAAGATACGCCAAAATACAGCGGTGTGCCGCCCGTGCAGAAAAAACAGGCCGTGTCCGACAATCCGACGCGGCAAACAGCAAAAAGTGCATCGCCCGAAAAAGAAAAACAGCCGCCGCGCACCTTCACAACGCCGCAGATGCTAAAAACCCCGCAATACTGGCTTTTGACGGCGGCGGTGTGCCTTGCCACGCCCGCGATGCTGCTGTTCAGCCCCATCATTGTGGAGCTTGGCACGGCGCGCGGCTTGCCGGAGGCGGCGGCGCTGTCGTGCGTGGTGGTCGGGTCGCTGTTTTCCGCCGCAGGGCGGCTGCTCATGCCGTGGTGTAGCGATAAAATCGGGCGGCGCAGCGCGGATTTAATTCTGTTTGCCCTGCTTTGCGGCGCGTCTCTTGCGTTTTGGTTTGCACAGAGCTGGTGGGTTCTGGTTGTTTATTGCGCGCTGGCGTTTGCCTATTCGGGCGAGGCGGCGGTCATCCCCGCAGTTGTGACGGATTTATTCGGCCTGCAAAACACAGGGCTGCACTACGGTCTTGCGGCGCTTGGCATGAGCGTGGGCAGTCTGCTGTTTCCGCTTGTGGCGGGGCTGTGGGACAGTACGACCCCGCGCCACGCAATTGCCATTGCGGCAACGGCGGCGGGCTTTGTCTGCGTGTGGCTGCTAAAGCCCACGGCGGGCGAGCGGCTGTAACAGAGCAAGGTGATTTCACATTGCACCGATGCATCGTCGATGGCCGGCACATAGGGCAAGAAACAATCGAAAGTGCGCACGCGTTGCCGGTGCGCGCCTACGGCTTTTTCCACGCCGTGCGCAGCGCGTCGGCGGCGTTTGCAATCTCGGCAAGCGGCAGCGCCGCATAGCCGAGGACTACAGTGGCGGGCGGACACGCCGCGCGGGTTTTGGCGCTGGCATAATAGTCTGACAGCCCGGTCAAATACACGCCGCACTGCGCCGCCGCCGCCACAAGCTGCGCCTGCGTCATGCCGCCGTCCATCTGCAGCAGCAGATGCAGCCCTGTGTGACTGCCGTAAATTTTTGCGCCGGGGCCAAGCGCGCTTTGCAGCGCCGCCACAAGCGCGTCGCGCCGCTGGCGGTACGCAATGCGCAGCCGCGCCAGATGCCGCGCAAAATATCCCTCGTCCATAAAGCGGCACAGCGTCTGCTGCTCGAACCGGCTGACGGTGCTGGAATAAAACCCAAATTCTTCCCGATAGCGCAGCAGCAGCGCGGGCGGCAGCACCATATAGCCGATGCGAATGGCGGGCGCGATGCTCTTGGAAAAGGTGCTGATATAAATGACATGCGTGCCGTCGTCAAGCCCTTGCAGCGCGGGCAGGGGCTTTCCGTCAAAGCGAAATTCGCTGTCGTAATCATCCTCAATCAGATAGCGCTCCGGTGCCTGTGCCGCCCAGTGCAAAAGCGCTGTGCGGCGGCCGACGGGCATGGTGACACCCGTCGGGAACTGATGGCTCGGCGTGACATAGGCAAGCTGCGCGCCGCTTGCACGCAGCGCGTCCACCGTCATGCCCTCGCTGTCAACGGGCACAAAGGCGACGTTTGCACCGCTGTTTTCTAAAATGCGGTGCGTGCGCGCGTAGCCGGGGTCCTCCACGGCAAAGGTGCGCCCCGCAAACAGACGCGCCAACAGCCCCAGCAGATATTCAATGCCCGCGCCCACGACAACCTGCTCTGCCGCGCACTGTGCCCCGCGAAATTCGTGCAGATACGTCGCAATGGCGCGGCGCAAATTTTCGTCGCCCTGCCGGTGCCCGTGGTTGAGCAACGACGGGTCGCCCGCGAGCAAATCGCGCTGCAGCCGCCGCCATGCTTTAAAGGGAAACAGCGTGGTGTCAATGGCGGCTGTCTCAAAATGATAGCGCGCCGCAGACCCTGCGCCAAGGGCGGAATCAAAAGCTGTCTGCGGCAAATCCGCCGCCGCCGCGCCTGCGTTTGCGCGGGGTGCTGTGCCGGCTTCACGGCTGCAAAGGGCAGCGTCCGTCTGCCCATGGCAGTCTGCATGCTGCGCCGCGGACGGCACGGGCTGCTCTAAGCGACATACCACAAAGCCGCTGCGCGGGCGCGCCGCAAGATAGCCCTCGGCCACCAGCATTTGATAGGCGGTGTCCACGGTGTTCAGGCTGATATGAAGCTGTTCGGCAAGGCGGCGCTTGCTGGGCAGCTTTTCGCCCGCCGCAAGGCACCCCGCGCGAATGTCATCCGCAAGGCGGGCATAAAGCTGATGATACAGCGGCCCCTCAGATGTAAAGCGCAGCGTCAGACTCTGCATGGCATATTCCTCCTTCGGATGCTTTGAAAATTTGAACCCATAAAATATTTACAAATTGACTATAGTAATGGGTTCAGATTTCGCTATAATGAGCATAGGACATCCGGCAGAGGATGTCAAGCAAAATGGACCGGGAGCGGTCACAGGAGGAGTTGGAAGTTATGAAAAAAAGTAAATTTACCGTGCGCGAGCTTGCGGTCATCGGGCTGCTGAGTGCGCTTGTGTTTGTGTTCAGTTGGCTGCAAATCCCGCTGGGGACAGTGGCGCGCATTCATCTGGGCAACGTGTTTTGCGCGCTGAGCGGGCTGTTGTTCGGGCCGCTTGCGGGCGGGCTTGCGGCGGGCTTTGGCAGCATGCTGTTTGACCTTACAAATCCCGCGTACATAGCCGAGTGCTGGATTACGTTTCTCACCAAGTTTTTCATCGGATTTTTGGCGGGTGCCATTGCGCAAAGAGGCAAAATTTCGCTGAAAACGGACGTGCTGGGCGCGGCTGTGGGCAGCGGTGCCTATGTGGGGCTGTACCTTACAAAATCTTTTATCATGATGCATTTTATTGAGGGTCAGGCCATGGGTGCCATTCAGCTGCAGCTGATTACAAAGGGCATCACCTCGCTGATTAACGCCGTGCTGGCAGTCATTGTCTCGGTGCTGCTGGCAAGGCTGACGCGTCCCGCGCTGCGCCGCGCCGGGATTCTTCCACCGGAAAAGACGACACAGCAGGAGTGACGGCGGGCTTTCCCGCCCCCAAAGAGCCCCGTGTGCAAAAGCCGCGAAACCGCCCGTTTCGCGGCTTTTCTTGTGCCTTTTGGAATGCATTTTTGAAACCCTTGACACAGGATGTGGGGAAAAAAGATAAAAAAACACAACAGTTGCGCTTTTTGGTGAAATAGTGTATGATGGAGCAAAAGAATATACTGGTTGTAGAAACAGATACAATTTAGACGCATTTGAGCATTAAAATATTCCGTAAAAGCAGTCGTGAGGAGGAAGCTTATTTTGCAGAAACATTGGAGACATTTTATAAAACATATGCAGCGCCTGATGGAAAACGTGCGCAGGGGCAGTGTGGTGGATATCGCATTGCTTGTCAGCGGCGTGGCACTGGTAGGCGCGCTGGTTACGGTGTTCGTGGTGCAATTGCTGCCGGGCAGCGACGCACCGGATAAAAACGGACCAAAGGAATCCATTTCGTCGCCGTCCTCTGCGCCCGCGCCCTCGTCCTCGCTCGCGGCATCGTCCTCCGGTGCAGCTTCCGGCGGTGCGGTCAACCCGTTCCCCGCGGACGGTGCGTCGTCCTCGTCCGCCGCAAAGCCGGCAAGCTCCGGTAAAAAGCCTGCGGCAAGCTCCAGCAAAAAGCCTGCGGCAAGCTCCAGTAAAAAGCCTGCGGCAAGCTCGTCCGCTGCGCCGCCGGCCTCCTCCTCCAGCGCGCCGCCCGCACCGCCCACTCCGCCGCCCGCCGCGCATGTGCACACCTATGGCGCATGGGTGCGCGAGTGCGCCGTGTGCGAAACCGGCACTGAAATCCGTCACTGCACCACCTGCACAGCGTTTGAGCAGCGGGCGGTCAGCGCAACGGCAGCGCACCAGTGGGAGGAGACGATTATCACGGATGCCGACAAGCCGAACATTCAGTATCAGACAAAGACCTGCAGCGTTTGCCATGCGGTAATCACCACGATTATCACAACCTCCACGCCGGCGGCCTCGTCCTCTGCGCCCCCTGCACCC
>JAVXUG010000046.1:0-19340 GCA_036642215.1 Ruthenibacterium sp.
ATTACCGTCGAAGCGGATGGCACTGTCACGATAGAATAACAGTTGTTTCATTTTAATTGATTTTGATCAAACAAGCGCAGCCGCGGAGAAGCTTTCCGCGGCTGCGCTTGTCGTTTTTGTCACTTTTATTTACAAATCTTGTCCAATACAGTACAATTATAATGATATCTGCCAAAAGCAGAAAACGGATGAAACTCCGGGACAAAAAGGGATGTGCCTCATGAAAATTATTTTTTTGGCGCAGTATGCTACCATGCTGCCCGCCGCCTATATTCTGCCTTATTATATGATACCCAGCCGCTATTCTCCGCGCAAAACAAAATGCATTTTGATGGCGGGTGCCGCCGCACAGCTTGCGGCTCAGCTTGCCGCGCTGCTGATTCCCTGTAAGGATGTTTTGTATTTAGTACAAACCCTATCCTGGATTGTTCTCACCCTTGTGGTTATTTTACTGTATTCGCGGCTTAAAGTTGCCACCACCCTGTTTGCAGTTTTAACCTGTCTCTCGTTTTATCTTCCCGTGGAAATGCTGTGCGGCGCAACTTATGTCCTGACCCATCTGTCTTGGCTGAACATTGTGCAGCGCATTGTATCTCTGCTGGGCTTATCTTGGTTTTTGCTGTGCATTCTGCGCGTGCCGCTTTGGGACAGTATTGCAGAAATTTCTCACGGGTGGGCATTTTTTTGCCTTGTCCCGATTTTGTTTTGCATTGCGCTGCATCTTATTGTGCAGTACCCCTATCCTGTTTATGATTATCCGCTCCAGATTCTTCCTTTGCTGGCCATGATGGCGCTGCAATACATTATCTATATTATCATGTTTCGCTTTTTTACTTCCCTGCGGGAAAATTACCGCAAAAACCGCGATCGGGAGCGCATGGAGGCCTATCTGAGCGGCATGCGCAGCTATGAGCTGTCCATCGTCAACAATGTGTCGCAGATGGCTATTTACCGCCATGATCTGCGCCATCTGCAACTGGCACTGATGGCATATTTAAAAGACGGTGACACAAACGGTGCCATGCAAGCGCTTGAGTGCTTTTCCAGCACAATAGCGGAGCCGACCGTCCTGTACAGCAAGGACAGATTGCTCAACAGCCTGTTCAACCACTATATCAGCCTCTGCCAGCAAAAAAACATCCGGATTCATTTGCAGCTGGCTTTGCCGGAGCAATTTCCGTGCGAGCCTATGGACTTTGCCATCACACTTTCCAACGCGATGGAAAACGCAATCAACGCCTGCGAAAAGCTTTCGCCTGAGCGCGTGCGCGAGCTATGGCTTCGCTGCGAAAAGCAAAAAAACAGTCTGTTTTTTGAAGTAAAAAACACCTTTGCCGGCACAGTGGTATTGGATCAACTTTCGGGACTGCCCGTCACGTCCTTGCCGGAGCACGGCTACGGTACGCGCAGCATTGCCATCTTTGGAAAAAAGCACAACGCATTGCCGGATTTTTCCGTTGAAAACGGAATCTTTTGTCTGCGCCTGCTGATTCCCTATCCGCCGGAAAGCGCGCAAAGCCCGTCCGGCAACCCACTAAAGCATCCTTGACTATGCGTGGAATGTTACGCGGAACGTTTCACCGGTTGTTTGCTCGCCCGCATCCTCTTTGTACGTCTCGGTATAGCGCAGCACAAAATCGGTTTTATCCTGCGGCACCGGAAACAGCAGATCATAGGTGCGGCTTTCGCCCGCATTGATCGTTTCCTCCGCCGGCTGCATGGCATCCGTGAACGCATCGTAAATCCATGCAAAATCCTGTGCGCCATCCCCATAGGCAAGTGTAAAATCGCTGTCGTACATCGTCACAGCCTGCTGCGCGGTGTTTGTCACTGTAATGTTCAGCAGAACAAGCGCCGGTTCCGGCTGCTGCGGCGCATAGTCCTCATAACTTGCAACGCGCTGCGCGGTATTGACGGTAAAATCGAAAAACATCGTTGACAGAGATTCGCCGACAGCGGCCTCGGTCTGTACTGTTTTTTGCCCTTTTTCCCCACAGGAAGTCAGCAGGCACAGCACCAGCGCACTCGCCAGCAAAATGCACAAATCCCTGCGCAATGAATGTTTCATAAACGGCTCTCCCCTTTCATATAGTTTATAGTGTAACACAGCCGAAATGCCTTTGTCAAAAGGTTTATGCTGTCGAATTTGCAATAAGAAAAGACGCTTTTACATCATTTTTCTGCTTTTTGCAAGCTTTGCGCAAAGGGTGGCAAGGGGAGACACATCATGCTGCTGCGCCTCAATGACGTTCTGCACCACTTTGTATGGGGACCGGGCATGCTGCTGTTTTTTATGGGCTGTGGCATTTATTTAAGCTGCGGGACACGACTGTTTCAGTTGACGCACCTGCGGCTGTGGCTGCGCAGTACGCTGGGCAGTATCACTCTGTCAAAGCGCGTCGCCTCACCCGAAGGCGACAACCCAAACGCCATCAGTCCATTTCAAACCTTCACAAATGCGCTGGCGGGCACGCTGGGCACGGGCAATATCGTCGGGGTCGCCACGGCGCTGGCGGCCGGGGGCGCGGGCGCTATTTTCTGGATGTGGGTCTCGGCCTTTTTCGGCATGATAACAGGCTACAGTGAAAATGTTCTCGGTCAAATCTACCGCAAACGCAGCACAGACGGCGCATGGCATGGCGGGCCGATGTATTATCTGGAGCATGGTCTGCACGCAAAATGGTTGGCGGTTCCGTTTGCGCTATTTGCGGTACTGGCGAGCTTTGGCATGGGAAATATGACGCAGGCAAACAGCATTGCGGGCGCTTTACAGGCAGGCTTCGGCCTTTCTCCATTGGCGGTCGGCATTGTGTGCGCGGCGGCGCTGGCCCTTGTTGCGGCGGGCGGCATCCGCCGCATTGGTGCCGTGACCGAAAAACTGGTTCCCGTGATGGCATTTTTGTACATCGCGGGCTGCGGCATCCTTCTGGTTCGCTTTCGGGAGGGGGTGCCGGGTGCCTTTGCGGATATTTTTCGCGGCGCGTTCAGCCTGCGCAGCGCAGCGGGCGGCGCAGGCGGCTATGCGGTGCTGCGCGCCATGCGCTACGGCGTAGCGCGCGGCGTATTTTCCAACGAAGCCGGACTTGGCAGCAGCGTACTGGTGCATGCATCCTCCAGTATCTCGCAGCCTGTGGAACAGGGCATGTGGAGCATCTGCGAAATTTTCATCGACACCCTTGTCATCTGCACGCTGACGGCGGTATGCATCCTTGCCACAGGCGTGATGGGCACCGGCGCGGACGGCGCATCCCTTGTGATGGCGGCATTTTGCGCCGGACTTGGTCGTCGGGGCAGCCTGTTTTTGGCTGTGGCGGTCACGCTGTTTGCATTTTCCACGCTGCTCTGCTGGAGCTACAACGGCGAGCTTGCCGCAGAGTATCTATTTGGCGCACGCTGCCGCCGCTTTTATCGCATTTTTTTCATTGCGCTGATCCCTGTCGGCTGCGTGACAGAGCTGGATCTTGTATGGAGCATCAGCGACACTTGCAACGGACTGATGGCCGTGCCGAATCTCATCGGGGTCGTGCTGCTGAGCGGCACAGTGTTCCGCGAGACAAAGCTGTATCTGGCTGCACACAGTCACAACAGAGAACTTGCAGCACGCAGCACCGCACAAAAGGCTTCAAAAGCGATGCATCCCCATAAAAAGACCTGACAGCGTTACTTGAATCGCTGTCAGGTCTTTTTTCGATGGCGTGAGCCGCAAAGCTTACGCTATGCGTACTTTTTCACCACTGCGGCCATGGCATCCCACTGCTGCTCCATATCCTGCACCAGCTTAAACTGCGTGCGGCAGCGGTCAAGGTTTTGCCCGTCGCGTGTCGTGTGAAAATAGGTGTCACCGACAAGATAATCCGTCAAAAAGCGTATGCCGCACTCTAACGTCATCAGCTTTGCGCCCCACGGCAAATAATCCTTTTCGGCTTCGGTCAGCGTGCCGGCTGCACCCTTTAAAAAGCCTTTTGTGTAAATATCAAACAGCGAAAGATCAAAGTTCACCTTGGACAAATCGCGCTCGTCCTCTGCGGAATGGTTTGCGCCAAAGCGAATGGAATCGCCAAAGTCGTTTACCGAAAGGCCGGGCATCACGGTATCAAGGTCAATGATGCAAATGCCCTCTTGCGTATCCTTGTCGATGAGCACGTTGTTCAGCTTTGTGTCGTTATGGGTTACGCGCAGCGGCAGCTTGCCCTCGCGCAGGGCTTGCAGACACACACTGCAATCCTTTTCATGTGCCAGCACAAATTCAATTTCTGCCTGTGCGCTTTTTGCGCGCCCCAGCTTGTCCTCTGCCAGTGCCTTCTTAAAATTGGCAAGGCGATTTTCGGTGTCGTGAAATTTTTCAATCGTCTCAAACAGCGTGTCGGCAGGATAATCCTTCAGCATATGCTGAAATTTTCCGAACGCCTTTGCCGATGCATAAAACAACTCCGGCGTATCCGCCTGCTGTAAGCAAATCGTATTTTCCACAAACGGATACACGCGCCACGCGCCGTTCTCGCTGTCGGTAAAATAGGTTTCCCCGTCTCTTGCACGCAGCACCGTCATGGTTTCACGCACCGGATCGCCGCCGTTTTTCACAATGATATCGCGCAGATAATCCGTGACACCCACGATGTTTTGCATAAGCTGATCGGGGTGCTTAAACGCCGCCGCGCTGATGCGCTGTAAAATAAAGCGGACGCATTCGCCCTCCGGTGTCTGGACATAGGCGCAGAACGTATCGTTGATATGCCCCATGCCATAGCGCAGCGCACCGACGACCTCGCCGCCAAAGTTATATGCGGAGAATACCTCGTTCAAGGTGTTTTCAGCCGAGTTTGCCATTTTTACGCCTCCCACAAGTTGTCAGGATACATCCCCTCGGCAGTTTTGGCGGCAATCGCCGCCACCACGACCGGCTTATCCTCTTTATAGGTCACGCCATACCACTTATCGTGGCTGGTCAGAACCTTAATCTGCGCCTTGCCCTCAACAATCAGCTGGCTGACAACGCTGGGCAGAAAATACTCGCTCTTGAGCGGATTTTCGACAAGCGCCTTGTCCAAAAATGCGGAAAAACGCTTTTCCGTCTCTTGAATAAAGCTTTTATGAAAGCCCCACAAATTCATTGAAACCACCGTGTGCGCGGGCAAATCCGTCCAGCTTGCGCCGTCATCCTCGGTAAAGTGAATGCCGCCGTCATATTTTTCAATGCGCGTGCGCTCTGTCACCTCGTCCAGATAGCCCGCCGCATTTTCAACGCAAACGCCGCGCGCCACATGACCGTTGTCAGTGACGGTGTTCTCCAGCAGATAGCCAACCATGGCATACTCGTACTGCTTGGCGGTATCGGGGTTGTGCAGCAGGTAGTCGTAGATGATCCCAAACGCCTCAGGGCCGTAGTAGTCGTCGGCGTTGATGACGGCAAACGGGCCGTCAATGACATCCTTGGCGGAAAGTATCGCGTGACTTGTGCCCCACGGCTTTGTGCGACCCTCCGGCACGCTGTAGCCCGCGGGCAGATGATCAAGCTGCTGGAACGCATAGCGCACATCCATCACCTTGGACAGGCGGTCGCCGATGGCGGCCTTGAACGCATCCTCAATCTCGTGCTTGATGATAAAGACAACCGTTTCAAAGCCCGCGCGACGCGCGTCAAAAATAGAGTAGTCGATAATAAGCTGTCCGTGATTGCCAACCGGATCAATTTGCTTCATGCCGCCGTAACGACTGCCCATGCCGGCAGCCATGACGACCAAAATAGGTTTATTCATGGTTTCATTCTCCCTTTTCTGTCTTATAAAAAGTAAGCTTACTGCCATCGCGGTTTCATGGCGGGAAATTATCCCCGATAGCCGTTCGGGTTCATGCTTTGCCATTTCCAACTGCTGGCGCACATCTCGTCAATACCGTATTTCGCCTGCCAGTGCAGCTCGTCACGCGCCTTTGCGGGGTCTGCCCAGCACTCGGCAATGTCGCCGGGGCGGCGGGGGTCAATGACGTACGGCAGCTCCTTGCCGCAAGCCTGGCTGTACGCCTTGATGACATCCAGCACGCTATAGCCGTTACCCGTGCCAAGATTGCAGATGAACAGGCCGCAGTTTGTCGCAAGCTTTTTCAGCGCGGCGACATGACCGGTGGCTAAATCCACAACGTGGATGTAATCGCGCACGCCCGTGCCATCCGGCGTGTTGTAATCATTGCCAAACACATGCACCTCTTTTAAAGTGCCCACAGCCACCTTTGCAATGTACGGGACAAGATTGTTGGGAATGCCGTTGGGGTCCTCGCCAATCAGTCCGCTCTCATGGGCCCCGATCGGATTAAAGTAGCGCAGCAGCGCGACATTCAAGCTCTTGTCCGCCGCGCAGATATCGGTTAGAATGCGCTCGATAAACAGCTTTGTCGTGCCATAGGGATTTGTAGTGGAAAGCGGGAAATCCTCAGTGATGGGCACGCTGGCAGGGTCGCCGTACACCGTTGCAGAGGAGGAAAACACCAGATTTTTCACGCCGTATTTGCGCATACAGCTTACGACATTCAGCAAGCTGATCAAGTTGTTTGCGTAATATTCCAGCGGCTTTGTCACGCTCTCGCCAACGGCCTTCAGCGCCGCAAAGTGAATGACCGAGTCGATTTCCGGATGGGCTGCAAACAGCTGCTCCGTCGCGGCTAAATCGCACAAATCCACCTTGACAAAGGGAACCTTCTTGCCGCTGATTGTTTCGACGCGGCGCAGCGCCTCCTCGCTGGAATTAACAAGATTGTCCGCCACAAGAATCTCATAGCCGGCTTTCATCAGCTCGATACAGGTGTGGCTGCCGATATAACCGGCGCCGCCGCTCACTAAAATTGACATAAACATCCACTCCTTATTATTTGTACTTTTATCCATAGCGCACCGCACACACGGCGGGCACGCTCTCGCCCGATTGCATATACTCATTGTATCGTTTTACAGCGCCGTTTTAAATAGATTTTTCAATACAATATTTGCACAATTGTGTTATCACGCGCGTAAAAATAGACGCATTTTGCACTATCGTCCGCATTGATAAAAACAGCCTCCCTCTTTCAAGGGAGGCTGAGGGTCATGAAGTATGTTTTGTGTGGGTGGTTAAAACCTTTACACTGGACGCATACTCGCTGGGGGTCATCCCTGTCACCTTTTTAAAATGGCGGGAAAAATAGTGGATGGAATTGTAGCCCAGCAGCGCGGCAATCTCGGTAAAATTATGGTTGCCCTCGCGCACGATGCGCTTCGCCGCGTTAATTTTCAGCGTACCGAAATATTCCATTGCACCGCCGCCTGTTTTTTCGCGAAAAATTTTTTGCAGGTAGCTGCGCCCCACAAGATTATCGTGACAGATATCCGACAGCGTCAGTCGGCGCGCCAGATTCTCCTCCAAATATGCGGTGATGCGCTCGATAAATTCCTGCTGTCCGCGCTCGCGGATTAAACTGGTCGGCCTTGCGGAACGATCCGCTTCGCCGCGGCGCACAAAGCGAATCAGCATCTGCTCCACGCTCTGCGCAATCAGCTGCTCCGCGCCAAAGGGCGCGCCATCCTGCCGCGTCAGTCGCGTGGTAAGCGGGTCATCCAGCGGTGTTGAAAACGCATCGCCGGCCTCCTCCACAATGCAGGCAAGCAGCACGCGCTCCTCATCGCCCGCGTGCAGCGTTTTCCCCTTGAAAAAGGACATGCTCTCGCTGTCACACACAAAGCTGACCACCACAAGGTTTGGTGCCACCACTCCGTTGGCGCGCACCGTGTGGAACTCCCCCGGCGCATGAAAAATAATTTCTCCCTTTTCCAGCGTGTGCTCTATCCCGTCGGCAGCCACACACACCGTCCCCTTGTCCACATAAAGAAACTCCCAAAAGTCGTGGCGCTCTCCCTCGAAATAATAGGTGCTGGTGTATTCAAAATAATGCACCGAGCCGAGCGCCTCCACCTGAATGGGGCGCAGTGGCTGCAACAGCTCATAGCTCATGGCAAGGTCTCCTTTTTAAAAGGAATCGTGTTTTATTACTATTATTAAACCACATTGTGCAAAAAAAGTAAAGCAGATTGTGCAAACCCACAGGCTGATCCTGCAAACTAAATTTTTGCGTTTTCTGCTTTTTTCTGGCTGCGTTTCCGGTATTCCATCGGGCTCATTCCGGTCAGCTTGCGAAAGCTTTGGGAAAAATAGCTAGGGGACGAAAATCCGAGCACATGCGCAATTTGCGAAAGCGAATGATTGGTATTGGACAGCATATATTTACTCTCGCGGATGCGGCGGTCAATCAGATAGTTGATGGGCGTGATGCCGTATTCCTTATTAAAGGTATGAACCAGATAATATTTATTCACATGTGCCAGCTCCGCCAGCATATCCAGCGTAAGGGACTCCGCATAGTGCTCATCAATATAACGACGGGCGGCGGCGCATTCTTTATTGCCGCGGCGCACGGGCGTAATGGTCATGGTCAGATGGCGGCCACGCAGAATTTTGATGAGCAGCACCTGCAAAATATGTTGACAGACCTCCTCGTGCTGCTGCGGCTGCGCGTTTGCCTCGCTGAGCAGCTCTCGGAGATAAAACAAAAGCTCGTCGCGGTTCTCGCGATAATTCAGCACCATGTAACCCAGTTCCTCGGCATCGCCCTCAAACTGAAACTCAAGGCCGTCGATTCCCACCACGATGTACTCCAGCGGATTTGACATTGCGCTGGACTCCGTGTGCTCCACATTGGGGTTTATAATAATAAGGTCATCGCCCCCCACGGACTGATGCACCTTGTCCAGCACAAATTCCCCGATGCCGCGCACACAATAGAACAATTCTGTGCAGCCGTGCGTATGCATGGTGCTGTGCCAATCCTTGTCAAAACGCGAGGTTGTAACATATAAGATGCGCGAGGTGCCAAGCGCCTCAGGCGGTGCCGCAAAATCAAAACGCTGGTTACTCACAAAATGTCACCCCTTTCGCTGCTTTTTCATGTTCCAAGCGGGAGCAAGCCCCACTGCTTCCGCCATAAGGCTTTCGGCTCTGTCCTTGCTCCGTTTTTCTACTTTATCTATTTTATCAAACTTATGTCAATAAGGCAATATCTACATATCACTTGCAGAATATAATGATTATACCGTGTTAAATCCATTTGTGCAAGGGAGAAAGACAATTGTACACATGTGCTTTACACGCTGGAAACAAGCAAAAAAAGTGAAAAACAGCAATCTGACTAAATTGCAAAACATGATTTGTATATATTGTGCATCAATAATGACAAAAGAATTTCAAATTATTATGTAAAATGACAGAAAAGCAATATTGATAAAATAATGAGCAAGAAAACACTTGTATCTCTCTTGGAATGCGTTATACTTGAACTTACAAGGTGCGTGCCAACCGGGGCGCACCGATGCAATTTTTTAGGAGGCAGTTTATGAAAAAGATACTTAGCATCATGCTGGTTCTGGTCATGGCACTGACCGTGTTCGCTGCTTGCGGCAGCAAACCCGCCGCCAGCACCGCGACCTCTACCGCCACGTCCACTTCCACCGCAGCTCCCGCCACGGGCGCTATCGAAGACGGTGCAAAGCTTGTCTACTGGCCGATGTGGTCCGAGACTGAGCCGCAGGGTCAGGTTATCTCCGCAGCCATTGATGCGTTTACCGCAGAGACCGGCGTTGAAGTTGAAGTCAACTGGGCCGGCGGCCGCGACACCCGCAAAACATTGACTCCGGCTCTGGATGCCGGCGAGACCATCGACGTTTTTGACGAGGACATCGAGCGCGTCAACAACACATGGGGCAAATACATCATGGACATTCAGGCGATGTATGATGCTTCTGCGCTGAAGGATGCACAGAATGCCACACTGATTAACCTTGCCAAAGAGCTTGGCGGCGGCAGCTTGAAGAGCGTTCCTTATCAGCCGTCCACCATGCAGGTTATGTACAGCAAAACAGCCTTTGAAAAAGCCGGCATCAAAGCTGTCCCCACAACATGGGACGAGCTGATGGCTGCTTGCGAAGCGCTGAAGGGCCAGGGCATCATCCCGTTCACGGTTGATGACGCTTACATGGCTGCTATGTTCGGCTATTTCATGGATCGTATTGTCGGCTTTGACACCACAAAGGCTGTTGCAGGCGGCGATTTCACAAACGCTGCTGTCCTTGAGACTGCAAAGGTTTTTGAAGACATGATCAAAAAGGGCTACATTGACCCGCGCGCTGCCGGCAACGTGTTCCCCGCAGGCCAGAGCACCATCGCCAACGGCGAAGTTGCAATGTACTTGAACGGCACATGGCTGCCCAACGAGATCAAAAAAGAAACTCCGGCAGACTTTAAATGGGGCACCTTTGCCCTGCCCAACTGCAAAGAGGGCGGCGACGGCGCAGAGAGCAACAACTTTGGTTCTCAGTGCTTTGCCGTCAATAAAGACTGCAAATACCCGAACGCTGCATTTGCTCTGATTGCATATCTGACCAGCGGCGAATGGGATCAGAAATTGGCAACCGATACACTCGGCGTGCCGATGGCGAACGATGCAACCTGGCCTGAGGCTCTTGCCGAAGCCAAAGCTTGCCTCGATGCCACCACCAATCGTTTGACATGGGCTGTTGATATGGAAAATGACGCGAACGTCAATGCCAGCATCAAAGAGAACCTTGCCAAAATGATTAACGGCACCACAGACGCACAGGGCTTTGTGGATGCATTTGCCAAAGTGCAGAAGGCTGCCTAATTCCAGCATAGAACTGTAACCGCAAAGGGGCGGCGGCATTGCTGCCGCCGCCCCTTTTTTATGAGTTTTTTGCCGCGCATGAACGGCAAGCGCTCGCAAAGCAAATTTGGTTTATCAGGGCAGATGCGTTTTATGGTATGCTGGGGTTGTTTCAAAAAAAGCAAAATGAAACGCCCTTATTTTGATAAGGAGGTCGTGCAAATGGAAAAAAGTAAGAAAAAATCCGGGAGCTTACTGCGCAGAGGCAACACAAAGATGCTGGTAATGTTTTTAACACCCGCCACGCTTTTGTTTCTGATTGTGTTTATGTATCCGGTAATCCGCACTGTTGTCATGAGCTTTTGTAAAGTAGAGGGTGTTAACGACCCGGTATCAACGTGGGGCTTAAACGGCATTGCCAACTATACACAGGCGTTTGGCGACCCGATGTTTATTACCGCAATGCTTAATCTCGGCAAGCTGTGGCTGATTGGCGGTATCGGTGTCATGCTGCTTGCACTGATGTATGCGGTCATACTGACAAGCGGACTGCGCGGGAAAAAGTTTTTCCGCAGCATCATCTACTTGCCGAACTTGATCTCTGCCGTAGCGATGGGCACCATGTGGCTGTACTATGCGCTGAGCAAAGAGGACTTCGGCCTTTTGAACAGCATCATCCGCTTTTTCGGCGGCGAAAATATCATGTGGGCTGACCCCGCGCACAAGTTCTGGAGCATGCTGCTTGCCTACAGCTTTGGCATGGTCGGCTATCATATGCTGATTTTTATGAGCGGTATCGAGCGCATCGGTGTCGATTTTTACGAGGCCGCCACCATTGAGGGCGCAAACGTATTTCAAAAGTTTTTCTATCTGACCCTGCCGTTGCTGCGCGGCTCCATCCGCACAAACCTTGTCATGTGGACGGTCACAAGCGTCGGCTTCTTCGTTTGGGGACAGGTGTTCGACCCCGTCAACCTGTCCTACCAGACTGTTATGCCGCTGAACTATATGTATGAGCTGGTATTCGGTGCGTCCAATGCCACACAGGCTGTGCGCAACTCCGGTGTCGGCGCTGCAATTGGCGTTATGATGGCTGTTGTCGTGGTAGCTGTGTTCGCATTAACTAATTTCATCGTCAAAAATGACGATGTAGAACTGTAAGGGGGCGTAGATTATGGCAAAAGAAAAAGAGATCAAGGAACGACTCAATCTCAAAAAAGAAGCCACTTTGCTGCCGGGCTATGTTCTTTGCATTATCTGGCTTATCTTCACAATTGTTCTGGTGGGCTGGGTTGTCTTGGCCTCCTTCTCCACCACCAGCGAGATTCTGGGCGGCAGACTTTTTAAGTTTGAAACAGGCTTCCATTTTGAAAACTATGTCAACGCGTGGAGCAGCCAAAAGGTTAATATCTTCTTTATGAACTCGCTGCTGTACACCACTATTTCCTGCACCTTGCTTGTTCTGGTTTCGGCACCTGCGGCATATGCGCTTTCGCGCTTTAAATTCAGAGGCAATATGGTGCTTCAAAATTTGTTTGCCGCCGCGCTTGGTGTGCCGGTCATTATGATTGTTATGCCGCTGTTTTCCATTATCACAGCGCTTGACCTCACCAACACACGCAGCTTAATTGTGTTTTTGTACATTGCCATGAACGTACCGTTCACAATTTTCTTTCTGCTGTCATTCTTTAAAAATCTGTCCACAACCTTTGAGGAGGCTGCGGCCATTGATGGGTGCAGCCCGATGAAAACATTCTGGCGCATTATGATGCCCCTGGCACAGCCGGGCATTATCACCGTCACCATCTTTAACTTTATCACCATCTGGAACGAATTTTTCATGTCCATGCTGTTTGCAGGCAAGCAAAAGGTTCGTCCTATCGCGGTCGGTCTGTACAACATGGTTAAGGGGATGCAGTACACCAACGATTACGGCGGCATGTTTGCCGCGGTTATCATCGTGTTCGCGCCCACGCTGCTTCTCTACATTTTCCTGTCCGATAAGATTATTGCCGGCGTTACCGGCGGTGCCATCAAGGGCTAAGCACAATTTCGCTTTTTCGCAAACCAAAAACGCATCCGCCAGTTGACAGCGGATGCGTTTTTTATTGGTGCTCTGTTTGATGAAAGCACGCCATACGGTTTGCTTTCTTGTGCTTATCTCTCCTTTTCGATGCGCGCCTCGCTCGTTTTAACCAAGTTGAGCAGGCTGCTGGCATAGAGCGGATAATCCTTTGACAGACTCTCTGTTGTCATGGCAAAGGCCGAGGTATTCTTGAGCGGCGGCGTGCCAAGCCCTATGTCCTCGCCCGCAAGAATCGCTTTTACGTTCGATTCCGCAATATGCATGGCTGCGTCCGAATAGCCCGGATAAATATTTTTCTTCACGCCAAACATACTGCTTGCATTCTTGGGGCCAGCATGGTACAGTAGGCGGAACATCTTATACACAGCAAGCATCAAATAGGCCGAAATCTCTCCCACAAGGCTTTTATCGGGACAGGCGTTCAACTTATCGTATAAAATATTCAAGCTGTTGCTGATGAGCTTTTTATTAAATGTAGGCAGCACGCTGCCGCGGAACACGCCGTCCCTGCTTGTCTCCGGATTTGGAATTTCCTCCACCGAAAGTGTCAGCCCGCTGCGGTCTGCACTGCGCCCCAGCAGATAATCGCAGGAAACGTTGTAATAATCAGCCACGCGCACCACAAAGTCAAGCCCGCACTCACGAATCCCTTTTTCATAGTGCGACAAAAGTGCCTGAGAAACATCCAGCTCCTCGGCGGCCTGCTTTTGCGTGACACCCTTCTCTTTTCGCAGCAGCGTGATAATCCTGTTGAAATCAGTCGTCATACAGATGCCCCTATCGTCTTTACGTACTGTAAATTATAGTATATCGAAAACAATTTGTAAAGCCATTCTATTGTTCAAAAAGTGAGAAAAAAGTACCGTTTTTCCTATATAAGGCTATATCTTTGGCTCCATTTGAAAAAAGTGCCTAAATGTAGTATTATAAAAGAAATAATTACTAAAAAAAATATTAAAAATATTTCAAAATGCCGAGGATCGGTGTTTTGTGTGGAGGTTATGATGAAGAATTATAGGCTGTATCTTGTGCGACACGCTATCACGCAAGGAAATTTGGACGGAATTTATGTTGGCAGCGGCACGGACGAAATGTTGTGTGATGCGGGACGTGAGCAGCTGCGCAGCTTGCAGGCGCAGTTCACCTATCCCGATGTAAAAACTGTTTTTTCCAGCCCCTTGAAGCGCGCCGTGGAAACGGCGGAAATTTTATTCCCCGCCGCGCAGCAAAAGCTGATTTTGCAGGATTTGCGCGAAAACGCTTTTGGAGAATTTGAGGGTCGCCCGGTGAAGGAGCTTGTGCACGAGGAGTCTTTTAAAAAATGGATTGACCCTGCGGCGCACTTTACACCGCAGGGCGGAGAAAGCGCGCACGATTTTCACGCGCGCTGCCGCGATGTGCTGATGAAAATATTAGAGGCCATGATGAAAAGCGGCATAGAGGAAGCAGCATGCATCACACACGGCGGCGTGATTATGAGCATGCTTGCACAGCGCGGTATGCCGAAATATCCGCCTGAGCACTGGATGGCCGACAGCGGCTGCGGCTATGTGCTGCAATGCAACCCCGCGCAGTGGATGCGTGACGGCATTGCCGAGGTCACCGATATTTTACCGTTCGGATACATGGACGGCGCTGCAAAATAATAAAAGCGCGGGCGGACATCCTGTTACGGATGCCCGCCCGCGCTTTTATTTGCAAAAAATATGTCCGCGCTTTATTTGACCGGCTTTTCAAGCTTTTCGGGTTTATCGTCCTCAGCCATTGCTTTAATGCCGCACACAAGCCCCGCAAGATTTTGCAGCTCGCTCGGAATGATAAGCTTTGTCGCCTTTCCATCCGCCACCTTTTGCAGTGCCTCCAAGCTCTTGAGCGTCAGCACCTTCTGGCTGGGATTGGACTCGTTCAACAGCTTGATGGAATCCGCAAGTGCTTTCTGCACCTCCATGATGGCCTGCGCCTCACCTTCTGCCTCGCGGATGCGCTGCTCGCGCACGGCATCGGCACGCAGGATAGCGCTCTCTTTTTCGCCCTCCGCAACAAGAATGGCACTGCGCTTTTCGCCCTCGGCGCGCAGAATACTCTCGCGACGCTGGCGCTCTGCTTTCATCTGCTTTTCCATTGCATCCTGAATTTCTGCCGGCGGAATAATGTTTTTCACCTCGACACGGTTGACCTTGATGCCCCATTTGTCCGTGGCCTCGTCCAGAATCGCCGTAATTTTGGTGTTGATCGTATCGCGGCTGGTCAGCGTATGGTCAAGCTCTAAATCACCGATGATATTGCGCAGCGTGGTCGCCGACAGGTTTTCAATGGCGGACAGCGGACGCTCCACACCATAGGTGAACAGCTTTGCGTCGGTAATCTGGAAAAAAATAACCGTGTCGATTTGCATGGTAACGTTATCCCCTGTGATCACAGGCTGCGGCTGAAAATCCACCACCTGTTCCTTCAGCGAAACCTTTTTTGACACGCGGTCAATAAACGGAACCTTGAAATGCAGCCCTGCGCTCCAGCTTTTGTAATAGATGCCCAGCCGTTCCACTACATATTGCGTGGCCTGCGGCACAACGCAGATGTTGGTGACAACAATAATTGCCACAATGATCAGCAGCGCAATGAATACGTAAATCATCATAAATTCTCCTCTGTTTTCCGGTTTTTTTAAGGCGGCTCACTTTATACCAGTTTTGCAACTCCGCCGGTTTCTGCGCGCACCGTCAAGGTCGCGCTGTCCAGCGATTTCACAACACACAACTCACCCGTGTGCAGCACATCGACGCTGCGGGCAATCCAGTCCACGCCGTCCAGCTTTACACGACCCGGAACATCCGGCGTGATATCGGCAATGACAACGGCCTTTCGTCCAATATTCATGTCGGCATTTGTGGGCACCTGCTGATCCAGCCGCCGCTTTTTTATATACGGGCGTGTCACTGCAAGTGCCACAAAGCTGACGATAAGAAACACGATAATCTGTGTGGGCGCAGAGCTTGTAAACGCTGAAGTAATCAGCGCAGCCACCGCGCCGGCGGCAAACCAGATGCAGACAAGGCCAACGGTGACCGCTTCCAGTACGGCAAACACAACGACAAGCGCAAGCCAGACCCACGAGCTAACAGACAACACCATATTTTTTCTGCCTTTCCCGCTGCTTTGCCGCGCAAAAGCGCCGCGCAGCGTAATAGAGTAAAATCACGCGTGACATTATTTTGCGAGGCCTTGCACGATTCTATTGCCCCGCTCTCAAGCACAGGCTGCGCTGCGGTGTACCGCCGCCGCCTTGCGTTTGATATGCTTATAGTATAGCACTGTGTGATACATTTGACAAAGTGTAAAAACAGGCAATTGGGACGAATTTTGACGATCAGCGCGGGATTTTTGAAACCTGCTCCCTCGCCCATCGCAGAGATGCGCCCCAATCGGCAAGGCATATGCCGCCGATGCCGCTCATCCTGATAATTTCCGAAAGCTGCCCTTCATCACAATGATGCAGCAGCCCGCCGAACGAGCTTACAGAAAAAGCAGTGCCGCCCTGCCGAAAAATCCGGATGGGACAGCACTGCTTTTGCTTTCGTCTTTTCATCAAGCGGTATCCCCCGCCCATGGTACGGTTGTTTTCAGCGCGCCGCAATCAATCGTGCAATAGCGGCAGTGTAATATCATACTTTGTGTCATAGGCGTTCTGTACCGGCGCTGCGGCCTTGTATTTTGCCAGAGCCGCTGCGGCCTTGGTGGGGTTCGTCAGCGTGCCCGCGCCCGCCACGCAGCCGCCCGGACAGGCCATGCCCTCCAGAAGATAACCGTCCAGCTTACCGGTTTTTGCCAGCATCAGCATCTTGCGGCAATCGTTCAGACCCTGCGCCGCCATCACCTTAATCTCACGCTCCGGCGCAAGGCGCTTGCACACATCCACAACAGCTGCCGCAACGCCGCCGGATACGGCGAAATTGCGACCGTCTCCGGTTCCCTCCTCCACCTTGCTTGTGTGGGTTAACGCGCTAAATTCAACGCTGCGCGCCTCAAACATCCCCATAATCTCCTCAAACGTCAGCACAAAGTCCACGTCGCTGCGAATGGTACGGCGGCTGGCTTCCAGCTTTTTGGCTGCACACGGGCCAATGAACACAACCTTGCAGTCTCTGTGCTCTTTTTTAATCAGACGCGCAGTCAGCACCATGGGTGTCATAGCCATCGAAATATACGGTTCAAAATCCGGGAACAGCTTTTTCGCCATCACGCTCCATGCGGGGCAGCACGATGTTGCCATAAAGGGCTGTATGTCAGGCACCTCGCGCAAAAAGTCCTTTGCTTCCTCTATAGTGCACAAATCCGCGCCGATGGCAACCTCCACCATGTCATGAAAGCCCAGCAGCTTCATGGCAGCACACAGCTTTTCCGGTGTCATATCGGGGCCAAACTGGCTGACAAACGCAGGGGCCACGGCCGCATACACACGCTTGCCCTCTTTCATCGCTTGAATGACCTGATAAATCTGGCCTTTATCGGAAATTGCACCAAACGGGCAGTTCACAATGCACTGACCGCAGGACACGCACTTGTCGTAATCAATTTCCGCACGACCCTGCGCGTCGCTGCTGATGGCATTCATTCCGCACGCTTTTGCACAGGGGCGCTCCATCTTGTTGATTGCACCATAAGGACACACATTTGCGCACTGACCGCATTTGATGCATTTTTCCTGATCAATGACGCTTTTGCCGTGCACAATACTGACAGCTCCCTTGGGGCAAACCTCGCTGCACGGATGCGCAAGGCAGCCCTGGCAAAGATTTGTCACATGAAAGCTCTTTTCCGGACAGGCGTTGCACGCAAACTTGATGACATTGACAAGCGGCGGATCGTAATACTTCTGCGCGCAGGCGCTCGCTTCAATGCCCTCCTCAATGGGGCATTGCTTGTCCACAGGACGCAACGGCAGCCCCATGCAAAGGCGCAGCCGCTCGCTGACGATAGCGCGCTCTAAAAAAATACTGTCGCGGTATTTTCCTATTTCGCCCGGCAAAATTTTATAGGGCAGCTTTTCCATCTCGTCGAGGCTTGTTCCCTCGTAGGATAAGCGTGCAATCTCCGTAAAAACTCTGCGGCGGATATCGGTGACAGAAGAATAAATGCCTCTCATGTAAAAACCTCCATGCGCTCATCACGCAAATTGATATACGTTATCTGTTTCATTATCATACCATCTGTGGCGGTGCCTTGCAAGAGATTGCCTTGTAAAAACGATATAAGTAGCCTATAATAGAAGAAATCAATTTTTTTAAAAGGAGAACCTTTATTTTGCTGTTTGACATTTTTATCGAAGCTGTTCTCGATAGTATAAAAATGCTTCCATTTTTGTTTTTGGCCTATCTGCTGATAGAGTATATCGAGCACCGCCATTCCGACGGCATCGAGCATGCGCTTGCCCGCGGCGGTCATCTTGGCTTTGTACCGGGTGCCCTATTGGGACTTGTACCTCAGTGTGGTTTTTCCGCCATGGCCTCCAATCTGTACGCAAGCAAGGTTATCACGCTGGGCACGCTGCTTGCGGTTTTTCTCTCCACCTCGGACGAGGCCATTCCGTTGCTGCTCGCAAGCCCCAATGCATGGCGCAGCCTGCTGCCGCTATTATGCATCAAGATTATCGTAGCGCTGGTTGCGGGCTTTTTAATCGACTTTGTTTTTGCACGACTGCTGCCGCCCGCTGTGCGCGGCGGCTATGCAGGCACGGGCAGCGACGCTGTAGACTGTCACGAGCATGTGGAGTCAGACGGTATTTTTGTGGCGGCCTGCAAGCACACGCTGCATATTTTTCTTTTCATTTTCCTGTTCAATCTTGCGTTGGGCGCATTGGTTTCCTTGGTTGGCGAGCAAGCTATCACCTCTGCGCTCAATGCGGCGGGCATCTGGCAGCCGTTTGTTGCGGGATTGATTGGCCTAATTCCGAACTGTGCTGCCAGCGTTTTGCTGACGCAGATGTATACCGCAGGCCAGCTTACGTTCGGCAGCGTGGTGGCCGGGCTTTGCACAAGTGCGGGTGTTGGGCTTGCTGTTTTGTTTCGCGTTAATAAAAGTGCAAAGCAAAACATGCTTATCATCGGGCTGCTCTATGGGTTCGGTGTCATTGCGGGGCTGCTTTGCAATGTGCTGTTTTAAGCGCTACACTGTTTGAAGCACCGGTGAGGGTTCTGTGCTTAACACAATGCATCCCCTGCTCCTCGGCGTTGCCGTATCCTCCGCCCGAGCAACGTGAGGGATCGCACACCCAGATTCAGCCCTCACCAAATCAATATTATCCTTGATTAGGGAGCACTTTAAAGGATACCCGTGCAAAAATAAAATGTTGGCTGTGTTGGCAGCGCGGAAGGGTCGCCTCCTGCGATAGCCGCCAACTCGCCGTAGGTGGCGGACAAAGTGACCGTCAGCCCCTTGCATATTCAGCCGGTCAGCCGGAACCCGGCGGGGGCGATGTGGTGGAACAAAAGCAGGTTTTTGCGGTTTCATGTGATGGTTGTTCTGTCATTTCTTTTGGCAAACAGCTCATGAAACGGCAGAC
>JAVXUG010000047.1:0-16967 GCA_036642215.1 Ruthenibacterium sp.
GCGGATATATTGCCAAAGAAATACAACCTGTGGATATGTTCCCTCGAACGAAGCACGTGGAGTGCGTCGTGTTACTGATAAAAAACAGAAACGATTCATACACGCAAGAGAATAATCAAAAACAACAAGTAAAGAAAGCTGGTAACTAAAATGGGTGACAGAAATATTAAAAAAGAAACAAAAAAAATGAAAAAAACGGACAAAAAGCCTGCTGTGATTTCATTATCCACCGCACCGAGGCCGGTTGTCGTTCAGCCGGAACTGATTAAAAAAGTGAGAAAGCCAAAGTAATTTTAAAAGGCACATGACATAGGCTTCCAGCAATGCGAAAAAATATCTTGTGCAAAAAAGCCTTGCGCGGCTGCGCAGCAGGTGCTTTTTTTACAACAGCGCGGCTGTGTCCTGCTGTGCCCTGTCAGCGTGGCGTTGCGGCAAAACAAAACGGTTGATTGATATGAGGAATTTATAGTATGTTTGACTGTACAAACGAGCAGTGGATGATGGACAAGTACAATGCCATTTCGCAGGACAAGCGCAGCGGTTATGCCTTTGTTACCTTTAAAATAAAACGTTTTCGTGTCATCAACCGAATTTACGGCAGAGCTGTTGGCGATGAACTGCTAAAGATGGTTCTTGACGTGGTTACGGCACAGTTAAGGGAAAACGAGTGCATTGCACTGCTCAAGGTGAACTATTTCAATCTGCTGCTGCGCTTTTCATCGGAAAACGATCTGATGCAGCGGCTTTTTGGATTGATACGAGCCGTTCGCTATATGCAGGACAGTCGTTTTCATGATCGCGTTTTTCTCGGGCTGGGCGTATACCAATTAACAGCGGAGCCGGTGGATTTTTTTGTGGCGCAGTACAACGCCGATCTCTGCCGCACAATGAGTAAGGATGCAAGGACGAGAAACCCGCATATGGAGCTGTACGGCGTTACTTATCAAGACCCCGATGAGTTTTTTCTTGACCCGCAAAGCAAGCTGCAGCAGGCAATTGACGAAAATAAAATCCAACTGTATTTACAGCCGAAGATAAACCTGAAAAATGGCGCTGTAGCCGGGGCTGAGGCACTGGTGCGCTGGATTGAACCGGATGGAGAAATCATTCCCGTACAGCATTTTTTGCCGGGTCTGAATGAGTGCGGGATGGTTCGCGTGATGGACCTCTATCTTTTTGATGTTGCCTGTCACGCCATCGACCATTGGTATCATCAATATGGGAAGAAAATTCAAATCAGCGTAAATCTTTCGGGAACCTGCTTTAACTATGCAGATTTTTTCATTGAGTATTCCGAGATATTTGAAAAGTACGATTTCCCGAAAGAATGCATCCAATTTGAGCTGCTTGAAAGCATTATTCTGAACAATGTAAGTCGGGTGCAGCAGGTTGTAAGCGAGATTACGGGCTATGGCTTCACTTGCTCCTTGGATGACTTTGGAAGCGGATTTTCCAGCTACAGCGTTCTCACCAACATAAATCTGGAGGCGTTAAAAATTGACCGCTCGCTGTTTCAGAACGAGAACAGCAAAAAAGAAAAAATCATCATTAAGCACATCCTGCAAACCTGTCAGGAATTAGGGATTCTTACGGTTGCCGAGGGGGTTGAAAACGACGAATATGTGCGGTATCTGCAAGCTCTCGGCTGCGATTTTATCCAGGGCTTTGTTTTTTATAAGCCGATGCCGCTGACAACGTTTGAAAAGCTTTTTGTTTTAGGAAACGAAAGGGTTTCGCTGTAATTTTCGGTATTCCCCGCACGCATTGCAGGAAAGGAAGTTTTGTCTATGCAGATTCGGCTCATCGCGCCACAGGATAATACCGCCGTAGAAAATCTGATTCGCACCTGTCTCATTGAATTTGGCGCCGATATTCCGGGCTGTGCATGGGAGGATAAAAATCTTGGTCGCTTTTATGAAGTATATCAGCCGTTTAACGCATCCTATTGGGTTGCTGAGGATAACGGGAAAATTGTTGCCGGCTGCGGTATCGGCCCCGTTGCAAAGATGCCCGCTGTTTGTGAACTGCAAAAGATGTACACAAAGCCCACTGTCCGCGGCACAGGCTTAGCGGCGCAAATGTTAAAAATCGCACTTTCGTTTGCGCAGGAGCATTACAGCCAATGCTATTTGGAAACCTTCTCCAATATGATTGCCGCAAACCATTTTTATCTCAAGCATGGCTTTGTTCGTTTGCCGCAGCCGCTGATTGCTTCTGCGCATTATGCCTGTGATATGTGGTATTTGAAAAGCTTGAAAGAGGGCAATGACGCATGAACGAGCCGGTTCAATCACCCTGTCGCGCTTATCGCGTGCTGCGCGGATTTTTTTGGAGTGTCGGCGCGTTGCTGTTCCTCTTACTTGCACTGTTCAGCTTAATCGTGACCGCCTATTATCCGCCCGATTATTCCGAAACGCCATGGTTCTCTTTTTCCGCGCTGCTGCCGGTTGCATTTTGTGCTGCACTGTGCTGGGTGCTTCTATGGCTGTGGGATCAAAAAATCGGAATCGAACGGATCAATTTGCGTGTTCTGACGGTCGTTATGCTTATATATACGTTTATTGTTCCGTTGCTTTGGGTGATTGGCGCGCGGGATATTCCAGGTGCCGATATGGCTTTTGTGTCCTCGAATGCCGTGCAAATGTTAGAGGGAAATTATACGTTGCTGTCCCCCACCAAATATTTTTCTCAGTTTCCGTTTCAACTGGGCATCAGCTCGCTGCTTGCTTTTTTTCGCGTGTTATTTCGAGACGGTTATCTTTTTGCCTATCAAGTTTTTAATGCCCTGTGCTGTCCGCCACTTTTTTTGCTTTGTGTTAAACTGACACATCTGCTGTTTCGCAGCAAAAAAGCGGAGGTGCTGGCATGTCTGCTGTGCATGTGCAGTCTGCCGGTGATGCTATGCTGCACGTTAATTTACGGCACGATTGTGTCCATTTTACTGTGCGTTTTTGCGCTGTACGGCGCGCTGCGGGCGGTGCGGCATGACGGGAAACAGTGGTATTGCCTCTCCTTGCTGTCCATTGTGCTTGCGGTGCTGCTCAAGCCCAACAGCACTGTTTTTTTGATTGGCATTCTGCTGCTGTTTTGTTTTACTGCACTGCAAAATAAATCATGGCGTCCGCTTGTGTGGGTTATCGTTTTTTTGGTGTGTCTTTTATTTTCAAAGGAAGCTTTGCTGCGATATTACGAGACAAAATCCGGCTACGATTTGCACAGCGGCGAAAGCCAGCTTGCATGGGTGGCAATGGGCTTGCAGGAAGGGCCGCTTGCGCCGGGATGGTTTAATTTCTATGTGGACACAATCTACGCAAAAAATAATGCGGATGCGGCGGCGATCAAGGAGCAGTCTCTGCAATCCATCCGCGATTCCGCCGTCAATTTTTTGCGCAGTCCCGGCTATGCGCTGCGCTTTTTCTCGGCAAAGCTTGCCTCGGAATGGTGCGAGCCAACCTATGCGGGCTTTTGGGTCAGCGAGCCGGATGAAGGGCAAGAGCGTTCCGTATCCGATACCATGATGCAGCTCTATTATGGCACACCTCACACGGTGCTTGTGAGCGCATTGGATACGGTACAGCTTTTGCTGTTTTCCGGCGCGGCGTGTTGTTTGTGGAAGCGACGTAAAACGTTGTCACTGTCGGCCTTAACCCCGGTCATAATAATTGCAGGCGGTTTTCTATATCATCTCATCGCTGAAGGGAAAAGTCTGTATATCCTGCCCTATACGGTTTTACTGCTTCCCTATGCCGCTTGCGGATTGGCTCATTTAACGGAATTTACTTTTAAAAAGCGAGGTTGAACAACCATGGACTTTGGATTTGTGAAAATTGCAGCCGCCACGCCAAAAATCCGCGTGGCAGATTGCGTTTACAACGCGCAACAGGCGGCGGCTGTCTGCCGTGCCGCAACGGTGCAGGGCGCCGAAATTGTATGTCTGCCGGAGCTTTGCTTGACGGGCTATACCTGCGGCGATTTGTTTTTTCAGAACACTTTGCAAGCAGGCGCGCTCAATGCGCTGTTTTCTTTTGCAAACGCTACAAAAGATTTGACTGCGCTGTTATGCGTCGGCGTTCCGCTTGTTTATGAGGGGGCGCTGTACAACTGTGCTGCTGTGATACAATCCGGGTGTATTTTAGGGATTGTGCCAAAAACGCAGCTGCCCAATTATGGCGAATTTTACGAGCTGCGCCATTTCACCCCCGCAAACGAAACGCAGGGCACGCTGATGCTGCGGGGTACGGCTGTACCGTTTGGCACAAAGCTGCTGTTTTGTTGTGATTCCATTCCAAATTTAAAGCTGGCTGTGGAAATTTGCGAAGATTTATGGGCTCCCCTCCCCCCCAGCACCGCACATGCCATGGCAGGTGCTACGCTTATTTTAAATGTTTCTGCCAGTGACGAAACCATCGGAAAAGCCGCTTATCGGCGCGAGCTTGTCTGCGGACAGTCCGCACGCCTTTTGTGCGGTTATGTTTACAGCGATGCGGGCGATGGCGAATCCACAACGGATATGGTGTTTTCCGGGCACAATCTGATTGCAGAAAACGGCGTGCTGATCGCAGAGAGCAGCTTGTTTAAAAACGGTATTATTCTCAGCGAAATTGATGTAGACAAGCTGGCAAACGAGCGCATAAAAAACACGACATTCCACGTTGCTGCGGACAGCGCTTATCGCTATCTTTCTTTTTCTCTTGTGCCGTCTTCGGCGGCGCTTACGCGGCAGTTTTCTGCCATGCCGTTTGTTCCTTCCGATAAAGCAGCCTGTGATGCACGATGCGAAGAAATTTTAACAATGCAAGCCAAGGGGCTTGCAAAGCGTATGGAGCACACCGGCTGCAAAACCGCCGTCGTCGGCATTTCCGGCGGGCTTGACAGCAGCCTTGCACTACTTGTTATGGTGCGTGCGTTTGAAATGCTGCAAAAGCCGCTTTCTGATATTCTTGCAGTGACAATGCCGTGCTTTGGTACAACAGTGCGCACGCGTTCAAACGCCGAAAAGCTGTGTGAGGCGCTGGGCGTTACATTGCAGTCTATCGACATCACACAAACGGTAGAAAGCAACTTTTCCGATATTGGGCAGGACAAAAAAACGCACGATGTTACGTTTGAAAACGTGCAGGCACGCGTGCGCACTCTGGTGCTGATGAATACAGCCAACCGCACAAATGGTCTTGTGATTGGCACGGGGGATTTGTCGGAGCTGGCGCTGGGTTGGGCGACGTATAACGGGGATCACATGAGCATGTACGGTGTAAACTGTTCGGTACCTAAAACACTCATTCGCTATCTTGTCGCTTATGCCGCCGACAGCGCCCATAGCACGGTGCTGGCAGCTGTATTGCGCGATATTTTGGACACGCCCGTCAGCCCGGAGCTGCTCCCTGCCGAAAATGGTGAAATCAGCCAACAGACAGAGGAAATTGTCGGGCCGTATGAACTGCATGATTTTTTTCTCTATTCTATGCTGCGCTGGTCATTTTCTCCTTGTAAAATTTTCTTTCTTGCGCAAAATGCTTTTGCCGGACAGTACAGCGATGGAAGTATTTTGAAATGGCTGCGCATCTTTTACCGTCGCTTTTTTTCGCAACAGTTTAAGCGCAGCTGCATCCCTGACGGCCCCAAGATTGGCTCGGTTACGCTTTCCCCGCGCGGGGACTGGCGTATGCCAAGCGACGCATGCGCGGCGCTGTGGACAGCCGAGTTGGATGCGCTTGAAAATTCCGCAATCAAAAAATAGCGGTCTGATCGCAAGGTGTAGGCACAGTGCGATTGCCCGCTGCCCTGCGGGGATGATAACGTTTGAAAATACAGTCGTGTGTCGCGCAAAAAAATCTCGGCAGAAATTTAAAAAGCTCCGCACAATGTGTCCTGTTTCACACACTGTGCGGAGCTTTTTGCGCCTTAAATTACGCCTGTTTTACTCGTGTCGAATGGCTTCCAGCGCTGAAATCTGCACCGCGCGATTTGCCGGCATAATGCCGGATAATACGCCAATTAGCGTGGAAAATCCAACGCCGACCAACGCCAACCACACGGGAATCACCGACAATTTTGATCCGTACATTGGCAGAAAACTGCTGATGGCTCCACCCAACATCGGGCCAAAGGAGTTAAGTGCAAAGCTGATAAGATAACTTACCCCAACGCCAAACACACCGCCCAAAAAGCCAATCATGCTGGCTTCAATTAAAAACATTGAGCGGATTTTTGACAGCTCACAGCCCAGCACCTTCATCACGCCAATTTCACGCGTGCGCTCATAAATAGCCATCGTCATGGTATTTGCAATAGAAAGCGCAGCAACAAACAACGATACAGCGCCAAGTCCGCCCAAAATCATCTGTATCATCTGTGACTGCTTTTGCATGTTTTCACGCTCGCTGCTCATGGAATGAGTCGAGTAGCCCTGCTCTTTCAGTACCGCCTCTACGGTTTCCACGTTCTTCACATCGTCCGCCTTTACAATAACGGTGTCGTAGCCGACCTTTGTATCCTGCTTGATTCCGTTTGCCTTCATATACTCTTTTTCAATACGCTTCAGCACGGTCAAATCCATTACAACGCCTTGTGAAGTAACATACCCTTTTTTGTAATCTTCCGTCATCACGCCTACAATATCCAGCGTATACGGCGTGCTTTTTATCTTTTCCTGTCCAATCCCCGTTGTCATAACCATGGTGTCCTTGCCCACAGTAACAAACGGCGGCAGTTCGTTGCCCGCGGCATCGGTCTGCCCTTGATATCGCATTGCCTTTTCGCCTTTTTTCTTGGTGTCTGTAAAAGCATACCCGATATACTGACCGACCAGAACCTGCACCTTTTTCTTTCCTCCGCTTGCCAAAACCGGTGCAACCTCCGGCAAATAGGTGCCGGACTCAAGTCCATATTCTAATTTTTCAAGTGCGGCGGGATAGACTCCCATAACAGTCAGTCCATCAATGCGGTATCGATCCTTTTTCCCGGAGATAATCTGCGCATTGTAAACGCGTGATTGATACAGCGGTGTCGCCACGGCCACATGCTCCATTTTTCCAAAGGATTCCACGACACCATCTGTTAAAATTGCAGCTTCTTTTCCGTTTTGACTGCCCCAGTTATAGACTTCTATCTGCGTCAAATCGCTCCATTGCGAAAGCATTTCCTCAAAGCCCTGATTCATGGCGATGCCAAGCGACACCATGACAACAATGGAGCATGTGCCCACGACAACACCGATGATGGTGAGAACGGATCGTCCCATGCGACGGCGCAAATTTTCAAAGCTGAGCGAAATCAGATCAGAAGCCTTCATCGCCGTCATCCTCGTCCGCTAGCGCTGCCGCACGCTGTTTCGCTTTCTTTTTTTTCACGACAGCAATCACAGTGCCGCCCGCACCCGCAGCACCGCCGACAATCAGCAGCCACCCCCACCACGGCATACCCGCCGATGGCATGCCATCGGGGTTCATATCATCGGGCATTGGCATTTCTTCGCTTTTCGGCGCGGCAATTACGTTAAAGGAGTATTCCTGTGTACGTTTTTGTTCATTGCCGTTTACATCCTCATAAATCACGGTAATCGTTCCCACAACAGGTCCGATCCCGTCTGTTTTTACGGTAAAATCCACCGAGCCCTCTGTGCCGGAGGCAAGGTTTCCGATATATTGATTTTGTCCGGGATCGTTGATATTGCCGGAAATTTCTGTTGATAAATTGTACAGAATGCCCTTTCCCTTATTGACAAAATTGAGCGTGATGGTGTTTTCCTCCCCCGCATAAACCTCATCCGGAATATCAAGCGAGGTAAAGGAAAAGCGATCCGGCTGTGTGATGGGGACTGTAATAATCTGCGTCGAAGTAAGCGGTGCATCTGTCCCCTGCACATAAAAGCTATAGGCTATCGTTACATTTGCAACGCCTGTCTCTGCGCTGTTTTGTACCTGCAAAGCGAACGTATCGGAAAACGATCCGCTGGGCGGTACCATATCATGCAGGGCAACATTGCTTCCGCCCGCCAGCGTGATGGTGGCAGGCAGCGACAATGAGACCGTTACATCTGTAATGCCCTGCAGCTTGCTGGTGTTGTAGGAAGTAACGACCAGTGGGAAGGCCGTACCCGCATTGACATTAGCACCGCCATAGGAAGAATTTTTCACCATGACGCTCGGCTTTGACGTTGAAACCTCCGAGGGGTTGACGCACTGGCTAATGCCCACAACCACATTTTGCATTGCGATGGACTGGTCGTTATAGGACACATCAAAGCCCAGCTTTGTATCGCCGCCCATGTACATAATGTCATTGAACACAACCGCATATTCCAAATCGCCATCCACAATTTTCGGCGTTGTCATGCGCAAATCCCCAAACGTCGGTGTTGCAAACGAGCTTGTTGAGGTGATTTTGAAGTTTGCGATATTTCCATAGGCATCGGTTTTGGTCGGCATCGTTTTAAAACGACCGTCGCGCAGACCGATGACAATCTGGCATTTTTCGCCCACGCCAATGCGCTGCTTTTCAGCGCCGCTTGCGTCCTGCACGGTGTAGCTTGTAACGGAGAGCGCACCGGAAGACGTGGCGGCGGGCGGTGTGCCCAGGGTCAGTTTGCAAGCTGTGCTTTTTACTTTCTGAGACGTGCTTCCGGGCTCTGTCGCCTCAACATAATAAGTACCCTCGTCTTCCTTTTTCGCGGCTGAAATTTTATAAATATTGCTGGTTGCACTTGGGATTTCAATGCCATTCTTATACCATTGATACTTAGTGCCCGTCGGGTTTGAAAAGACGACAGCCAGCGTCACGCTGCCACCCTCAGCTACTGTGGCCGTGGCATCTAAATCCGTAATAAAGCTCGGGCTTGGATTTGGGTTTGAGCCACTTGCTGCCTGCACTTGTGTTATCGGCAGCGCCCATGCAAGCGCGCACAGCAGCAGCACCGCCAACAGCGTGCAGCTTACCCTCTTTCTCATGCCTGTTTTCACACACTGGTTCATACGGTTGCATTCTCCTTTGTCACCGGGGCCGCTTCCTGATTTTCAGACGGCCTCTGCTTTTGTTTTTCTTGTTTGCCATAGGCAGCATCCATGGGGCTAAGTTGTACTGCAAGCTCTGTTTTTGGCTTATTTGTTTTTTCATTGCGCAAAACGCAGCCGTCCTTAATTGTCACAATCCGGTCGGCACAGCCGGATAAATCGCGCTCATGGGTTACCATTACAAAGGTAATGTTATACCGCCGCGCCAGCGTCAGCACCGCGTTCATAACCTGTGCTGTTGTGTGCGAATCAAGGTTTCCTGTTGGCTCATCGGCAAAAATAACCTTGGGATGTCCCGCAAATGCGCGGGCAATTCCAACACGCTGCTGCTGACCACCGGACATTTCTGTTGGCTTATGGCGCATACGTTTGCCAAGTCCCATCGCCTTGAGCTGCTTTGCAGCAATGGCCTCGCGCTTTATCTTCGGCATTCCTTGAAACATCAGCGGCAGCGCCACATTTTCAATGGCTGTCATCGTGGGCATGAGGTTATAGGACTGAAACACAAAGCCCAGAGTTTCCTGCCGAAATTTCGCAAGTTCATGCTCTGTCATGGCGGAAATATTTTGTCCCGCAATAAAAACGCGTCCCTTTGTGGGCTTTTCAAGCCCCGCCAATTGATTTAACAATGTTGATTTTCCGCTGCCGGACGCGCCTACAATGCAGCAAATTTCGCCTTCCTCTATTTCAAGGTTAATGTCATTGAGCGCCACAACTTTTTCTTCGCCGACGCGATACACCTTGCGAATATGCTGAACCTTTATGATGGCTGCCAATCGAATCACCCCGATTTTTAAAAATATTTGCAAAATAGTGTCAATAGTATATCATAACGCCGGCATCGTTTCAAGTTGCAAAATTCTGGGCAAACTGGTACAATAACAATACTTTTATAATGATACTATAACGTTGTATCCACTTTGTATCCACTTTGGCTTTGAACGTAAGGAGAGCGCATTGAAACCTTTTATCCTTTGGGCTGTCACGCTGTTTTTCACAGGCGACAGCATCTTGCGAGCACTTCGCTCAAATTTTAACTTGGGTTCCTTTTTAATGTATCTCATTACTGCGGGGCTGTGGGGCTACACACTGTTTTATCGCAAAATTGATGTATTCTGTGCACACGGAATCGGTCGGGGGCTTAAAATTATTTTTTTGTGCGGCTGTCTTTTCACTGTATGTATGGTCGCTTTTATCGCAGTGCAGGGCTATGCTGACCGCGTTGACAACAACGAAAAATCCGTCATTGTGCTGGGGGCCGGGCTGCGCGGAACGCGTGTCAGCGGTATTCTTGCGCGCCGGTTGAACGCAGCTTATGATTATTATGCAGAAAATCCGGAGGTTATCCTTGTGGTGACCGGCGGACAGGGTGCGCAGGAAGCGATTCCGGAGGCTGAGGCGATGCGCGCATATCTGGTTGCGCGGGGCGTGCCGGAGGAGCAAATTCTTGTAGAAAACAAAAGCAAATCGACAGAGGAGAATTTTCTTTTTGCAAAGCAGCTACTGGCAAAGCGCGGCATTGGACCGGAGCAGCCCATGGCCTTTGCCACAAACAATTTTCATTGCTACCGCGCACAGCATTATGCCAAGGACGCGGGCTTCACAAATGTAAATGCGATTCCGGCCGATATCGGGCTTACATCGGTAATGCCCTGCTATTTGCGCGAGGTATTTGCCGTGCTGTATTACTGGTTTTTTCGGAGGTAAAAATTCTGCGGGCTTTGACAAGAATCCTGCGAATATTACATCCGCTAAAATAAAAACGAATGACAAGAGGAGAAAATTTCAAATGATACGCAATTTCACACAGCAGGATAAAGACACCGTGCTTGCGATGGTAACCGACTTTTATACATCGCCCGGCGTGCTGCATCAAATTCCCGTCTCGAATTTCGCCGATGCCTTTGACGATATGGTTGCGGGAACGCCGCATCTGCGCGGCCTGCTCATTGAGTGCGATGGTGAAGCTGCCGGGTACTGCCAGCTCACATTCAGCTATTCCACCGAGGCCGGCGGCCTTGTAGTCTCCGTCGAGGAGCTTTACATCACCCCTGCTTTTCGCGGGCGCGGTCTTGGGCACGAAGCGTTTGATTATATTAAAAAGGAATATGCCGGCAAGGCTGCGCGTATCCGACTGGAGGTAAATCCGGAAAACCCACGCGCAGCCGCACTGTACGCGCGGCTTGGCTTTGAGGAACTGCCCTACACCCAGATGATTAACGAAGACTTTTAAGCGATTGCGATCGGCGCGTCACTGTCTCTCCCCTTATAGAATGGCGACTGCGTATTTTCATTGACGCAGGTTCCCGCTTCAGCAAAATGTGCAAGGGATTTGACTTTGTTCAGTGCGCATGATATCACTCAAAAGCCCAACGCCGCCCTGCAGCATATTTTCTGCAGGGCGGCGTTGGGCTTTTAGAATCAATTCTCTAATCTGTTTAATCCTGCGCATCCTCTAAGGCATCTTCCGGCGCAAGCTTTTCATCGGTGCCGGAGGTGACCGGTGCCGTCTGCACGGGTGCAGTGACCACAGGTGCCGCCGCAAGGCGTTTGATGCCGGAAGCCGCTAAAATATCTCCACCCGCATCGCCCGCAAAGCTGATGTGCACACGGTCGCCCTTGTTTAAAATGACGCTCAACTCGCTGTCGGCTGCACAAACTGCATAGTAGCTGTCTGCACCATCGAGACGGATATAATAATAGGTGTCTCCGCCCTTGACCGCCTCGCGGATTTCAGACACAACCCCCTCTGCCTCGTTCACCGTCTCTACGGTAGGCACCGTAATATCATGCTGTACCATCAGCTTTTCATATTCCTGCTCGCACTCGGCTACCGTTGAGCCTGTGGATACAATTTGGTATTGCCGCACATTGACCATGGCATACATTTTCACAAGACCGGCTGCATCCTTCAGCGCCATAAAATAGGTTGGCTCGCCCTGAATGTTCAGCAGCAACGGGAAGGTAGCCGTATAATTCAAATGCTGCACGACACCCTGCGCCGATGACATGGCAGAGTATTCCTCCGCGCCGGCTACCTTATAGAACTTTGTCGACTTGGTGCGCTGGTTTGTCAACAAAAAGCCTATATTGGACTGATCGGTGCCAACAGAGGTGACACCTGTGTACATGTACACATCGTCATCCATAGCAATATAATTATAGCCGCGTGTTGTGACAGAAACATCCTTTTGCCCAAACAGCGAGTTCAAAAATCCGTTGTGGTATTGCCCGTAATAATCGTACTGTTCAATGATAAGATCCGCAGTAAACACACGGTCAACCCATCTGGGCACGCTTGCCGCATCGTAATATTGCGATTCCCCTGTCACCGCATTGACCAGCACGGCACCGTCGATATCCGTGCCGCCAAACAGACCTATGGTCTTGACAATACGCGGACAAATCCAATACGGCGCGCCGTTTTCATCAATTTCAAACGTCGCTGCGTCAAACATATAGGTCGGATAGCGAAAGCGCAGATACCGGTTCAGATTGCGCATCAAATGCTCGTCTGTGGTGTATCGAATGCCCTCATCTAAACGCACAAGCTCTGCGTTCTGCGTCACCATGTCGATGATAATATACGCCGGAATCCCCTCGCTGCGGTTTGTAAACCACTTGATAAGATCCGCATACACAAGCGGTGTGGCGCGTACAGGCCGTCCCTGAAAGTTGATTTGCGTATTTTCCTCCGAAACCTCGAACTGGCTGATCATGTCGGACAGCTCGCCCAGCTTGCGGTAAGCAAGCTGCTGTGCGCTGTCGCGATCCAACATCGGAATTTCGCTGAACTGTACCTCGTGTACATCCTCGGCAAAGTCTCCCTGCTCAATGGTGAGCAGCTTGCTGTAGGCTCCCGCGCGCAAAATGGGGCTGGAAAGCAGTGTTCCAATCAATAACAGCGCAATCAGCAGCCCGCAAATAACAATGGGCAGCTTGAAATTATTTGCAACCGAACGAAGAAAATCGTCCTGTCCGCGCAGCTTCCAGATGCCTGATGTTAAAATTGCCGCGCCACAGTACACCGCCGCAAGAACAAACAGGAAAATATAGAACCGCTCGTCGTGCAGGTTGATGGCAGGAATCTCAAAAAAGAAGTAGACGATGCCAACCACCAGAGTGATCAGCAGGTTCAGCAGCACTTTTAAAAATCCGCTTTTGCGCCCCTTGCGTGGCGTGATGTTGATGGTATTGTTTTCCATAAAATTTTTAATGTCCTTTCACTGTGTCAATTTATGTTTTTGCAGGATTGTCCGCAACACTTTATTTTACAATTTCATGCCACAGGCTTTCGCCGCACAAAGTTGCCCTTACCCCTAAAAATTCACACACGGTCTTGGCAATGCAAGAAAAGCTTTTGCGCGTGCCCAGATTAACGCCCTGCCGCACACTGGCACCGTATAGAATCAGCGGAACACACTCGCGAGAATGATCGGTAGAGGGCGTTTCAGGATCGCAGCCGTGGTCTGCTGTAAGAATCAGCAAATCTTCCGCGCGCAGCAGCGGCAGCAGCTGCGCAAGCTGCCCGTCAAATTCCGTGGCGGCAGCCGCATAGCCGTCCACGTCGTTGCGGTGACCATACAGCATATCAAAATCCACAAGATTGATAAACGCAAGGCCGTGGAAGTCGCGCTGTGCCAAAGCAAGCGTTATCTCCATTCCGTGATGATTTCCTGTCGTTTTAATCTTTTCGCTGATGCCCACACCGTCAAAAATATCATAGATCTTACCCACGCCGATGGTCGTGTCTCCGCTTTCCTGTATAAAATCCAACATGGTTTTGGCGGGCGGCCGCAAGGATAAATCGTGTCGGTTTGTCGTGCGTTTAAAATCCGCGGCACAGCTTCCTGTAAACGGGCGCGCAATCACACGGCCTACCGGCAGCATATCGCGTGCAATTTGACAGCAGCGGTAAAGCTCCTCTACAGGGACAACGGCTTCGTGCGCCGCCACTTGAAATACGCTGTCTGCGGATGTATAAACAATCAATTGACCTGTGCGCATATGCTCCTCGCCAAAATCGCGAAGCGCCTCTGTACCGGAATATGACTTGTTGCACAGTACCTGATGACCGGTTTTCTCCTCAAACTTTTTGATGATGTCCTCCGGAAATCCATCGGGATATACGGGCAACGGCTTTAGACTTTCCACGCCAGCAATTTCCCAGTGCCCGATGGTGGTATCCTTGCCCTTTGACGCTTCTTCAAGCCGCGCAAAGCTTGCCGTCGGTTTTTGAACTCGCTCGCCGCAGGATACGCCGTCAATATTGAACAGCCCCAGTTTTTGCAGCGTTGGCACGCTGAACTGATTGCTGCGCGCAATAGCAGCCAGCGTGTTGCTGTTTTCGTCTCCGAAACCGGACGCATCCGGCATCTCGCCAATGCCAAAGCTGTCGAGAATAATTAAGAACACTCGTTTAGCAATCAGAAAAACCTCCTCAAACCGTTCAAACACTTTCCTTCAATAAGATTATAGTTCAAATTTATGACCGTTTTATGACTTTGCTTTTTATTTTATTTTGTTATGATAACAGTATACCCTTTTTTGTTTGTTTTCGCAATCAAAACAAGCTTTCCTCTTTACTCTGCGCAAAGGTATCATTTCTAAAGCATTGTTGTAATTTTTTTTAAATACGTTGCAACCGATGAATTTATGTGTATAATTATTATGGATTAATTTTTTCTGGAATTATGATTTTCGCATTAAATTGTATGATTATTTACGGATATAAAGGAGACTCACAGTTATGAGAAAGACAAAAATTGTATGCACGCTTGGCCCCGCAAACAACAAGGAAGAAACGCTTCGCGATATGATATGCGCCGGCATGAATGTCGCACGCTTCAACTTTTCCCACGGCACGCATAAGGAGCATGCCGAGCGCCTTGTGATGCTGCAAAAGCTGCGCATAGAAACCGGTCACCCCGTGGCCGCGCTGCTTGATACAAAAGGGCCGGAAATTCGGCTTACAGACTTTGCCGACGGCAGTGTCGTTTTAAAGCAAGGGCAGAAGTTTATTTTAACCACACAGGACTGTCTCGGCGATGAAAATCACTGTGGCATCACCTATAAGGATTTGCCCAAGGATTTAGCGCCCGGCGCGCGTGTTTTATTGGACGACGGCCTTGTTGCTTTAAATGTGGACGCAATTGATGACGATGAAATTTTCTGCACGGTGTTGAACGACGGCACCATGTCAAACCACAAGGGCGTAAACGTGCCCGGCACAAAGCTGTCAATTCCATATATGAGTGCGCAGGATAAATCAGATATTTTATTCGGCGTGGAGCAGGGCTTTGATTTTATCGCCGCATCGTTTGTGCGCAGCGCACAGGATATTTTGGAAATCCGACATCTGCTTGACAGCCGTAAATGTGATTATATTAAAATTATTGCCAAGATTGAAAACCAAGAGGGTGTCAACAACATTGATGAAATCATTGCTGTATCCGACGGCATTATGGTCGCGCGCGGCGACATGGGCGTGGAGATCGACTTCACCGAAATTCCTATTATTCAAAAGGATATTATTTGGCGCTGCTATAATGCCGGCAAGCCGGTCATTACCGCCACGCAGATGCTGGAGAGCATGATGGAAAATCCGCGCCCTACCCGCGCTGAAATTACTGACGTTGCCAATGCTATTTATGATGGCACCTCGGCTATTATGCTGTCCGGCGAAACGGCAGCCGGGCGCTATCCGGTGGAATCCGTCAAAACAATGAATGCCATTGCGCTGCGCACGGAAAGCGATATCAATTATGACAAACGCTTGAAATCTCGTGCAAACGAAGGTCATCTCAGCGTAGCCGGCGCTGTGGCGCATGCCGCCTGCACAACTGCCATGGATATCAAGGCGGATGCCATTATCACCGTGTCAAAAAGCGGAGAAACCGCGCGTCTTTTGTGCAAATATCGACCCGAAACTGTTATTATTGCCTGCGTGTTGACCGAGCAGATCTGCCGCCAGCTTTCACTTTCCTGGGGTATTATTCCCATTATGATGGAATATGCGCACGACACCGACGCACTGATTGAGCAGTCCGTATCCGCTGCTAAGGCGGTCGGTCTTGTAAATGATGGTGATCTTGTTGTCATTACAGCCGGTGTTCCCGTCGGAATTTCCGGCACCACCAATATGATTAAGGCGCATTTGGTCGGGGATGCGCTGCTGACGGGTGTAGGCATTGGCAAAACAAATACGATGGGCTATACCTGCGTATGCCGCACGGCGGAAGATGTAAAGACAAAGGCTAAACACGGTTGTGTATTGGTTGTCCCCTCCACAAACAATGAGATGCTAGAGGCAATCCGCGACGCTGTTGCAGTCATTGCGGAGGAATCCGGCAACAATTCGCACGCCGCCATTGTGGGACTGTCACTGGGCAAGCCTGTCATTGTGGGGGCAATCGGTGCAACGCGAAAGCTGCATGACGGCATGAAAGTTTCCGTTGACGGAGAGCGCGGCATTGTGCACGCAATGCCGGAATAGCTTTCTATCCCTGTACACTTTTTGACAGCTTGCGGCGGACGCGCAGCTGCTTGTTTTGCAGCACAGTATCGTCTATCTTTAAAGAAATGTGATTGACTTTTTGATCATAGTATTGTATCATAAAAAAGCGGATTTTCACATTTCATGCTGCTGTGGCGAAATCGGCAGACGCAAGGGACTTAAAATCCCTCGGTAGCAATACCATACCGGTTCAATTCCGGTCAGCAGCACCACGCAAAGCCTTGATATGGCGCTTATTTTAAGCGTACTATCAAGGCTTTTTTGTTTTTGTATTTGCATTTTCACAGACATCCTCATGGCTCTGCTGCATTGAAAAATCTTCTCATCCGCGAATGCAACAAGTGACGCACGGTGCCAAACGGCAAACTGCGAATGTACAGCAAAGTCATATCACACGCGCAGCATACGGTAGCCGACGCCCACATGCGTTTGAATGTACTGTG
>JAVXUG010000048.1:0-14170 GCA_036642215.1 Ruthenibacterium sp.
GTGACAGAATTACGGACTTGGCGCTTGCCAATGCGCGGGAAATGCTGGAAATACACAGCCCGTGTGAAAGATAGACGGGTGGAGAGCAGCGCGCGGCAGATGCAAAAAAGCAATGAAAGAGCGCATGATGCGGCGTTTCATTGCTTTTTTAGCGCGATTTTATAATGGCAACTCACTTATGAAGGGCTTATCTTGAACGCTTGAAAAGCTGCGATCAAACCCCTCACGGGGCGATTCTATGCGCTAGCCTACGCTTGTGCGCAGGCTAGCATTTTGACAAATGCTAGCCTGATTAGAATGGTAAGAATCCTTACATGAAACCGCATACAGCAAAGTTTTAGATTGCGGGAACAGCGCTGTGTTCTTTGCGGACTTATTCGCGCAAAGTGATTTTTTTAAGTTGTTTGGCTGTTTTTTTCCAGATAACAAACGCAACGATAAAGGTGAATGCACCGGATGCCGTAGCTGTAAAGAACACCCCGTAAACCCCCATGAAGGAAGTTAGCGCAAACAGGCAAAGAAGGGGGAAGATAACGGCGCGAAAGGTCATGATAATCATAGACTCTCTTGCCTTGTCCATTGCAGTTAAAAAGGCGCTTGTCACCATGATGAACCATGTAAACAGATAGGATGGGGCATAAAGCAGCAATGCACTTGTAGTCATGCTGATGGTTTGTGTGTTGCCGGCCTTTGTAAAACTACCGGCCAAAGCTTCCGGAAACAGCAAAATTCCAACCATGCAAACAGCCGATAAAGCGGCTGTGGAAATACTTGAAATTTTAAAAAAGGAAAAAATTCTGTGGGTTTCTTTTGCGCCTAAATTATAACTTACGGCAGGCTGCACAGCATCAAGCACCCCGTATAAAATGCCAATCAGCAGCGTGTCAATATACATCACAATACTGTAGCTGGCTACAGCGAGCGCGCCGCCGAGATTCAGCAGAAAAACATTGACGAATGTAGACATAAAGGAACCTGCAATGCTGCTGAAAAATTCAGAGCTGCCATTGTAAATAATACCGATTGCCTCAGACAGAGAGATTTGTGGCTTTGCAAAATGCAATGTTATTTTTTTTGTGAAAAAAGGTGCAAATGAAAAAAATGACCCCAAAAGCATGCTGATGACCGATGAGAGAGCCGAGGCTTCAATGCCCCATCCAAGCAGGGCAATAAACAGCCAGTCCAAGGCGATGTTCAGCACGGATACAATGATGTTAAGCCACATGCTGTATTTGGCCTTTCCGCAGGCACGCAGAAAGTTATCCATCGCAAACAGCGGCATAATAAACGGAAGCCCGAGAGTAAAAACACGGACATAGCTGTATGCCATTTCCGCCAGAACCACATCATCAATGAGCGAAAAAATAATTGGCTTTGCAAAAAACAGTCCCAAAATGGAAAAAAGAAAACCCAGCCCGATAATCATGAGAACGCTGGCTGAAAAAAGATGCTTTGCTTTTTCAATTTTCCCTTCTCCCAGCGCAGTGGACACTTTAACGGACGATCCCACCGCAAGCATATTGGACAGCGCAAAAACAATCATTGCGACAGGCATAATCAGGTTTACTGCCGCGAGCGCATGGTCGCCGATGAAGCGCCCTACAAAAATGCCGTCTGACATCATGTAGATAGAGGAAAAAACCATACTGAAAATATTGGGCAGCGCCAAATTAAAAAACACCCTTCTCACGGAAAGAGTGACAAATTGCTTTTCTATCATAACGGTATAAACGCCTTTCTGTTCAATAAGTTTACAATCACGTCCTTCCAAACCGCTTTGGAGCCGACAGGGAGATGTTAGAAATCGCCCGATCAATTCCGATCAAAATTGAATCCGAAATTTTGCGCATGATGCGCTGCATCAAATTCATGCGGAAATGTGCACAAGGAAATGCTGTAGGAATGCGCCTTCGCGCCAAATAAATTTAGAATTTTTATGGGATCTTTTTTTGTTTCTTTTCGTGCGGGGGATATGCGGCGCTGGAAGGTCTGGTTTCGGTGTGGATTTTACTGCAAGGCAGTTTGCGCAGCAATTTTTTCGGCAAGCTCATTGAGATAAATCCAGCGCTCTGTCTTGGCATTTAATTCTGCTTCCAGCAGTCCCTTTTGTTCCGTAAGCGCTTGGAGACGCATATAATCGCTGACGGCCGCTGCAATCTCAGCTTCACATTGCGTTACCTTCAGCTCCAGTGCGGTGATTTGATCGTCAATGTTTTCAAATTCGCGCTGTTCCTTAAAAGAAAATTTCAGCTTTTGAGGCTTCTGCGCACCTTCTTCTTTACGCATTGCTGTCCGCGTCTCAAGGCAAGGCTTTTTAGGGAAGGAAACGGGTTGTATTTCCGGACGTTTCCGCGTATAATCGTCATAATTTCCCGTGTAACACGTAATTTTTCCGTTTTCGCTTACTTCAAAAATCGCGGTTGCAAGCTTATCCAGAAAATAGCGGTCATGTGAAACTGTTATGACAGCACCGGGAAAGGATTCAAGATAATCCTCAAGGATGGTCAAGGTATCAATATCAAGGTCGTTTGTTGGCTCATCCAGCAGCAAAACATTCGGGGCCTCCATCAAAATGCTCAAAAGATAAAGCCGCCGCCGCTCGCCGCCGCTGAGTCTGCCAATTGTCATATACTGCAAATCAGGAGTGAATAAGAACCGCTCCAGCATTTGCGAGGCCGAAAAAACGCCCTCTTTTGTTTCAATTTCATTGGCGATTCCGCTGATGAAATCATAGGGGCGCTGGCTTTCATCCAGCTCGCGGCACTCCTGCATAAAATAGCCGAGCTTCACGGTTGAACCTGCCTCCACAAGGCCGCTGTCCGGTGCTGTTCGCCCCGCAACAATATTGAGCAGCGTGGATTTTCCGGCTCCGTTTCTTCCCACAATGCCAATGCGGTCATCACGGGAAATCATATAGGAAAAGCAATTGACAACCGTGCAGCCGTCGAATGCCTTGGATATGTCCCGCAGCTCAATAATTTTGCGTCCCAGGCGGCTTGCAGCAGCAGACATTTGCACGGTGCTGTCCGCTGCTGTTGAGGACTGATCCCGCAAGCTTTCATATCTCTCAATTCGCTCGCGGCTTTTTGTGCCGCGCGCTTTGGCACCGCGCATAATCCACTGATATTCTCTGCGCAGAAGGGTCTGCCGTTTTCGTTCGCTTGCGTCATCCATTTGACTGCGCTGTGTTTTTAACTCCAGATATTTTGAATAATTGGCCTCGTAGGTGTAAAGCTTCCCATGCGACAATTCGACAATGCGGTTGACAACCCGCTCCAGAAAATAGCGGTCATGGGTCACCATGATGATCCCACCGCGATAACGGGCAAGATATTGCTCCAGCCAGCTTACCATTTCACTGTCCAAATGGTTGGTCGGCTCATCTAAAATTAAAATATCGGAGGGACGAATGAGCACCGCCGCCAGGGCTACGCGCTTTCGCTGTCCGCCCGATAATGTGCCGACATTGACGGAAAAATCGATTCCCAGCCGGTTTAACATTGCCTTGGCTTCAAACCCGTTTTGGACGCGAAATTCCGGCGAAAATTCTTGCAGAACCTGTTCGAGCACAGTGAGCTTATCATCCATAACAGGGTTTTGCGGCAGATACGCGGTTTTTAAATTGGGATTAGAAAGAACAGCACCCTCGTCCGGCGATTCAAAGCCGGCAAGAATTTTTAGCAGCGTGCTTTTTCCGGTGCCGTTCACCCCGACAATCCCAATCCGGATTTTTGCGTCCAGATAGAGTGAAACATCTTCAAACAGTTGCTTCACATTGTAATTTTTAGAGATGTGTTCTGCGGATAACAGCATAGGGTTCTCCTCAATTTTAAACGATTATTCTGATGCCTGTCCGTCCCTCGCGCTATGGGTTGATGACGAACACAAAAGGTAAATACTATCTTATCATACCACGAAAAGCGCATAAAAGCATCCTTTTGCGGTGTAAGCTGTGTGCTGTGGGTTAGAAATCGGTTCGGATAGAGCATAATAATTTTTAAGCTCGGAGGTGATTTGCTTGTTCCCTTCAAAAGAGAAGGCATTTGCGATTCTGCATGATGCAGAGCACTCAAATCCCGGTCTGTGGGTAGGACACAGCATTACAGCAGCATGCTGTGCGGAAAAAATAGCAAAAGCATGTGCCATGGAGAGTGAAAAAGCATATGTTTTTGGGCTGCTGCATGACATTGGAAGAAAATATGGTATTTCGCATTTCGGGCATATTGTCGACGGTTACCGGTACATGATGTCTCTGGAATATCCTGAAGTTGCGCGCATCTGCCTGACGCATTCCTTTGCAAGGCATAAAATTGAGGATTACATTGGAAAATTCGATGTACCGGCATGTGATATTGCCGAAATGAAAGCGGTTTTGAGGACGATAAAATACGATGAATATGATAAGCTGATTCAGCTTTGCGACTGTTTATCCGGCCCGGAGGGTGTTGTTGATATGCAGGAAAGAATGAGGGATGTTGCGCGGCGTTACGGCAATTATCCACAAGCGCTGCGCGCGGAGAATCAAAAACTGAAAGAGCACTTTGAAATGCTTTCCGGAAAAAATATTTATGAAATAGTTTCGGAAAACCGTGCGCTATGGAAGCTGTGATGTCCCGTGCGGCAACCCGTTTTTTCTTTATGAATTTGACTTGCATATTCGCGATTTTATATCTATTTTTGCGTTACTAATCGTTACGAAATAAACAAATAAACCGCGCTGCACGCCAGATAAATGGCGGTACAGTGCGGTTTTTGCTTGGAGCGGATTACGGGGCTCGAACCCGCCACATTCTGCTTGGGAAGCAGACACTCTACCGAATGAGCTAAATCCGCATATTGAGGGAATCTAAGAACTTCTCTTATTTTACAGTGTTTTGTGGTTCTTGTCAAATGCTCAGAACAAATTTTTAAGAATTTTTATTTTTGCTCTGCGGTATACTGCACAATTTGCTATTCACAGCGAAAAAGTATATCATCATTATCATACGGTGAAAGGCGAAGTGCAATGCTTATTGCACTTTGCAAAACGAAAGGATGCATTTTATGCCGGGAGACTTGCATACGCACACTAATTTTTCTGACGGAGCTTCGGACATTGAGCTATTACCACAGCTTGCGGCGCGCACAGGGCTTACCTATCTCGCAATCTCCGACCACGACACGGCGCTTTCTGCGGAATATGCCGATGCGCACCCGGTTGAGTGCGGTGTTGCGTTAATTCCCGCGGTTGAGTTGACTTGTTTTGACACAAAACGAAAACGCCGCGTGCATCTGCTGTGCTACTATCCTACCTTGACGCGGCGCTTGCGCGCGTTTTTTGATTTGATGGCACAGCGCCGCAACGATGCGGCAGCGCAAAGCATAGCGGAGCTGGAACAAATGTATCCGCAGTTTACACGCACAGAGGCAAAAGCATTTGCGGCGCGCAGCGGTGTTACTTATAAAACGCATTTGATTCGTCTGCTGTATGAATATGGCTACACCGACGGAATCTATAAGGATTTGTACAAAGAACTGTTTGGCAGCCCGAACGGAAAGGCACTGCATGATCCTGCCTATGAGTCACTGGAGACGGTGCTGACCCTTGCACACGAGGCAAACGGAGTGGTCGTGCTGGCACACCCCAGCGTGTATCAGAGCATGGAGCTGTGTGAGGAACTGGCTGTGTCGCACAGCATTGACGGCGTAGAAATTGACCATCCGCGCAATACTCCGCAGGATAAAGAGCGTCTGCACGCGCTTGCGCTGCAATATAATCTTATGGTGACAGGCGGTACGGATTTTCACGGGATGTATATGTCACGCCCGACACCGTTGGGTGCCATAACGACGACAGATGAAGTCATTCTGCGGATTAGACAGACCGCAGCGGAGCGCAAGGCGAAAAAGACTGGCTGATTCGACAAAAAACGCATTAAAAAATTAAAACTTTCAATACTTTATACAAATCTTTTGCGCGGAATTGCATCATTTGTGCTGTGTGTGTTATACTTTTGACATATTAAACACGGAGGCGCAATCATGACCTATACGCGCAAAAACAAAGGTGTTTGCTCTCTCTCCACAGAAGTCACGCTGACCGATGATGGTGTCATTGAGAATGTGTCTGTCATAGGCGGATGTAACGGAAATCTGAAAGCGGTGTGCATCCTGCTGAAGGGGATGACGGCCGATGCCGCCATCAAAAAGCTGAAGGGCGTTACCTGCGGCCATAAGTCGACATCATGTCCGGATCAGATTGCACTGGCGTTGGAAGAAGCAAAGGTGCAGTAAAAGCTTCAAGCATTGATACAAATGAAAAACACAGCAGACGAAGCCGCAGAAAATGCGCAGCTTTGCCTGCTGTGTTTTTTTAAAAGATCAATGTCGAGGAAGACTGCTGTAAAATACTTTTTGCCCATGGTAATTGGTTCCTTGCTTGTAAAAGGTGCAATCATTGTCAGCGCGGCATATCTTGACGCTTTGAAAAACAGACGCGGAGAAAGCAGGCGACCGTATGGCAAGTGTACTGGAATTTTAAAAAATTACAAAGGGCTTTCCTCGCAGCCGCGCACTTGACAAGGTGTCCTTTCCCGCCGCTATCCGTTAAACAGCGCAAGAATATCATTTTTACTCATGCGGGCAAAGGCACCATCGCCCTCTCTGACGATCATGTCCGCAAGGTCGGCCTTGTTTTTTTGCATTTCTATGATGCGCTCCTCCAGCGTGTTTTTGGCAATCAGCTTGTACACCTGCACGGTCTTTGTCTGCCCGATGCGATGGGCGCGGTCACTCGCCTGATTTTGCGCGCTGCTATTCCACCATGGATCATAGTGAATGACAACGTCCGCGCCGGTTAGGTTTAAGCCGGTGCCGCCCGCTTTTAATGAGATTAAAAAAACAGGCGTGCTGCCGGCGTTAAAATCATTGACAAGCGCCAGCCTGTCAGAGGATTTTGTCGCGCCGGTGATGGTGTAGTATTGAATCTGCGCCGTGTCAAGGCAATCTGCGATGCGGCTCAACATGGACGTAAACTGTGAAAACAGCAAAACACGGTGTCCGCTTTCCCGGCAGCTTTGCAAAAGCTCCATGCACAGCGAAAGCTTTGCGCTTTTGCCGGTATAGTTTTCGTATACCAGCGCGGGGTCACAGCAGATTTGCCGCAGGCGGGTCAGCAACGCCAGAATTTGCAGCTTGTCGGTGCCGGCATCGCCCAGCCCCGCTTCCAGCTCTTTTTTTGCCGCCGCTGCATTGGCGAGGTACACCGTTTTTTGCTCGCCTTCCAATTCTGCATAAAGCACGGTTTCTATCTTGTCCGGCAGCTCCTTCAGCACATCTGTTTTCATGCGCCGCAAAATAAAAGGCGACACCATTTTGCGCAGATTTTTTGCCGCGACATCGTCGCCCTGCTTGACGATCGGCAACTCAAAATTTTTGCGGAATTTTGCGTAATGGTACAGATATCCCGGCATTAAAAAGTCAAAGACAGACCACACCTCCGCAAGGCTGTTTTCCACGGGCGTGCCTGTCAGAGCAAGGCGCACCGCCGCTGAAAGCATCTTGACCGCCTTGGCATTTTGCGTGTTCTGGTTTTTCATATACTGCGCTTCATCGGCAATCACATACTGAAACGCATATCCCGCATACAGCTCCACATCGCGCTTGAGCAAATCATAAGAGGTCACAAAAAGGTCAATGTCGGTATTGTCCTGCTCTATCAGCGCCTTGCGCGCGTCAAACGCGCCGGTGACGGAGGCAACGTGCAGCATGGGCGCAAATTTATGCACCTCACTCTCCCAGTTCAGCACCAGCGACGAGGGGCAAACCACCACCGACACCGTGTGCGCCGGCTGTGTCTGCTTTTGCGCCAGCAGCAGCGCAATGACCTGCAAGGTTTTGCCAAGACCCATATCGTCCGCCAGAATGCCGCCAAAGCCATATGCGGCAATGGTACGCAGCCAGCGGTAGCCCGTTTTTTGATAATTGCGCAGCACAGGGCGCAGGCTCTCAGGGATTTCGTAGTCCGCATCGCTTACGTCGCGCACATCGCGCACAATCTGCTTAAAGGCACCGTCGCGGTCGTACTGCATCCGCTCGCTTTGCTTGAACATCATATCAAGATACAGCGCGCGGTATTTGGGCACCGAAAGTGAGCCGGACATGATTTCTTTGTTTGACAAATCAAGCCCCTGCGCAAGCGCCGAAAACTCTTGCAGGGAGCTGTCCTCCAAATTTAAAAACGAACCGTCGCGCAGACGGTGATATTTTTTTGCTTTGCGGTACGAATCCAGCACCTGCGCAAGCTCTGCCATATCCACGCCCTGTACGTCAAACGCAAGGCGCAGCAAATCAGATTCCACCCGCACACCCACGCTGACAGCGGCAGGCGGCTTGACGCGCATCGTCTTAAAGGCATCGGTGGCAAAAACCTCGGCAAACTGCGATATTTCTTCAATGCCGTGCTCAGCCAGCTCGTAGAGCGCTTTTTCGTCGGCACAAATCTCTGCGGTGCCGGGAACCTTGGCGGGCTTTAGGTAGCAAAGCAGCGTGCGTTCTATCTGCATTTCAGCTTTTAAATCCAGCGACTGCCGTATATTTTTGTTGCCAAAGCCAAGGTGCATGGCATCGCCGTAATGATGCTCCAGCCGCGCGGTCACGCTCTCCGGCTCCGGCATATCAAAATAGACTTTGCTTTGCAGCGCGGGCGGCGCAAAGGCGGCAAGGTCGCTGTCCGATTCGACAGAGAGATACGGCACCAGCGTGGGTAACAGCGTTGCCGAAAGCGCAGGCATGTCTTTTTGCGCAACCGTAAGCTTATGCCCCGCGGCCTTGGAAAGCGCGTCAAAAAGCTTGTGTGTAGCGCGGCTGTATGCAGCATCACATTGGTAAATTGTTTGATTCAGCACAAGATAAAGGCATGTGCTGCCCTCCAGCACGCGGATATGCGCCGGAAAGCGCAGCGTATAGCTGCCGTTTTTTTGCAAATCCACATGCAGCCGCAGACGCGGGTTTTCAACCGTTACGGCATAATTCTCTGTTTTGCCCCCCGCGCCGGTTGACACAAAACTGCCCTCGTATAAGTGCAAAAACGCCTCCAGCATATAGGGCGGCAAATACATTTCCCGACTTTTTCCGCTTCCGTAATAAGAGAAATAATCACCGGAGTACATCTTGTTGTTCTCGTCGAAATAGGTCAGCAAAAAGCTTACAAGCGGTGTGCTTTTTTCGCTGAACGCAGAAAGTGTATGCACAAACGAGAATTTTTTTCCGTATGCAAATTCCTCGCCCGTTCGCACCGCGTTGACAAGCTGCAAGATGTCTTTTACAACATACATTCGCTCACACCCGATTTTAAAGCTGACCGACGGCGTGCGCTGCGAAAGATCAAGCGTTGGCACAAGCGCAACGGCGCATGCGGGCGCAAAGGTTTCCTGCATGGATTGCTGTGCATAGTCACGCAGCAGGGCAACGGCAAGACCGTCACTTTTTTGCTCTGCCGCAACGGGAGGCTGCGCAAAGCTGTTTGCCGCAAGCGCCATTGCTATGATGTGCTTGCACACGCCGGTATAAGAAGCAAATGCGGCGCAGCTGCACGCATAGTCAAGCAGCTTGTCCCCGTCGGGCGAAAGCTGCAGCGTTGTCTGGTACTGCATCCCTCTGCTGCCGCGCACACAGCCGTGCAGCAGATGACTGCCGTCCGCCATAGGCTTGTTTGACAGAATGCTGACGCGGTTTTCGGTATAATAGGACGCGCCCTTAAAATAGGTTTGCGGGACGCTGCAAAGACCGTAGAGATAGGCTCTTGACATCGGCATTTTAGGGTTCTCCATCCAAGTTGTTGATTTGTTTCTTATCATGCGCATTGTAACAATGGCTGAATTGCGTATCATCGGCATCATAAGGCCATTGATCAGCAATTGTGCGGCATTGCCGCACAAAGAAACCGCATTACAGTTTCTTCGGCATCCATTATTATACCACAAAATCCATGTACAGGGCTGTGCTTTAAAGCAATCAGCCTCAATTTGTTTTTTCGCAAACAGCTTCGGAATTTTTTGCGTTTGCGCTACTGCGCGGGACGACCGGCTTTATAAAAAAAGGGGGGCATTTTGTCCCGAACTGCGTTGAATGGGGGATTCTCTTGTCCGGGGCGTGTTGTGTGCATGGGCAAAGATTGACAATACCGGCAGGATATTGTAAAATAGAATGTCTGACAAAGCCAATTCAACACATGAAATATAAGGGACGGAAAATTTATGGAACAAACAAATATACGAAACATCGCCATCATTGCCCACGTCGATCACGGCAAGACAACTTTGGTGGATCAGATGCTGAAGCAGGGCGGTGCATTCCGTGTCAATCAGCAGGTGGCCGAGCGCGTCATGGACTCCGGTGACATTGAGCGCGAGCGCGGCATTACCATTCTTGCCAAAAACGCCTGCGCCTATTATGAAGGTGTTAAAATCAATATTGTAGACACCCCCGGCCATGCCGATTTCGGCGGCGAGGTAGAGCGCGTGTTAAAGATGGTAAATGGGGTTCTGCTGCTCGTGGATGCTGCGGAGGGCTGCATGCCGCAGACTCGTTTTGTTCTGCAAAAAGCGTTGCAGCAGAATTTAAGCCTTGTCATAGCGGTGAATAAGATTGATCGTCCCGATGCACGCATCAAAGAAGTCATCGACGAAATTCTGATGCTGCTGATGGATTTGAACGCCACCGACGAGCAGCTTGACAGCCCGATGGTGTTTTGCAGCGGTCGTGCCGGCACCGCCAGCTATAGCCCCGAGGTGGTCGGAACGGATCTTGAGCCGCTTTTCAAAACCATTCTGCAATATGTAAAACCGCCGGTGGGCAATCCTACCGATCCGCTTGGTATGTTGTGCTCCAGTGTCGATTACAATGAATTTGTCGGTCGCATCGGGATCGGGCGCGTCGACAACGGCACCATCAAGGTGGGACAGGATGTCGCTGTGTGCGATTATCACGACCCTGCAGTTTCCAAGCGCGGCCGTATCACAGCACTGTACAGCTTTGAAGCCAACGGACGCACGCCCATCTCAGAGGCATTTGCGGGCGACATTGTTGCATTCAGCGGTTTGACGGACATCAATATCGGCAACACGCTGTGCGACCCGTCCATCGTAAAACCCCTGCCGTTTATGAAAATTAACGATCCCACGGTTGAGATGACCTTTGCTGTGAACGACAGTCCGTTTGCGGGCAAAGAGGGCAAATTTGTCACAAGCCGTCAGATTCGCGATCGGCTGCACAAAGAGCTGTTAAAAGATGTCGCGCTTAAGGTGGAGGATTCCACCACCAGCGAAAGCTTCCGTGTAATGGGACGCGGTGAAATGCACCTGTCCATTCTCATTGAGACAATGCGCCGCGAGGGATATGAGCTTCAGGTTTCCCCCCCAAAGGTGCTGCTGCATGAAGAAAACGGAAAAACGCTAGAGCCTATGGAGCACATTGTAATCGACGTGCCTCTTGAATATCAGGGCAGTGTCATGCAAAAGCTGGGCAGCCGCAAGGGTGAGCTGATCCAAATGGCACCCTTGGGCACAAGCCGTATGCGCATTGAATTTCGCATTCCGAGCCGCGGCTTATTTGGCTATCGCAGCGAATTTTTAACGGATACCCACGGCGAAGGTATTTTAAATACCATTTTTGACGGCTATGACGAATGGCGCGGAGAATTATCCGGCCGCAGCACAGGCAGCTTAATCAGCTTTGAAACGGGCGATGCCGTTATTTATGGCCTGTTTAACGCACAGCAGCGCGGCACCCTGCTTGTAAATCCCGGCGACAAGGTTTATGCCGGCATGGTGGTTGGCTATAGTCCCGCAGGCGAGGACATTACCGTCAACGTGTGCAAGACAAAGCATCTTACCAATACGCGATCCTCCGGCAGCGACGATGCGCTGCGCCTTGTGCCGGTGTCAAAGTTTAGCCTTGAGGCAAGCCTTGAGTTTCTTGCAACGGATGAACTGCTTGAAGTTACCCCGAAAAGCATTCGTATTCGCAAGCGCATTCTTGATCATGCATTGCGCATGAAATCTCTGAAAAGCAAGAGCTGATTCCTTTCCTTTTTGGTCATTTCCGATAAAGTTGCAGCGTCCGCTATGCGCGGGCGCTGTTTTTTGTTATACTACGATAAGAGACACGGAAAAATCGGTTCGCACGATAGGATCAAGCAAATCCTGAAAGGATGGACACCATGAAAAACGTTATTGTCGGGCAAAGCGGCGGGCCTACCGCCGCTATTAACGCCAGCCTAGCCGGCGTATTTGAGACGGCGCGGGCGCTGGGTCTTGGCACTGTGTACGGCATGAGACACGGCATCGAGGGTCTTTTAAAAGGACAGGTCATTGATTTGTCCGCACAACTGCACGACAGCATGGATGTAGAGCTGTTAAAACGCACACCGTCCTCTTTTCTTGGAAGCTGTCGCTTTAAGCTGCCTGCCCCCGGCACAGATGACGCTGTCTACACGGCATTATTTCATAAACTTGAAGCTTTGGAAATCGGTTATTTTATTTATATCGGCGGCAATGACAGCATGGACACCATTGCCAAAATGAGCGATTGGGCGGCTGAGAACGGCAGCGATATTAAATGCATCGGTGTTCCCAAAACGATTGATAATGACCTGCCGGTTACCGATCACACGCCGGGATATGGCTCCGCTGCAAAATATATCGGCACTATTATGAAGGAAATTGTACGCGACAGCCTTGTATACGATTTAAAAAGTGTGACCATTGTTGAAATCATGGGGCGAAATGCAGGATGGTTGACGGGTGCAGCAGCACTGGCATCGGAGCCGGACTGCGAGGGCGTTGATATGCTCTGTCTGCCGGAGGTTGCGTTCGACCTCGATGCCTTTGCCGCACGCATAGAGGAATTGCAAGCCCACAAAAACAACGTGGTGATCGCTGTATCTGAGGGCATCAAAACCGCAGACGGCACGTATGTGTGCGAGCTTGCAAACGGAGCGGTTTCCTCTGATGTGTTCGGGCACAAAAATCTGACCGGCACTGCCAAATATCTTGCCGGAGAAATTGGGCGCCGCCTTGCCTGCAAAACACGCGCCATTGAGTTAAACACCTTACAGCGGTGCTCTGCGCACATCGCAAGCCGCACCGACATCACCGAGGCCTATAATGTCGGCGGTGCCGCTGTGACTGCCGCCAGCGAGGGACGCAGCGGTGAAATGGTTGTGCTGCATCGTCTTTCGTCAAGCCCTTATCTCTGTGTGACCGAATTTGTGGATGTGCACGCTGTGGCCAATCAGGAAAAGCTTGTGCCGCGCGCATGGATTACGCAGGATTCCTTCGGCGTAACAAAAGACTTTCTCACGTATGTCTATCCGCTCATTCAGGCGGAGCTTACGCCTATTTATGTGAACGGGCTGCCGGAGCATCTGTTTATCCGCGGCAATTTTTAAACGATCTTTCTTTTTTATTTTTAGCACTCTACTCTAAAGAGTGCTAAAAATAACATTTACGAAATAAAAAAGCAAAAAATTATTCATATTTGTGTCTTAGAATATAGTTACAGAACAAAGAGCAAATGGCTCTTTGTTCCGCAGAAAGGCATTATATGAAAGGGAGGCTTTTTTATGTTTGAACTGTTACCTTATGTACACAAGAACTATCGCATCAGCAATTATAATCCGTTCCGGGAGCTTGAAAAGTTTGAAAAGAGCTTTTTCCAAGGCGATTCCATTGGTGAGTTTAAAACCGACATCAAGGACAACGGCGATTCTTATCTTTTGGAGGCTGATTTGCCGGGCTTTTGCAAGGAGGACATCACGGTAGATATTGATGACAATTATCTCACCATCAGCGCATGTCGCCACAGCGAGGCGGAGGAAACGGATAAAAAAGACAGCTATATTCGCTGCGAGCGCTCCTATGGTTCGTTTTCAAGAAGCTTTGACATTTCCAATGTGAAAGCGGCTGACATCAAGGCAGTCTATGAAAACGGCGTGCTGCGCTTAACTATGCCAAAGCTCGAAGACACACCGGCAGCGACACGCCGCCTTGAAATTGAATAACCCGAAACAGAAACAGGCAAAGGCCGCGTCTTGAGACGCGGCCTTTGCCTGTTAAAAAAGTCCAGTTGCGGCGGGGATTTTTCTTGCCCATCAGAAAACGGTGCTTTCGATCAACCATCCGGAAAACGA
>JAVXUG010000048.1:14270-15868 GCA_036642215.1 Ruthenibacterium sp.
CAGCAAAGAAGATGGAATAGGCAGTGCGCCTATTTTGTTAAATTCCTGTAAGGGAGACGGTTCGCCGCTTTTAAATCTTCCGAAAGCTGCAAACGCGCGTTTTAAAAATGCAAAAAAATCAGTGACCAGTGCGCTCAAGCAGCGCCTTGATTTTTTCGTGCGGATCAATGATGGCGCTGACAGACATATCGTGATTCAGCGCGGCGATAAAGTAGGCGATATATTTGGAAACATCCACTTCGTGGAACCACGGGCGCTGCAAAAGCTCCGGAGTGCGATAGGTGAGATTGGTTCCAAAAACGCCGGAAAGAATGCCGTCATGGTACGCCTTGTCAAATGCTTCCAGTCCATTTGTGAAAATTGCATAAGTTGCGTTAGCAAAAATGCGGCCGGCATGCTTTTCTTTCAAAGCATAAGCAATGTCCAGCATACTTTCTCCGGAGGAAACAATATCATCGGCAATAAAAATATCCTTGCCTTCTACACTTTCCCCCAGATATTCGTGTGCAACAATAGGATTGCGTCCGTTCACAATGCGGGAATAGTCGCGGCGCTTATAAAACATACCGAGATTCACACCCAGCACCGATGCGTAATACATATTGCGGCTCATGGCACCCTCGTCGGGACTGATGACCATGAAGTGGTCGGGGTCAAATTTGAGATTCGGTTCAGCTTTCAGCAGCGCCTTCATCACTTGATATGTCGGCATCACGTTATCAAATCCCATCAGGGGAACAGCGTTTTGCATACGAGGGTCGTGTGCGTCAAACGTTACAATATTGGCTACGCCCATTGCTTGAAGCTCTTGCAGCGCTACAGCGCAGTCAAGACTTTCACGGTAGCTGCGGCGGTGCTGACGGCTGCCGTACAACATGGGCATGATGACATTGATGCGGTGTGCCTTTCCGCTTGCGGCCTGAATCAGGCGCTTTAAATCTTGAAAATGATCGTCGGGAGAAATGCAGTTCTGACGACCGAAAATTTCGTAGGTGCCGCTGTAATTGCCGACATCGACCACCATATATAAATCGTCACCGCGCACGGTGGATTTGATCAGCCCTTTTCCGTCACCGGAGGAAAATCGGGGACACTCGCTCTCAATTAAAAAAGACCCCTTTTTCATGCCGGCCTCCTCGGCCCAACGCATTAAATGAACATTGATTTTATCGCACAATTCCTCTGCGCCCGGTACCGCGATGAGACCTAAATCTGCAATGCGGTCTAATTCGTTAAAAAACTCTTTTGCACTTTGCTTTGCCGCCGACATAATGCACGCTCCTTGCAACATACTTTTTTATATTGTACCACAAAATGCGCGGAAAAAGGATTGTTTTTTCACCTTTTCTTATTTTTGTCACTTTGTGGGGAAAGAATAAAGAAACACAACGACAATTAAACATTTTACATAAAAGCACCCCATAAAACCTATTGCTGTTGTTGTGTCAAGCCTTATGCCGGTCCGCATAATAAATTTGACGGAAAGCCTTGACAAAAGTACCTGTTTTCGGTATTATATTAAAGCGCCCTGTAAACAAGGAGCCGCATATAGGGGTATAGCTCAGTTGGTAGAGCAGCGGTCTCCAAAACCGCGTGCC
>JAVXUG010000049.1:0-15373 GCA_036642215.1 Ruthenibacterium sp.
AGCGGCTTTGCGGGGAAAAAGCTGGTGGTGGCGGCATCGCCGAAGCTGCACGCCATTTTGCCGTTTAAGCTGCCGCCAAAGCCCTGCGCGCCATCTTCAAGCAGCAGTAAGCCGTATTTCTTGCAAATGGCTTCAATCTGCGGATAATTGGCAGGCAGACCAAATAAATCCACGGAGATAACGGCCTTGAGATTGTACGCGCCTTTGGCTTTTACCTCTATGATTTTTTCTTCCAATTTTACTGCATCAAGATTAAACGTATCCTTGTCTACATCCACAAAAATAGGCGTTGCATCTTCAAACGCCACCGTTTCTCCGCTTGCAAAAAAAGTAAAATCCGGCACCAAAACAGCGTCCCCCTTGCCGATGCCCCAGCTCATCAGCACAAGGGAAAGCGCGTCTGTTCCGTTGGCACAGGTGATGCAATGCTTTGCGCCCACATACGCTGCAAGGGCTTGCTCAAGCTCCGTTACCTCCGCGCCGGAAATGTAATTTGCGTTTGTGCAAACTCTTTGCATTGCCGCGTCAATTTCTGCTTTTAAACATTGATATTGCGTTTTTAAATCACGGTATTCCATCCATAGGCTTCTTTCGTTTTTACTCCGGCAACCGGGCGAAACACGCGGACAGGCGATCAAAGCAAAGGCAGGCTTTCCGCAGGGGCGTTGTGAAACGTTTTTGAAATGCGAAAATAGGGCGTTTGGATTCCGCCAAAATCCCGAAACGCGTGCGCGATCGGCAAAATAACACTGCCCTCAAAGTCGAACTTTTTGCCCAGCTCGCCCGCGATGCGAATGCTTTGGTCAATCAAAAATAAATTCGCCTGACTTGCCTTATACGCAGGATTGGTGCCGTTGAGCAAATAGTACACCGATGCGTCATCCCACACCAGAAAGGCAACGCTGTGAACATGGCCCTCCCCGTCAACAGCCGCCAGCATTTTGCACGCATCCCGCGCTTTGCAGGCATCATAAATGCGCTGCACAAAATTCAGGCTGTAGGGAATTGCGCGCCCCTGTCTTAAAAAGCTCATCTCGTTCACCTTAAAAAACAGCGCAATATCCGACAGCTCCTCGCAGCGCACTGTTTTTTCGGCCTTTCGCAGCTGATTGCGCACCTGTGAGGTGTAATTTTTTATGACATCTTCGTAGTCGGAGGGGTTTTCAATCACATACGTATAGCGTGTTATTTCGGAATATCTGCGCCAAAAAAACGGCATCCAGTTGGTAAAGCTGTAGTGAAACTGCTGCTCATATTGGTCGATGGGCAGGCTCTCAATAAAATCGCACACCCGGTTGATCATTTTTTCCTCAAACGCAAGGCGTGCCGGATATTTTTGTCCTGCGGGATAGTGGAAAAGAATGCCGTTGTTTTGCGTGTTCGGCGCTTTTGTGATTTTTCTGATGCCGTCTTTTTCCTGTATAAAATAGGGCATTGCCGCTAAAAGCGTTCCGCTTTGCTCCACGACAAATACATCCCAGTTTTCGGCCCCGCATGCGGCATCCAGCCACCACGGCTGCGAAAAAATGGGCACGTAGGTCTGCGTCACAAATTGATCGTACAATAATTTCAAACTAGCACCTTTGTCCCTTCTGCTCCATGGATCGCATTGGTGCCCTGCACACCGGATGAAACCCGCGCGCGCTTTAGGGCCTGCTTGAAAAGGTGTTCTCCATGTCTGTGCTGGCAAAATCCGTCAGCGGAAGCTTTACCGGCAGCCCCGTTTTCCGGCTTTTGTAAATGGCCAAAATCATCTCAAGCGCATTTCGCCCCGCAACAGCATCTACATACGGCTTGCGATGGTGCACAATGGCCTCTATCACGTCCGCATACAGACGGGTATGCCCGTTGCCGTATACATTGCTGGTCGCCTCCGCAAGAGCCTCGGCTCGTTCATCCTGCTCGCTCTCGTCGGCAAAATGCCACACGTCAATGTTGTTCGTGCTGGTTCCGCCGATTTTGACCGTGCCCGTCTCGCCGAAAAGATACAGCGTTTCCTCCAGATTTTTCGGGTACACGTTGGTTGTGCCCTCGATGGTGCCGATGGCACCGTTTTTAAATTTGACAACAGCCATCCCGATGTCCTCTGTCTCAAGGTACGGGTGCTGCCGCTGCCGTGTTGCGCCGTAAAGCTCCTCTACTTCATCGCCCAGCATCCAGCGCAGCAAATCAATGCCGTGGATGCACTGGTTCATCAAGCAGCCGCCGTCCTGCGCCCAGGTGCCGCGCCACGGGGCCTGCGTATAGTAATCCCGGTTGCGGTTCCACCGCACATGAATGCTGCCGTGCGACAGCGTGCCAAAGCGGTTTGCGTCAAGCGCCTTGCGCGTTTCCTGCACGGCGGCATTGAATCGGTTCTGATGACAGGCCGAAACCACAACGCCCTTTTCTTCACTCAGACGCACAATTTCGTCTGCGTCCTTCATGCTCATTGCCATCGGCTTTTCAATGATGCAATGGATGCCGCGCTGAATGCAAAACAGTGCAATTTCCGCATGGAGGCCGCTTTCCGTGGCGATGGCGACAAGCTCCGGCTGCTCTTGTGCAAGCATCGTTTTGTAGTCGGTGTAGCGCGCAATGCCCGGCTCTTTTTCAAGGCCGTGCTGCGCCAAAAGGCTCTCCATATGCTGCGGCACAATGTCGCACACCGCAACAAGCGCAAGGCCGTTCTTGCACACAGCCTTGATATGGTTTGTCGCAATGCGGCCGCAGCCGATGAGTGCATAGTTCATTTCGCATATTCTCCCCGTAAAAAGTTTTGCTGCGCGCGCAAGCGAGAGCGGCGCTGCTACAGCACCTCAATATTTTCTCTTGGCACAATGCTTTTCATGGCGTTTTTGGTGTCGAAAATCGCCTTGGCATTGGCCTGTACAAACGCATAATCCACATTGGTGTGCGCGGTGGTAATCATCACCAAATCCGCTTTTTGCAGCGCCTCACGGCTCAGCTCCGGCAGACCCTGCGTGATCTGACCGCCGCGCTTGAACGATTTCACCCACGGGTCAAAATAGGTGACGCTTGCGCCCTCGCGCCGCAGCACGTCAATCACGCGCAGCGCCGGACTTTCCCGATAGTCGTCGATGTCCTGCTTGTAGGCAACGCCCAGCACAAGGACGTTTGCGCCGTTCATCGCTTTTTTGGCGCGGTTCAAGACCTTTGCGGCGCGCTCCACGCAATATTCCGGCATTTTGTCGTTCACCATCATGCTGGCCTCAATCATGCTGGTGTGAAAGCCGTATTCGCGCGCCTTCCAGCTTAAATAATAGGGGTCAAGCGGAATGCAGTGCCCGCCAAGGCCGGGGCCGGGGTAAAACGCCTGAAAGCCGTAGGGCTTCGACTGCGCCGCGTCCACGACCTCCCACATGCTGATGCCCATTTCATGGCAGAGCTGCGCAAGCTCGTTCACAAGGCCGATGTTGACGTTGCGATAGGTGTTTTCAAGGATTTTCTCCATCTCCGCCACGGCGGGCGAGGACACCTCGTGCACATCGCTTGCAAGCACCGCGCGGTACATCGCGGAAATAACCTCCGTTGCGTCCTTGCCGATGGCACCCACCACCTTGGGCGTGTTTTTTGTTTTGTAAATCAGATTGCCGGGGTCAACGCGCTCCGGACTGAAGCCGAGGTAAAAATCCTTGCCGCAAAGCAAGCCGGAGCCTTGCTCCAGAATGGGCTTTAAAAGCTCCTCCGTCGTGCCGGGATAGGTGGTGCTCTCCAGCACCACCATAGTCTCCGCTGTCAAATAGCCGGCGATGGCCTCGGCGGACGATTTTACGCAGCTGATGTCCGGCTGCTGATGGCTGTCAAGCGGCGTGGGCACGCAGATGGCAATGAAGTCGACATCCTTGATGAAGCTGAAGTCCGAGGTAGCTTGCAGCATTCCGCTTTTGACAATGGCAGCGAGATCCTCGTTGACAACATCACCGATGTAGTTGTGCCCCGCGTTAACCATGTCCACCTTTTCGCTCTGCACATCAAAGCCGATGGTTTTAAACCCCGCCTTGGCTTTTTCGACGGCGAGCGGCAGACCGACATAGCCAAGGCCGACAACCCCGACAATAATTTCGCGGTTTTTAATTTTGTCCAATAATTTTTGCTTCATGTGAGTCCTCCCAGAAATTACTTTTCGCTCTTTTTTTGTTGACAAAAGGCGGCCGCGGCGAGCCTTTTCAAAGTGTGTTTTTTATAGTATACCATGTCTGTCACATATAGTGGCGCAAAATAATGTTGCACACGCACACCGCAAGAAAACCGATGCTCCAGTATGCGGCGCTCTGCGTCTGCATCGCGCGCTGCGGGTGCTCGTTTGGCTTTGCCAGCAGCAGCGGCAGCGCTGCTACGCACGGCAGCAGATAGCGCCCCTGAATGCCCACAACGTTTGTCGCGCCCACAGCCATGGTGCTGATATACATGGCCATATAGGTCAAAAACACCGCGCCTGCAACGCCGCCGCACAAAAATATTTTTTGCGAGCGCCCCAGCACCTCACGCTCGCAAAGCGGCTCGCTTGTGACGATTCCATAAAATACAAACGGTATTATAATGCCGATATATGCAAAATTGTAATAGAGCCAGCCGAGCGTGAACCACTGCTGATACATGAGCAGACATTCTTCAAACATAGTGGTCAGCACGGCGTTCAGCACGCGGCCGGGATAGTGCAGCAAATACAAAAGCTGCTGTCCCGCATCCGCGCCCGCCGCAGGGCGCAGCCCCGCAGCCCCGCTCAGCGCCAGCCAGACAAGCGCCACAGCCCCCGCAAGGCATACCGCAGCAAGCGCCCACAGGCGGTTTTTGCCCTTTTGGTACCGTGCGCGCGGCAGCAGCAAAATCAGCGGAACAAAGATGAGATACGGAATTTTTGTCAGCGCAAGGCACAACGCGATGACGGAAAATACGGCAAGCTGTTTTGCGCCCACCGTGCCATCCGGCGCGCACCACAGGCGCAGCAGATATGCCATCAGCAAAAAGGCAAGGCCAAACGTCATCAAATCGCAGTTAAACGATGCCGCAAGATAGACGCAGAACGGAAAACAGGCAAGAAACGCGAACGTCGTTTTCATTTTGGGCGCAAGGTGCACGGCAAGGCCGCACAGCGCCGCATAGACAAATACGTTCAGCACACGGCACAAAAACACAACCGTCATAGCGGGCAGCTGCAAGCCGCGTCCCAAAAGAAGCCCCAGAGCGGAGGCGAGATAGGCAAGGAAAATATAGTTGCCGCTGGTGCCCGCCGTTGTCTGCACAACGGTGTCGCCCGCCTTCAGCGCATACAGGTGTGCGTCGGAAAATTTATCAAAGTGGTAGGTGGAGGTGTCCGCATCCAAAAACAGTCCATGGATGTTTTCGTCCACGGTGATGATATCCTGACTGCCGCCGAACAGATGCCCGCGCGACACGGCCTCCGCGCGCAGATAGTGCGCGTATTCGTCGGGCGAATCGCCCACGGGATTCAGCACCGCCATAAAGCAGCCGAACAGCAGGATGAGGACAAGCGCGTTCCACAGCGGCTTTTTTCCCATGCAAAGCACCGCCGCAACCAGCGCGAGGGACAACAGCCCCAGCAGCACCTTATAGGTGTCGGCCTGCCCCGTGGGGGCGGTGTTCAAGTTGACGGCAAGCGCGCCGGACAGCGCTTTGCCGTTTTGCTGCGCCGCGCCGAACGTGTCGTCTGCCGCCGTCAGCACAAAGGGCACGCTCTGGTTTTCCGTTGTGCGCCCCATGGTAATTTCAATGCGGTAGGTTTTGTGCAGCGCGTCTGTAATGGGCACGCCGCACAGGTTGTAGGTGCCGTTCACAAGGTCAAGCGTTTTAAAATCCGTGGTGGAGCGCAGCGTGTCGTTTTCGTAAAGGCGCACGATGTACATGATGTTGGCGTAGCTTGCGCTCGCGTCCGGCTGTATGGTCACGGCGCGCAGCGTATCAAACGGGCTGACGAAGGTTTGCGTCAGCAGATCGCCCTCCGCAACGGCCTCGGTCAAGCCGGTCTGCGCGTCGTGCAGACGGTACTCCCCCGGCGCGGGACGGTCGTAAAGCTGACCAAACAGGTACAGCAGCAGCGCCGAGAGCAAAATCAGCGCGAGACACAGCACGCCCTTGGCAAGCCAGTTTCTTTTTGTCAGGGCGAAATGCTCCCGCAAAGCAGTGTTCAGTTTCATGCGTGTATTCCTCCACGAATTTTTCAAGCGCAAATTATGGCTTGGCAACGTGCTCCGGCGCGTTTTGCTTCGGCTTGCATACGGCGGCCGCGCTCACGGCAGCCAGCAGCACAAACAGGGGCAGAAAGTTCGTCAGATAGCGGCTGCGCCCCTCGAACAGCGCAATAAAAAGCATGATGCCGCAAACGCAAAAGCGCAGCGCGAGCAGATGCCGTGCGGCGTAGCTGTCCCGCCGCAGCAAAACCGGCAGCGCGCACAGAAAGACACACAGCATCCACAGCCCCTGCAAAATGTGCGCCGTCACCCAGTAATACTGTCCGCCGCGCCACCAGAACTGCTGCAGCAGCCTTGCCGGCGCCCCCTGCTGAAAGCAATCGTAAATGAGGGCTTCTCCGCCAAAATACATCGTGCCGTCGCCCATAAACCATCGCACCTTGCGGTTTAAGTACGACAGATAGCCAAGCGGTCCCATGGCGCGCAGCTTTTCGCCCGCGGCGTGCAGCGTTGCCTGCACCTTGTCGGCGTGCGTCGGCGCGTCACCGGCAAGCAGCACGTCATCGCCGTACCATTTGCCGTACACCGTGCCGCCCGACACGGGGCTGATGGATTCCGACAGCCCCATGTTAAAAAAGTGCGTGGCGGGGAAGGCGTACCGGTCAAGGTCGGCCTCTGTCACGCCGCTGGCGTATAAAACGCGGCGGCACAAAAAGCTGCTTCCCGCCATGAGCACAAAAACCACCGCCAGCATTGCCCCAAGGCAGAAAAGGCGCTCGCGCAGCGGCGCGGCGGCAGCGGCACCGCCGGAGCCGGCGTGTGCGGGCCGCGCACCCAGTAAATCCGCCAGAGCAAAGGCAATGCATACAATGAAAACGGTCGGCTTTAGGCTGTAGCCAATTCCAACGACAAGCCCCGCGCCCAGATACCACAAAATCCGCGCGCGCAGCCCCGGTGCATCGTCGGCGCGGCACCAAAGCCAGAACGCAAGAACGGGAAACAAAAGGGTCGCCGTGTCAGAATAGGGAATGACAATCCATGGCGCAAGGCATAAAAACGGCACGCACAGCGCAGCCGCTGTCAGCGCCACAGGCGCGCCGCAAAAGCGGTCGGCCAAAAGATACACGAAAAACACGGCAGCGTTGATTGCGGCGGTGCACAGCATAATTTCCGCGAACAAAAAATCGGTTCCGCCCAGCGCAAACAAAAGCTTGCTCACATAGGCCCACACCATCAAAAGCGGAACATTGTTGGGATATTGGCGAAAGTAGGCGGGGTCAACCATGCCCTTGTCGTGCGCAAGCCAATAGCCGCCCTCGGTCAAAATGCTGACATCCCAGCCGGGCTGATAGTAAACGCTGTGCGCAAGCACGGCCTGCAAAAGCAAAAGCGCCGCAAAAAACAGCGCGACCCACAGCGTGCGCCGCTGCAAAAAGCGCGTGCCGCAAAGCAGCAAAAACAACCGGTAAAGCCCATAGGCAGCGCCGCCCGCCGCCGCAAAGCAAAGCAGCGTCAGCGGCACGCTGTAGGCGACAAGATCGCAGTTGTTCCACAAAAAAGCGGCGGGCACAAGATAGGCCAGCACAAGCAAAAACGCGCACGTAAACAGATAGGCAAGCGGATGGCCCGCATAGCGGGGCAAAAGGCCATAGGAGCCGTCGCCATAGCCCCGGTGTGCTTTTAAGGTTGCGGCTGTGCGCATATGACGCGTCCCTCCCTCTGCGTGGCAGTTTACCTATAATATACTACATTATGGGGTCATCTTACAAGAATAACCTTAAGTTTACAATGTTTTGCGCCGATTGTCCACCGCAAAAAAACATGCTTGCCAGTGCGCGCGAAGATGTGTATACTAAAGCAGAACAATATTGCGCAAAAGCGCACAGCAAGGGGGAGCAGGATGCCGGTTTATCTTGTTATGACGGCGCTGGCAACAGTGCTTGCGTTTTTTGCGTGCCGTGTGCGTGCAGGGATGCCCGCAGAGCCTTCGGCGGTGCAGCTGGTCATCGGGCGCGACACGCGCAGCAGGGCACTGCGGTTCTGGGCGCTTGCCATCGGCTCGGCGCTGCCGTATGTGCTGGTGGCGGGCTTTCGCTATTATGTGGGCACGGATTACGGATTCACCTACGAGCCGCTGATTCGTCGTATGCTGAACGGCGTGCCGTTTGACGAAATGATTGTGGAGCCGGGCTACTGGGCGCTGTGCCGGCTTTTGTCGTCCCTGGGGCTTGGCATTACGTGGCTGATGCTGATTTCTGCAATTTTCATCACCTTGTTTTTCTGGCTGGCCTTTTACGAGCAGTCCGACATCCCGTGGCTGAGCGTGTTTTTGTTTGCGGGTACGCGGCATTTCTTCATCAGCATGAATGTCGTGCGCCAGTATATGGCGATGGCGCTGGTGCTGTTTGGCTTTCGGTTCATTCGCGAAAAGTGCTTTTGGAAATATGCGCTGTGCGTCGGTGTGGCAATGCTGTTTCACACCTCGGCGCTGTTTCTTTTGCCGCTTTATTTTTTGCGCTATCTCAAGATTCATCCGCTTGTGGGCGGGGGTCTGCTGGCGCTTACCTATGTGCTGAAAGCACCGCTGATGGAGCTGCTGCGCTTTGTGGTGGGCAAAACGTCGTATGCGTGGTACCTTACCTCCGTGTGGGCGGATGTGCCGCCGACGTATCCGCAAAAGCTGTTGGCGCTGCTGCCCATTGTGCTGATTGCAAGCGTCTATTATTTTTTAAACGGCAACCGCGACAAGCCGATGTTCCGCGTAGGTTACGCGTGTCTGCTGGGCGTTGTCTTTTTTGCGCTCAACCGGAACATTATCCCGCTGACGGATCGTTTGTCCCATATGCTTGAAATGACGCAGCTCTTGTTTGTCCCCATGCTGCTGCACGGCGAAAAGCGCAAATGGCTGCGTGTGCTGCTGGGCGTTCTGATGATAGGAAGCATTTTGTGGCTGACGTATTTTGAAATTTTTCAAAACGGCTATCATGAGGTGCAGTTGTACCGCTGTGTGTTTTTCCCGGAGATTGCCTTTCAGTGGTGAGAGGCAGCGTAAAAGACCGTCCCCTGCCGTTTTTGGCAGGGGACGGTCTTTTGCGTGGGCGGCATTGCGCTGCGGGAGGTGCCGCGCGCGTTATTTTGCGGCGGGCTTTTGCGGCTTCTTTGCGGCGGGTGCGCCTGCGCGCCGAGCACGCTTTTCCGCTGTCGGCTTTGACGCTTTCGCAGCAGACGCTTTCGCAGCAGACGCTTTCGCAGCGGGTGCTTTCGCGGCAGACGCTTTCGCGGTCGCGCCGCGCTTGCCCTGCTTGTCGTCCTCGGCCAGCAGCTGCGCCTTGCAGGCGGCCAGATTATCTTGCTCGGCCTGCGGCAGCTCGGGGTAACGCGCATGGCATGCCTCCAGCGTGCTGACGGCAATCTCCGACACAAGATAGCGCGTGTACCATTTCTGGTCGGCGGGCAGCACATACCACGGGCTGTGCTCTGTGGCGGTGCGGGCAATGGCGGTTTCGTAGGCGCTGCGGTATTCGTGCCAGAAGCTGCGCTCTTTTAAATCGCCAGCGGAAAATTTCCAGTTCTTGGTCGGGTCGTCGATGCGCTCCAAAAAGCGTTTTTTCTGCTCCTCCGGCGAAACATGCAGAAAAATTTTCACCACGCGGTAGCTGTTTTCGTACAGCGTCTCCTCAAAATCACGAATTTGGCGGTAGCGCTTGTCAAAAAACTCTTTGTCGCTGTCGTTCAGGCAGCGCTCTGCCATGTGATAGCTCTCTTGAATGTCGTGGACGCGCACCACAAGCACGTCCTCATAATACGAGCGGTTGAAAATGGCAATTTTGCCGCGCCGCGGCACGGCGCGGTGCGCGCGCCACAGATAGTCGTGCGCAAGCTCCTCACCGCTGGGCTGCTTAAAGCTTATTACATCCACGCCCTGCGGGTTCAGCGGCCCCATGACATGCTTGACCGTGCTGTCCTTGCCGGCTGCATCCATCGCCTGCAAGACAAAGATGACACCCTCGCGGCCGTCGGCATACAGCTTTTCCTGTAGCTCTGCCATTTTCAGCAGGTTTTTTTCCGTGCGCTTTAAAATCTCCGCCTTGTCCGCCTTACTGCACTTGCTATCGGTGGGCAGCTTGTCTAGCTCCGGCTTTTTGTCTCCGTCAAAACAATAATCCTTTAATCCCATGTGTGCCACTCCTTTTTGTTTCTGTGTGATCCATGCGCGCCGTGCAGACGCGCGGAATAACAAGAGAAGGCAGCGGTGCGCGCACAGCAGGCAGCACCTTTTTAAAAAACCGAAATCAGCCCTGCGCCAGCTCCTCTGCCAACAGATCTGCCGCAATGCGGCAGATCTGCGCGCACGGGCGCTTTCGATAGTATGCCTCGCTGCGCATTTCCGCCTGCGGCGTGCCCTCCGCGCTGGCAAGTCCGAGCAGCTCGCGGCAGATCAGACTGCCGTTTTGTGCTTTAAATTGTGCACCCAGCCGCTGAATCATCGCGTAGATCTCCGTTTTTTCCTCGCGCGCGGCGGGGTCGCTGTAGCCGCGCAGCATCCCCGCAACAAGCGTTGCGCCGCTGAACGCGCCGCATACCTCCCGCTGTCGCCCAAAGCCGCCGCCAAAGCCGCCGGCAAGACGCATCACTGTCTCGCGCGGCAAGCCCATCTCCTCGCTGAAGGCACCGGCCACGGATTGACTGCAATTGTAGCCCTCTTGAAACAAAGCCTCAGCCTGTTCGCCCTTTGTCACGGTTTTAAACCTCCTTGCCTTTCGTCAGTAACGCGGCAAAATGCCACCACGTCAAACAGCCCCTCGTCGGTCAGCCGCAGCTCCGGGATGACCGGCAGCGCCAAAAATGACAGGCTGATAAACGGATCGACATAATACGGAATGCCCATGCCCCCCGCGCGCTGAATCATTTCTGCTGTGACGCGCTGTACGTCCTGCCACGGCTGCGTGCTCATCAGCCCGCCAATGGCAAGCGGCAGCTCACCCAAAACGCGCCCGCCGCCCGTCAAAACATAGCCGCCGCCGATCTCCTTGCAGCGGTTGATTGCCAGCACAAGGTCGGCATCGTTATCCCCCGCCGCAATCAGGTTGTGGCTGTCGTGCGCAACGCTTGTCGCAATGGCACCGCCGCAAATGCCGTACCCCTTCAGCGGGCAGACGGCGATATTGCCGTTTTTGCCGTGCCGCTCGACAACGCACAGCTTTGTGTACACGCTGTCCGGCACAAACAGGCCCTCGCGCTGCGGCACGCGTTCCACCGCGTGCTTTGTCGCAATCTGATAGGGGATCATCTCAATGACGTGCGCCGTATCGCCCACAGGCAGGGTAAGCTGCGCCGCTGTGACGGGCGCGCCGTGCATGGAGTGCAGCAAAGCGTCCGGCACCGGCGCGTTTGTCCCGCGCATAAGCGCCTCCTGCACAGGCACACCGTCCTTGTATACATTCAATACATGGCAGTGCTTCAAGTCGTCCAGCACCACAAGGTCGGCGCGGTAGCCCGCCGCCACAGCGCCTGTGTCCCGCAGACCATAGGCGCGCGCCGTGTTCCACGTCGCCATGCAAATCGCCGTCACAGCCGGCACGCCAAGCTCCACCGCCAGCTTTACATTTTGAAGAATGTGTCCGTCGCGCGCGATGTCATCCAGATGCTTGTCGTCGGTGCACATCAGCATGCGCTCGCAGGGCAGGCCGCTGGCAAGCCAGCCGGTCAGCAGCGTTGTCAGATTGTGCGCGGCGCTGCCCTCGCGCACCAGCACCGCCTGTCCCGCGCGCAGCTTTTCCGCCGCCTCTGCAAAGGTGGTACACTCGTGCTCGGTCGTGATGCCCGCCGCCGCATAAGCCTGCAAAGCCTTGCCCGTCAGACCCGGCGCGTGACCGTCGGCGTATTTGCCCGCGCCGGAGAAAAGCAGCAGCTTTTCTAAAATCTGCGCGTCGCCCGCAAGCACGTTCGGATAGCACATCACTTCGCCAAGCCCTAATACGCGCGGGTGCGAAAGAAACGGTGCCATGTCCGCCGCCGTAAAATCCGCGCCGTTTGTCTCAAACGCGGTGGCAGGTACGCTGGAGGGCAGCATCAGATACACGTTCAGCGGAAGCCCCTCGGTTGCCTCCAAAAAATACCGCACGCCCTCAGCGCCGCACACGTTGACCAGCTCGTGCGGGTCGGCTATGAGGGTGGTCGTGCCCGTGGGGACAATGGCGCGCGCCAATTCTGCGGGCGCAACCATGGTGCTTTCCATGTGCATATGCGCGTCAATCAAGCCGGGGCACACGGTTTTTCCGGTGCAATCTACCTCCGCAAGACCGTGATAGCTTCCAAGCCCGGCAATGACCCCGTCCGCTATGGCAATATCCGCGGACAAAAGCTCCTGCGTAAATACATTGACAACCGTCGCGTTTTTAAGAACCAAATCAGCGGGCACCTGCCCCTGTGCCACGGCAATGCGCCGCGAAAGAGTATTTTTTTGCATGCTGTCTTTCCTCGCTTTGCTTTGAACCATTCGTTTTGGATATTATATACCTTATTACAGAGCGCGCGCAACCTTAATTTGTGCACGGCAGGCCGCAAATATGACAAAACTGTAAATCTTGCGAATTTTTCGGGTTTTTCCCGCGCAGCCCTTGACAAGCTTGAAAAGAGGTGTAAAATAACATTAGCACTCAAGGCAATAGAGTGCTAAACAAAAGCGGAAACGGCAGGTGAGCAGCATGGGCATTGACGACCGAAAACAGCTTGTTTTGCAGGCGATTGTCCGCCTTTACAGCAAAGAGGGCGAGCCGGTCGGCAGCACGCTGCTTGCGCGTCATTTCAGCATACCGGTGTCCAGTGCCACGCTGCGCAACGAGATGGCGGCACTGACAAAGCTGGGGCTGCTGGAGCAGCCGCACACCAGCGCGGGGCGCGTGCCCAGCACAAAGGGCTACCGCTATTATATTGACAACCTGTTGGATGCGGGTGCGCTGCTGTCCGAGGCCGATCAGCACACCATCAGCACGGCATTCCGCGAGATGGATTTCGACCCGGAGCGTCTTGCAGAGGGCGCGGCAAGGGCGCTGGCACAGCTGTCGGGCTATGCGGTGGTGGCAACCACGCCAAAGAGCGATGATATGTGCGCCGCCCATTACGAGGTGGTGCAGGTGGGTCGCTATACCGCCGCTGTTCTGGCGGTGACAAACGCGGGCGGTGTGCGCACGCGCACAGCAAAGCTTGAGGTTGCACTGCAACCGGAGGAGCCCGCGCGGCTGGCTGGTGCATTAAACCGGTTTCTCACGTTTCGCAACGCGGCGGACGTGGATGACGCGCTGCTGTATGCGGCGGCGGAAAGCCTTGGCACACGGGGACAGAGCTTGCTTCCTGTCATAACGGCAGCCTGCAAGCTGCTGTCAGAGGGCGGCCGCCCCAGCGTCTATTTGGAGGGGCAGCAGAATCTGCTGCGCTATCGCGAGCTTGAGGGCAGCTTTCGCAATCTGATGGCGCTGCTCAGCGACGAGACGGCGCTGCGCGATTACGTCAGCCCGCCCACACCGCGCACGGTCATTTTACTGGGCGATGATTTGCCCGATTACCCCATGCCGGGCTACTGTATTATGAGCAAGCAGTATGTGGCCGGCGGCGGGCGCACGGGTGCCATCGCCATTCTGGGACCGGCGCGTATGCCGTTCCGCGAGCTGATCCCGCGGCTTGAATATTTTGCACAGCTGCTGGGCGAGGGCATGTCAGGTAAAAAAGAGGAGGACATTTCCACATGATGAACGAAAAAGACATCGCGGCAAAGGCCGCACAGAATACAGGTGCCAACAAAAAGCACGCGCCGTATGACTACGATAAGGATCTTGCGTCCGCGCCGGATGAGGCAAAGGCACAAACCGTGCCGGCAGACGATAAACCTGCGGCAGAGAAAGACGCTGCGCAGCCCGCGCCGCAATCTTCCGCGGCAGGCAAGCCCGAAACGGATGACCGCAAGGCGCACAAACAGGAAAAAGAGGCAAAGCACGCGGCGGAGCTGACTGCCCTAAAAGCGCACGCAGAGCAGCTGGAAAAGCAGGCGGGCAGCGCCAAGGAAACGCTGCTGCGCACGGTTGCCGAGTATGATAACTACCGCAAGCGCAGCGCGCGCGAGCACGACGCGGCGTTTGGCAACGGCGTTTGTCACGCGGTGGAAAAGCTGCTGCCCATTCTGGATACGCTGGCGCTTGCCGCAAACACGCAGACCGCCGACGAGGGCTTTAAAAAGGGCGTGGAGCTGACCCTTGACCAGTGTAAAAAAGCGTTTGACGAGCTGGGTGTCAAGGAGATTAACGCGCTGAATCAGCCCTTTGACCCGAACCTGCACGCGGCAGTGCTGCAGCAGCCCGCGCCGGAGGGCACGGACAGCGGCACCGTATTGCAGGTGCTGCAAACGGGCTATACGCTGGGCGACAAGGTCATTCGTCACGCCACGGTCGCTGTGGCCGAATAGAAACGCGGCACAGTCAAAAAGCGGCGCGCCCAATGAAAACGCATCCCCCGAAGCGTTGCGCTTCGTGATGATAAATAACAAATAACTTCTGCCAAATAGAGAAACTTAAGACAAATAAAGGAGATACACATTATGAGTAAAATTATCGGCATTGACCTTGGCACCACCAACAGCTGCGTTGCGGTCATGGAGGGCGGCGAGCCCGTCGTCATTGCAAACGCAGAGGGCGCGCGCACCACACCGTCCGTCGTCGGCTTTACCAAAACAGGCGAACGCCTTGTCGGACAGGTCGCAAAGCGTCAGGCAATCACCAACCCCGACCGCACCATCTCCTCCATCAAGCGCGAGATGGGCACCGATTTTAAGGTGGACATCGACGGCAAAAAGCACACCCCGCAGGAAATCAGCGCCATGATTCTGCAAAAGCTGAAGGCCGACGCAGAGAGCTATCTCGGCGAAAAAGTCACCGAGGCCGTCATCACCGTGCCCGCCTATTTCAGCGACAGCCAGCGCCAGGCAACCAAGGACGCGGGCGCGATTGCAGGGCTTGAGGTAAAGCGCATCATCAACGAGCCGACCGCCGCAGCGCTTGCCTACGGCGCGGACAAAGAAAACGACCAAAAAATTATGGTCTATGACCTTGGCGGCGGCACGTTCGATGTGTCTGTCATCGAGATGGGCGACGGCGTGACCGAGGTGCTTGCCACAGCGGGCGACACGCGCCTTGGCGGCGACGACTTTGACCAGCGCGTCATCGACTGGA
>JAVXUG010000050.1:0-14771 GCA_036642215.1 Ruthenibacterium sp.
TAAGAAAATCGACTGCCGAGGGTTGCATTTTCGGCGAAATGCGGTATACTGAAATAAGATAAGTCTGTTTCAGGGCGAGGTGCAATTCCTCACCGGCGGTATAGCCCGCGACCACTCCTACGGGGGTGCTGATTTGGTGAAATTCCAAAGCCGACGGTAACCTTTTCCGGCAATGCGCCGGCGAGGAAGTCCGGATGAAAGAAACGGCCGCATTTTGTGCAGCGTTTCGCCCTTTTGCATTTCTGCAAGAGGGCGTTTTTTTGTGCAAATGTCACCGGTAGTACTTGGGCAGACCTCGAATTTTTTGGAGGTTTCTTTCAAATGAAAACAAAAACTATGTCCACACGAAAGCTTGTCACGCTTGCCATGCTGACGGCCGTCGCCACAGTTCTCATGTATTTAGAACTGCCCCTCCCCTTTCTTCCGCCCTTTTTAAAGCTTGATATTTCGGCGGTGCCCGTCATGCTTGGCAGCTTTCTGTTTGGACCTGTCGCCGGGATTATGATGGCAGCGCTGAAAGCCGCCATCCATCTGTTCAGCACACAGACGGGCGGCGTGGGCGAATTAGCCGATTTTATCATCACCGGTTCCTTTGCGATGACCGCGGGGCTTATTTATCGCAAACGCCACAGCAAAGCGGGCGCGCGGCTTGCCGCGGTGTGCAGTGTGGGCGTTATTGCACTGGTGGGCTGTCTTGCCAACTGGTTCATACTGCTGCCCTTTTACCGTCAGATCATGCCCATTGACGCTATTCTTGCTGCGTGCAGCGCGGTCAATCCCGCCGTAACCAGTCCGGCGGGTTACATCTGGTTTGGCGTACTGCCGTTCAATCTGCTCAAGGGCAGCGTGGTTTGTGTGCTGACCTTTTTGCTGTACAAGCGGCTGTCCGGCGTTATTCACCGTTTTACAAGCACGCCGCTTGACAAATCTAAACAGATGTAGTATAAATAAAGTATCATAAAACTTAATATTTCTTATCAAGAGTGACTGAGGGAACAGGCCCTGTGAAGTCCGACAACCTACCGTAAGGCAAGGTGCCAAATCCTGCGGGTGACACCGGAAGATAAGCTATAAGCGTTGGCTCGGTGTTTTCCACCGGGCCGCTTCTTTTTGTTTCTTTGATAAGAGCCACAAGAAAGGACAAAAATATGTCAAATAAAAAGTTTTTTACCTCCGAATCCGTCACCGAGGGGCATCCCGATAAAATCTGTGACCAAATTTCCGATGCCATTCTGGATGCGCTCCTGGCCGAAGACCCCGATAGCCGTGTTGCCTGTGAGACAACTGCCAGCACCGGACTTGTGCATCTGATGGGCGAAATCAGCACGGAATGCTATGTGGATCTTCAAAAAATTGTGCGCTCTGTGCTGCACGATATCGGCTATGACCGCGCAAAATACGGCTTTGATGCCGACACCTGCGCTGTGCTGTCCAATCTTGACGAGCAAAGCCCCGATATTGCCATGGGTGTGAATCCGGGCGGCGCGGGCGACCAGGGCATGATGTTCGGCTATGCCTGCGACGAGACACCCGAATTGATGCCGCTGCCCATCTCGCTGGCACACAAGCTGGCAAAAAAGCTGACGGAGGTGCGCAAAAACGGCACGCTGTCGTTCCTGCGGCCGGACGGAAAAAGTCAGGTGACCGTGGAGTATGACGGGGACAAGCCGCTGCGCATTGACACGGTTGTCGTCTCAAGTCAGCACTCACCCGATGTGGAGCTGCCGTTTTTACGCGACGAAATCATCCATAAGGTCATCCTGCCTGTGCTGCCGGAAGCGCTTGTGGACAGCAAAACAAAATACTACATCAATCCCACGGGGCGCTTTGTTGTGGGCGGACCGCAGGGTGACACCGGGCTGACCGGCCGCAAGATTATTGTGGATACCTATGGCGGCATGGGGCGGCACGGCGGCGGCGCGTTCAGCGGCAAGGACCCCACAAAGGTGGATAGAAGCGCTGCCTATGCCGCGCGCTGGGTGGCGAAAAACATTGTGGCCGCCGGACTTGCAGCGCGCTGTGAGGTGCAGCTTGCCTATGCCATCGGCGTGGCTGAGCCTGTCAGCATTCGTGTGGACACCTTTGGCACCGCTGTGCAGCCGGAGGAAAAAATTGAGGCCGCTGTAGCGCAGGTGTTCGACTTATGTCCCACTGCCATCATCGCGGCGCTTGATTTGAAAAAGCCGATTTATCGTCAGCTTGCCGCCTATGGGCATATGGGGCGCGAGGACTTGGGCGTTGCATGGGAAAAAACAGACCGCGTGGATGCGCTGCAGGCCGCCGTGCAGACGCTGTAATTTACAGCAATTTTAAAAAATAAGAGTAGATTCAATCCCAGCTTCTTTGCTGCATGCGGTTTCATGGAAGGAATATTGTCATTCTTATCATGAAGGAAACCGCTATAAAAGCTTACTCTTTTTATGAAAACGGCAGGGCGTAAAATGCGCCTTGCCGTTTTGCTTGTTTTGACGTATAATTATACTATTCTTAAATAAAATAAATCTTGCTTTTCCCTCCTGTGTGCAGCCTGCCTTGCGGTGCGTGCTTTGGGGGGCGCGGCGATAAGGAGGCTGTCCTGCATGCAGCTAACAGATATTGAAAACAGTAAACGCCTTGCTATTTTTGCCTATTACGACGCGGATGGCATTGTGGACGATTACGTTGTGTTTTTGCTCAAGGCCATGCGCGAGCAGAGCACCGCGCAGATTGTGGTGGTAAACGGCACGCTTACACCGGAGAGCGAGGCGCGCGTAAAGACGCATTGTACACAATTGTTGTATCGCCCGAACGAGGGCTTTGATATCACCGCATACAAAGAGGCATTTCTGCAGATAGAAAGGCCGGAGCAATACGACGAAATTGTATTTTACAACCAGACCGTCTTTGGTCCGGTGTGCTCGCTGCACACGATGTTTAACGCCATGGCGCAGAAAAATCTTGACTTTTGGGGGCTGACGCGCCACAAGGGTGCGCGCAAGGCATCCTGGGACACGCAGGTGTCCATCGCGCCGCATCTGCAAAGCTACTTTTTTGCGGTGCGCCGCAGCATGTTTACTGCGCCGGCGTTTCGTGAATACTGGGAAAACCTTCCCGCAATCGGCGGCTATTGGGATGCTGTAAGCAAGCACGAGGTCATGTTTACGCAGCACTTTGCACAGCTTGGCTATTTGTGGGATGCCTATCTGCGCACAGAGGATTTAGAAGCCTGCAACGATTATCCCATGATGGGAATGCCGCTTGAGCTGCTGCGCCGCGGCAGCCCGTTTGTAAAGCGCAAAAGCTTTTTGTGCAGCCGGCACAGCTATACCACTGTGCCGCAGGGGGCTGCGCCGCAGCAGGCATACGACTATGTGCGCACCTGTACAGACTATCCTGTGGCGTACATCAATCAAAATCTTCTGCGCACGGCAGATGCCGCTGTGCTGCATGGCGCGCTGACCCTTGCGTTTGACCCCGCGCAAGCACAGGGAAAAAGCGGGCGCACCGTGGCGGTGCTGTGGTTTGCAGGCGACGCGCTGGGCGATATGCTGTGCGCTGCGGCGGGTGATCTTCAAAAGGACACAGCAATTTTGTGCCTGTTTGCAAGCGCTGCGCTGCGCGATACCTTTAAAGGCCGACTCCCGCCAAAAACGCAGTGTATTGTCACACAGGAAAATGGCATGGCCTATCTGTTTGGCAAGCTGTGGAAGAACCTGTCTGTGTTTGAGAACCTTTTGTATTTGAACAGCGGTATGCCGTTGCTGCTGGACGAATTTTACGACGCAACTACGCTGCAAACCGCGGTAGACAGCATGATGGCGGCGGGCTGTGGCGCATTGCTTGCACAGCGGGAGGATATTGGTGCGCTGGTGCCGCTGTGCTCGCAGCATCAGGAATGCCTGTCACTGGGGCTGAACTGGCCAAGCATCGCGCCCGGGCTGAAGGATGCGCTGCACAAGGCCGGTATTACGGTGCCGCTCGGTGAAGCTGCACCGGGCTTTGCCGTGCGCGGCAGTATGTTTTTTGCGCGCACAAAGGCTGTGGAGCCGCTGTCACGCTTCCCGTTTGATGCGTCGCATTTTACGGGGCTGTATCCCGCGTGCGAATATCTTGTCCCGCTGGCCGTGCAGAGCACCGGCTTTTTGACGGCGCAGGCATGTACGCGCGAGCAGGCCTGCACCTCCTTTGAAAACAGCGCCGCGCTGCTGCGTGAAATGACGGCAAAATGGGCGACCCCACGCATGGTGCGCAGCGATCAAGTGCTGTTCCGTATGCAGGGCATTCTCGATTTTTACTACGAGCGCCGCTACCATATGACCTTGGAGCAGGCATTTAGCGCAAAGCTGACGCTGAAGCAAAAAATATGGATTTGCCTGCAAATATTCTTTGCACCCAAGACCTTTGCGCGTTTGCAAAAGCTGCTGGGGCATAAGGATTCCGCTCCGGCACAGCCGCCGCGCGACGAGCTGGAATAGCACCGGCAGATGCTTTGATGCACATAAAATTCCGCTGCCGCATACAGTAAAGCAAAAGCTGTGGCGGGGGTGTTTTGTATGCTTGGTACGGTCATGCTGATTATGGTGACCCTGTTTGCGGTGCTTGGTGCCTATTATCTGTCCGATCTGTTTACGGCGCATGTGTTCCGGCCGAAACGGGTGCGCCGCGTCGTTATACTGGCAGCCACCGACTGCATTGAGGATCTGTGGAACAACGTGCTTGATTTGCGCACACGGCTGCCGCACACGGTTATCCTTGTGCTTTGCAAAGAGGGCACGCCCACCTGTCAGCGGCTGGAAGCAAGCCTGCGCGATGTGGTGTTTGCCACGCCGCAAACCGTGGGTGCCGTCGTGTGCGAACAGCTGATGGAGGGTTGCGCGCAAGGGATGTAAAAAAAGGAGAGTGTGCCATGAACTCCGCGCCAAAGGAGCTTGAAACAATCAAAGGCATGGTGGAGGACATCGTGTTTTGCAACCGTGAAAACGGATATGCCGTGCTGGAAATTGCCGCCGAGGGTGACAAGCTGATCACGGCAGTCGGCGCACTCTCGGATATTTGCACGGGAGAGGAGGTCGTGCTGCACGGCTTTTATAAAGCACACGCCAGCTTTGGCGAGCAGTTCCGCGTGGAAACCTACGAGGTCAGCCTGCCGGAAAGTGCCTCTGCCATCCGGCAATATTTGGCGGCAGGCGCACTGCCGCACATCGGGCCGGCACTTGCGCAGCGCATTGTGGATGCCTTTGGCGAGGATACGCTTGAGATTGTGGCAACGGATGCAAAGCGGCTGGCGACCGTCAAAGGGCTTACGCTTATCAAAGCAAAAGCGGTTCAGGCAGAGTTTAAGCGCATGTACGGCGTGCGCGAGACGATGGTGTATCTTGCGGGGCTTGGGCTGTCCACCTCGGCTGCCGTGGCGCTGTACAAGGTATACGGCCCCGACACCAATACCGTCGTGGGGCATAACCCCTATGTAATGTGCGGGTTTCCCGCCTATGTGGAGTTTAGCGTGGCGGATCGCATTGCGGCGGATCTGTGCATGGAATATGATTCGCGCGAGCGTGTACACGCGGGCGTGTTGTTTGTTTTGCAGCATAATCTGCAAAATGGACATACCTGTCTGCCGCAGAATAAGCTTCTGCTTACTGTGGCGGAATTTTTGCATGTGGAGCCGGAAAACATCTCTGTCGTGCTCGACGAAATGCTGGAGGCCGGTGATGTATACGCCGCCGAATTTCACGAAAAGACATTTGTTTTTTTGCCGGAATATCTGCGTGCGGAGCAAACCGTGGCGGCGCATCTGCGCGCGCTGATGGCGATTCCGTCTGTGACGGCGCAGGATGCGGACAGGCTGATTAACCGTCTGGAGCTGACAAACAATATCACCTATGCGCCCTTGCAGCGCAAGGCGATTTCCGATGCGCTGAATAACCGCGCGCTTGTGCTCACGGGCGGGCCGGGCACGGGCAAAACAACGACGGTCAACGGCATTCTTGCCGCGTTCGAGCAGCAGGGCGACCGCGTGGCGCTGACCGCGCCCACAGGCCGTGCGGCAAAGCGCCTGTCGGAGCTGACGGGGCGCAAGGCCACCACCATTCACCGTCTGCTTGAGGTCGATTATTCGCAGGACAATCTGGTGCGTTTTATTCACAACGAAAAAAATCTGCTGCGGTGCGATGTTGTGGTCATTGACGAGATGAGCATGGTGGATGTGCTGCTGTTTGAAAGTCTGCTATGCGCGTTAAAGCCCGCGTGCAAAATTATTATGGTGGGCGACGAGGATCAGCTGCCCAGCGTCGGCGCGGGCAATGTTTTGGGCGGCGTGATGGCATCGCAGGTTGTGCCGACGGTGCGGCTGACAGAGATTTTCCGGCAGGCGGCGCAGAGCGCCATTGTGTCAAACGCGCATCGTATTGTGGCGGGAGAACCGCTGCTGCTCGGCGGGCGCGACAGCGATTTTTTCATCATGGAGCGCGACGACCCGGAAATCTGCGCGCGGCTTGTGTGCGAGCTTGTCAGCCGCCGTTTGCCAAAAAGCTATGGGCTTGACCCGCTTGAGGATATTCAGGTGCTGTGCCCGACAAAAATAGGCCCTGTGGGAACAGTGGCGCTCAATGTGATGCTGCAAGATTGTCTGAATCCTGCCGCCATGCATAAGCCGCAGCTCAATCTGCGCGACCGCGTGCTGCGTCTTGGCGACAAGGTGATGCAGATGAAAAATAATTATGATATTCCGTATACGCGTCCCGGCGGCGAGGACGGCGCGGGCGCGTTCAACGGCGACATGGGCATCATCATTGACGTGGATGCGCGCGCGGGCAGCGTGACTGTGCGCAGTGAGGATCGCTGCATTGTGTATTCCTCCGAATATGTGCGCGAGCTGGAGCCAGCCTATGCCGTCACCATTCACAAAAGTCAGGGCAGCGAATTTGCGGCGATTGTCATCCCTGTTTTGGATGTGCCGCCAAAGCTGTGCTATCGCAATTTGCTGTATACCGGTGTCACGCGTGCGCGCCGGCTTTGCGTGCTGACAGGTCACGCCCGCGAGGCGGCGCAGATGGTCAGTAATGCGCGGCAAAATAAGCGCTTTTCGTGTCTTTCGGATTTTTTGCGGGAGGACAAGCTGTGAAGATGCAACCAAACACAGGTACGGCAAAGCCGTTAGAGGCGCGTGCTCCAAAGCCGGGAGAACCCGCGGAGCAGGCATCGGAGACGACACCGTCAAAACCGTTTTTCTCCGCAGAAGCGACAAGCACAGAAAGACTGTCAGCGGGACATTTCGCCCGTAGAGCCGCTGCATTTGCCCGAGATTTGCTGCTTCCGCGCCGCTGTCCGTATTGCGGAGGGGTGGTTGGCTTTGCGTCGTGTACCCTGTGCCCGCCGCAGCTGCCGCACGTGACCCGCGCGCAGGGAACGCCCGTGCCAAAGCGCGGGCATACACTTTGCAATTTGCGATGCGTTTATGCACCGTTTTGGTATGCGGAGCCTGTGCGCCGTGCAATCTGGCATATGAAATTCAGCGGTGCGCTGCATCAGGTGTCGTTCTATGCGCAGAAGATGGCACAGGCGCTGTGCGCAGCGGACAGTGCAGATTATGACATGCTTGTATTTGTGCCCACAACGCGCAGGGAGCATCGTCGCCGCGACAATATCCCGCGGCTGTTGGCGCGTGAACTTTCACGGGAATTAAACGTGCCTGTCGGCAAAAAGATGCTGTGCAAAACGCGGGAAACACAGCGGCAAATGAGTCTTTCGGGCACAGAGCGGCTTGAAAATGTCCGCGATGCCTACAAGGTGCTCTGTCCGCAGGCCGTGCAGGGCTGCCGTGTGTTGCTTGTGGACGATGTCGTCACAACGGGTGCTACGCTGAACGAGTGTGCCAAAGCGTTGCTGTGTGCGGGTGCCGTTGCATGTGACGGCGTGTGCATCGCTGCGTCAGAAAAATTTTAAGCGGTGCGGCAAGGTGCAGGGCTTGCAAAAAAGCAGCTGAGTCCGTGTCGGATCTTCTGTGAAGTTGTTGTGAAGTTGTATGGACGGACTAGACACCCGCGCAAAAAGGAAATGTTTGCTGCGGGGTAAATAAAAAACAGCCTTCCGTTAAGAAAGGCTGTTTTTTATTAAGGCACAAATGCCTGGTGCGAGAGACGAGACTTGAACTCGCATGGTAAAACCACACGCCCCTCAAACGTGCGCGTCTGCCGATTCCGCCACCCTCGCATACTACACGGTTCACCGTGTCACGAGTGATATTCTACCACAGAATGGCAGGCAAAGTCAAGGCAGTTTTACGCATTTCTTCGCTATTTCTTATACTTTTTTCTGCACGTTCCATCATGCGTCGATCCGGAACAAATATCGGCATCGAAAAAATTCTCTTTTGCATTGCCCTTGTCATCTATGGTATACTCAGCTTGTGCCGCTACGGGCATAGCCCATCGCAAAATAAAAAGCGGAGGCAATAATATTATGTGGTATGACGAAAGCGTGTTTTATCAAATTTATCCGTTGGGGCTATGCGGTGCGCCGCCGCAAAATGACAGTGTGCAAACCTCACGCATTCTGCGCATCAAGGAATGGATTCCCCATCTGCAAAAGCTTGGCGCAAACGCCGTGTATTTTTCGCCTCTATTCGAAAGTGATGCACATGGCTATGACACGCGCGATTTTGCAAAGCTGGATTGTCGGCTTGGCACAAACGAGGAATTTGCCGAGGTCTGTCGCGCATTGCACTCAGCAGACATCCGCGTGGTACTGGACGGCGTGTTCAACCACGTCGGGCGCGGCTTCTGGGCGTTTCGCGACGTGCAGGAAAAGCGTCAAAACAGCAGCTACAAAGACTGGTTTAATCTCAGCTTTGACGGGGACAGCAACTACGGGGACGGCTTTTGGTACGAGGGCTGGGAGGGGCATTATGAGCTGGTCAAGCTCAATTTACACAACAATGATGTAGTAGAGTATTTGTTCGGCTGCATCCGCGGTTGGACAGAGCAGTTTGCGATTGATGGCCTGCGGCTTGACGTAGCGTACTGCTTGGACGAGGCTTTTGTGCGCCGTCTGCACGACTTTACCGCCGCACTCAAGCCCGATTTTTTCCTTGTGGGCGAAATGCTGCACGGCGACTATAAGCGCCTTGTCAACGACTCCATGCTGCACAGCGCCACAAATTACGAGTGCTATAAGGGGCTGTATTCCAGCTTTAACAGCATGAATCTTTTTGAAATCGGTCATAGCCTGAACCGTCAGTTCGGCTCAGAGGCATGGGCACTGTACCAAGGACAACATCTTCTGTCGTTTCTTGACAACCACGATGTTTCGCGCATTGCAAGCATTTTACAAAACAAAGAGCATTTGTCCCCACTGTATGCGCTGCTGTTTGCTATGCCGGGCATTCCATGTCTTTACTACGGCAGTGAGTGGGGTCTTGAGGGTGACAAGCACAGCGGTGACGATGCGCTGCGCCCTGCTTTGGAAACGCCCCAATGGAACGATTTAACCTCTTGGATTGCACATTGCATTGCGGCGCGCAAGGCAAGCCGTGCGCTGCAATACGGCAGCTATCGCACCGTTCTGCTCACAAACCGGCAGTTTATCTTTGAGCGCGCCGTCGATGGCGAGCGCGTACTTGTCGCCATCAATGCGGACAGCGAACCGTTTGACGCGCACTTTGATGCGCAGAGCGGCTGCGCGGACGAGCTGATTACCGGTGCCTATCACGATTTTGGCGGCGGCAGCGCCCTTGCTCCTTACAGCGCCAGTTACTGGCGCACAAAGTAAGCACTGACGCAACACCTTTGCAGATTTTTCAGCACAGGAAAACAATGCAGAAATCGGGGAAATTCCCTGTGCCGGCTTTGTTTTTACGCCCGGCTTCCTACCAAAAATCCGCACTGTTTTTAAAAACCCGCTCCGCAGCTTTGAAGCTTACGGGGCGGGTTTCTCGTTCTATTCTATAGCACGGCTTCCTGCCGTTGCCGCTTGCATTGCATGAAAAATTATTTCTTCGCCAGCAAATCGCGGATTTCCGTCAGCAGCAGCTCCTCTTTGGTAGGCACAGGCTCCGGCTCCGGTGCAGGCTCTTGTTTTTTTGCCGTCAAGCGATTGACCGCCTTGACAAGCATAAACACGCAGAATGCGATGAGCACAAACTGGATGATCGCCTGAATAAAATTGCCGTAGGCAAGCGTTGCGTCGCCCACCTTGATTGACAGCCCCGCAAAATGTATTCCACCTGTAATAATACCGATCAGCGGGGTAAAGATGTCCCCGACAAGGCTTGAAACAATCGCGGTAAACGCGCTGCCAATGACAACGCCGACCGCCATGTCAACCACATTTCCCTTCATGGCAAAGGCTTTAAACTCCGCGAAAAATTTTTTCATACTCCTGCTTCCCCTTTCGATCCTAACAATTCCACGGCATCTGCCGCTTTGTCCATATAATCGCCCTCAAACAGCTCAATTACGCCCTGATCGGCATTTTTGGCAAGCTGCGGGTCAATCGGCATATGCGCAAGTACCGACAGTCCATATTCCTTGGCGGTATCCTCCACATGGCTCTCTCCAAAGACATAAAGCTTTTTGCCGCAGTCAGGACACACGGCATAGCTCATATTTTCTACAATGCCAAGGATGGGAATGTTCATCATGTTGGCCATTTTAACAGCCTTTTCCACAATCAGACCCACAAGCTCCTGCGGGCTTGTCACCACAAGAATCCCGTCAAGCGGCAGCGTTTGAAACACCGTCAGCGGCACATCGCCCGTGCCGGGGGGCAGATCCACAAACATGAAGTCAACATCCTTCCAGATGACCTCCTGCCAGAACTGCTTCACAGTGCCCGCCAGAATAGGGCCGCGCCACACGACGGGATCGTTCTCGTTTTCAAGCAGCAGATTTACGCTCATCACATCGATGCCCGTCTTGCTGACAATGGGATAGCAGCCGACATCATCGGCATGTGCATGACCGTGGATTCCAAACAGCTTTGGGATACTGGGGCCGGTGATATCCGCATCCAGCACAGCGGTGTGATAGCCGCGGCGGTTCAGCAGCACAGCCAGCATAGCGCTGGTCATGCTTTTGCCGACACCACCCTTTCCGCTGACAACACCAATGACCCTTTTGATGCTGCTCAGTGCGTGAGGCTCCTCGTGAAAATCCGTCGGGTCTTTGCGCGAATCACAGCTTTCGCCGCAGCTTCCGCAGTCGTGATTACAGGTTTCGCTCATGACAGTCAGTCTCCTATATTCTTGTAAAATAAATTCAAAAGCGCACATTATTTGTCAAATGCGCCCTCTAATTATAGAAGCTATTTGCGGTGAAGTCAAGGCGCACAGCCGATCTTACCGCACAGCGTACATTTTATGGTTGTAACCTGTATCAATCTTTGATATAATGACTCTATACATAGTTTGTTAAAAACTATTCGCTTTTTTGTATCGCAGGAGAAAATTATGCACACACTGTTTTTTGCACAGCCCTATGCATGGTACGACGCGCTGAACGCGTTCTTTCTGTACAGCTTTCTCGGATGGTGTATGGAATGCGTCGTGATCCGGCGCGAAAAAGGCGCATGGGAAAATCGCGGCTTTGTACACAGCCCGTTCTGCATCATTTACGGCTTTGGTGCCATGCTGGGCTATGTGCTTTTAAAACCATTTTCGGGCAATTATCTGTTTTTATATCTTGCGGGTGTTGTGCTTGCCACCACGTTTGAATATTTGACGGCGCGACTGATGCTGCGCGTGTTCGGCGCACTGTGGTGGGATTATTCCGAAAAGCCGTTCAATTACAAGGGGATTTTGTGCCTTGAGAGCAGCATTGGCTGGGGCGTAATTGCCGTGCTGCTGTTTGCTGTGATGCAGCGCACGGTGCTTCTCACCGTGCGGCTGATTCCGCCGCGCATCGCACTGTTGATGTCCCTGCTGCTCTTGTGCGGTTATGCGCTTGACTTTGCGCTCAGCGTCCGCGCAGCCTACCAGCACCGCGCCGGGGAAAGCTCCGCTGCATCCACTGTGCACGCGGAGCGTTAGACACCTTAACGTATGGAGAAACCGGGTTTATTTGTTCCGGATGTCACCGGATCTGCCGCTATCGCAGAGAAAGGGATCGTCAATGATTCGTCGCAATCAAGCGGATGTATGCAACATTGCCCTGCCGGACGACAGAGAATATCTGTTGCTGGTAAAGGACATTATTCATCACCCCAGTTTCGCGCTGATGCAGCAGTTTATTCAGCACGGCACCACCTCATGCCTTGAGCACTGCATTAACGTCTCGTATCTAAGCTACCTGTACTGTAAACGAATCGGGCTGAACACCCGCAGCGTTGCGCGTGCGGGGCTGCTTCACGATTTGTTTTTATACGACTGGCATTACCGGCACCGGGTCAAGGGCGAGCGTCTGCACGGCTTTGAACACCCGCGCAAGGCACTGAAAAACGCGGAGGAAATGCTGTCATTGAACGAGATGGAAAAGAATATCATTCTGCGCCATATGTGGCCGCTGACGCTGACCCCACCCCGATATAAAGAGGCGTATATCGTGGTGTGGTTTGACAAATATTGCAGTCTGATGGAAACGCTGCATCGCCCCGTGATGCGGCTGCTCAGCGAAAAGGACACCCTCCTTGCGGTCGCTTGTCCCCTTCCCTTGCATGATTGTCCCGCAGAGTAGAACGGTTCCTTTCCGCGTCTGCACACCGCAAAAATAAACTAGCAGCAACAAAAGCGCATCCTCAACGTAGGCTTTCACAAGCCGGTTTGAGGATGCGCTTTTCTGTTTTATCCTGCGCCGCTGCCGCTCTATCGCAGTTTTCCTATACATAGATGCTTTTTACAGTTTGCAAAACCGCTATAGACCCTCGCGGGGCGATTCTATGTGCCGGTCGCAGACCGATGCACTATCACGTCTTTGCGATGTCAGACGCGGGAGCTTCCTCTTTCGGCAAGCTTTTCTGTTCCTGCATCCCGGTGTGCACGGGTGCGCACAGCTTATTGAATTGAAAGCTTATATAGTCCATATCACGGTCACGGAAAAGCGCAAGCTCCTTGTATGCGGGTTCGGGGCTTGTGCCCTTAACCAGCTCAATGACATAGGGCAGACTGGGCACTTCGCTGAGCGCAACGCGCAGCTGTCCCGGCAGAAAAAAGAGCTTTATGCGCTGGGTACTGCTGCTCTCGACAAAATTCACGGTCAATTTTAACACAGGACAGCCATCCTCGTCGGCGGTAAAGCAGCCCGTTGTTCCCACGACAAACAGATTGCCGCCAAAGTTTACACAGCCCATCGCCGGTGCCGCAAATCCGATGGGGATATGCTGTGTGGCACCGCTCTCTGTCCACAGCAGCGTCAAACGATTTTCCTCTATGGCAAAAGCAATGCGGGAAAGACCCTGCGGATAGAAGTCGTTCATACAGGACAAAACAATCGGCATCAAACCGAATTTGCATTTTTCAAAGCGGTACGCGCAGCCTGCCAGCGCACTGCACCGCGCCAAGCTTGCTGCCTCTCGACGCGCGGGTGTTCCCGCAAGCAGCAGCTTTAGGCGCGCTGCCATCCTTCCGCACACCGTAGCACCGGCCTTTGGCACGGGCACACCATAGCGCAGCTGTGTCAGCGTATACGCAAGCGTCCGGTCTGCGCTGCGACTTTTGCGAAAGCCTGCCGCGTCGCTTTGGCGCACATCATTCATCAGCTGCTGCACGGCAATCCATGTCGGCCCGTTTGTAAACAGATTTCCGCTGCCTGCGTTTACCACCGTCACCATATCAAGTTCCGGCGACACAACCACATATTGACCGAACATGCCGTTGAACGCAAAGCTGCCGTCCGCACTGTGCGTCCACAGCTGATAACCATACTCCTCGCCGTTTTCATGGATAGAATCCGGCTGGGTGGCATCAGCAATCCACGCTTCACTCAGCAGCTGCCTTTTTTCGCCCTCCACTGTCCACACGCCGCGCTGCAAATAAAGCTGCCCCAGCTTTGCCATATCCTCCGGCATACTATACAGTCCCCAGCCGCCCTTGTTTATCCCCATAGGGCACGTCTCCCACGCGACGCTGCCAAAGCCCAGCGGGCGAAACAAACGCGGCGTAAGATATTCAAACATTGTCTCGCCCGTTCTGCGTGTGATAATGGCCGAGAGCATATAGCTATTCATGCTGTTATAGTTAAACTGTCCGCCCGGCTCGAAACTGACCTCCGCTGACAGATACGCTGCCACCCAATCCTTTTCCAGCACCGCGCCCGTCTCCCTAAAATTAACGCCGCTGCGCATTGTGACAAGGTGCTTGACCGTCACCGCCCGCATGCGTTTGCTTGTCAGCAGCGTACATTTTTCGGGGAAAATATCGCATATAAATTCATTCAGTGAAAGCTTTCCCTCGTCAATCAGCATACCGACGGCTGTGCCCGTAACGCTTTTGCAAAGGCTGTGGCTGACATGCCAATATGCGCCGCTGTACGGAGCAAATGCCGCTTCACACACCACCTTGCCATGGCGCAGCACATACACCGTATGTGCGTTGATTCCCTCGCCTGTGCTGAGCGCGCACAAAAAACGATTCAGCGCAGCGGCGGGAACTGCCGCGCTGTCCGGCGTGCAGCGCGGCAGCGGCACACACGGCATCTGCATCGGCACGGGCTTTTGCACTCTGATCGGAAACGGCAAAATATTTTTTGTATCCCCGCTCAACATTTTTTTAAAATAGTTTAAAATCCGGACATTACTTCTGATTTCCATGCAGTGGACTTCCTTTCGCGAGGGCAGCGCTTGATCGCTTTTGCTTGCGGCTT
>JAVXUG010000051.1:0-14703 GCA_036642215.1 Ruthenibacterium sp.
CATTTCTTGCGGGGCGCTTTTTTATAGTGCGGGAAATAATGCTGTATACATTTCCCTTTGGCAGTAAATACTATCTCTACAGGCAAAACAAGGGAGGAATGGATGCTATGAAGGCAACCGGTATTGTGCGCCGCATCGACGATTTGGGACGCGTTGTGATCCCGAAGGAAATCCGCCGCACACAGTTGATTCGCGTGGGGGACCCGCTGGAAATTTTTGTATCGGGCGAAGGGGAGGTCATTTTTAAAAAATACAGCCCAATTGGAGAGCTGTCGGCATTTGCACAAAGCTATGTGGATATTTTGACCAAGGTGGCGGGGATCTGTACGGTGGTGACAGACCGTGACCGCGTGGTGTCCGCCGGAAGTGCCGCGCGCGAGACGATAGAGCGCCGCTTGAGCGCAGAGTACGAGGCGGCGATGGAGACGCGCCGCACGCTTGTGTTAAAGGATGCGCTTGTGCCGCTCTGCGAGGCAGGGGGCAAACAGGCGGCGGCTGTCGCACCTATTTTATGCCACGGGGATATGATTGGAAGTGTGGCGCTGCTGTCGGATTGTCCGGGCGCGGCGCACGGGCAGCTTTTGCCGGACGAAGGAACCGCGCTTGCGCTGATTCATGTGGCGGCTGCCGTGCTGGGCCGGCAGATGGAGGATTAGCACCGCCTGCCCGCAGCAGGCAAGGAAAGCGGCAGGGGCTATCGCAGCTTTCCGATGCATGGATGCTTTTTACAGCTTGCGAAATTGCGATAGCTTTCTTCGCGGGGCGATGCGATCGCAGTTTTCCTAAACGTTGAAACTTTTTACAGCTTGCGAAACTGCGATAGCTTTCTTCGCGGGGCGATATGATCGCAGCTTTCCTAAATCTTGACACTTTTTACAGCTTGCAAAACTGCGATCCATCCCCGCGCGGGGCGATTTTATGTGCCGGCGATAGCCGAGGCACAGCAGCAATGTCAAATCACATTGCTCTCCTCTTAATTTGCTGCGTTGCTGTAAAAATACCGCCCTGCCGATGCTCAAGCATCAGCAGGGCGGTATTGCTGTTTCGGATCATTCGGCTTCCCGCGGCGAAGCGTTTGCGGACAGCTTGCAGTTTTTTAGAGCTTGACACTTTTTACAGCTTGCAAAGCTGCTGTTCATCCCCGCGCAGGGCGATTTTATGTGCCGACCACAGACGATGCACAAATACAATTATAATGGGAAACCACATTGCACTATGGCGTGTCTTTGTGCAGACGGCGTGCTACGCCGCCCCTACGCCGGATAAAACAGCGGTGGCGATGGCGTCGCCCTCTTTCCAAATCGTCTGTACATTCACCACGTCTTCATATTCGGCGGGGTTCACCATAAAGCCGCACTCCATCAGTACGGCAGGGCAAAGCGTGCTGCGCGTGACATAGTAATAACCCCACAGGGCACCGCGGTTCGGGCGACCCGTCGCCGCCACAACGTTCTGTACCAGCGCCTCGGCAAGCGGCTTGCCGGCATCATAAAAATAATAGCACTCGGTGCCGGCGGCTGCGTTTGCATCCACGGTCAGCTCCACGCTGTTGTGGTGCACCGCAATGAAGAAGTCCGGCGACAGCTCCGCAATTTTTTGGTTGCGCTCCACCAGTGTCAAAAACGTATCGTCTGCGCGAATCATAAACACCGTCGCGCCAAGCTGCTCAAGCCGGTATTTCGCCGCCAGTGAAACGGCGAGATTTACGTCCTTTTCCTGCGGCGCATTTCTGCCCGCAACGCCCATCGCGCCCGTGTCATCCGCGCCGTGGCCGGGGTCAAGCAGCACGCTCACGCCCGCAAGCGGCTTTGCAAAATCCGCTGTGCTGCGCACGGGTGTGCGCTTCAGCAGCAGCCGGAGGGTGCCGTCCGCGTACTCTACGCTGTGACCGTAAAGCGGCGCTGCAAATTGAAAAACAAGCTCTGTGCCGCCGTTTTCAATCGCATTCACCTGCACGCTTTTCACCATGTCACTGCCCGTAACTGCAAAATTCGGCGCAAAATTCGTGTCGTAGCAATGCAGAATCAGATTGTTCCCCTGTGCATTTGTGTAGGCCATCGGGGTGCCGCTGCCCGCAAAGGTGAGCGTCTCGCCCTTGTCGGTTTTTTCAGCCGTCGCACCCGTAAACGCGGGTGTCGGAACGTCTGTTCCAAGATACTTTGTGTTGTAGGCAAGGATGTAATCGCCGCTGGTCAGCTGATACGCCCAGGTTTTTTTGCCGCTGCGCATCGTCTCAACACAGTCCGCAACCGTGGCGACACCGCCCATCCGCACCGTCTCGCTGATTTTACCGTCATCGCCGGGGTCGTACAGCAGGCTGGCAATCCAGCCTGAGACCGCAACCTTACTGCCCGGCGGAACAGACTGTGTGCCGTCGTGCTTTACGCCGCCCCCGCCCGTCCAAGTGCTTTGCAGGCGGTTGACCACAAACGGAAGCTGCGCCTCTCCCTGCACAAAGGTGAAGATGTTTTCGCCCTCGGCAAGCTCCACCAGCACACCGAACACACCGGTTTTGCCCGTGCGCGGCACCTCTGTGCCGTTGATCGTAAGGGGCTGCGCGGGGTCGGACGTGCCCATCAAAAAGCACTTGCCCGTGTAAATTTTTGCATCTGCGGCGGGATAGGTCACGGCAAGCGTCGGCTCCTGAGTGTAGCTGAGCAGCACAGGGGCCGGCGCAGAATTGTGAAGCGCGCTTGCCATCAGAACAAACGCGTCGGGAAACCGCTGTGCGCTTGCGTAGTCGTCAATCACAATGCCCTTGTAGTCGGCGGCAAGCGTCTGCAAAAACACCGCCGAGGGCTGCGTCCACGCGCCCGCAGCCGTATAGGGAAGCGTGCTGCCGTCCGTGGCGCTTGTCAGCGTGCCCAGTGCGGCTGTGCTGTCCGCTTTATAGTACGCGTCCGCAAGATGGTATTTTTTCACGGCGCGCTTCACTGCCTTTTGCAGCGCCTTGTCTGTGTCCGCGCCGGCCTGCGGAAATACCGCGTACACCGCAAGATTTTGCTTGTGCGCGGCGGCGCACAGGTACTTCATCGCGTCGAATTTTTGAAAAAACTCGTCGTTTTGAGCCACGTTTTTCATTGTGGCATACGCGCGGTCGCGCCCGAACACGGTGGCAGTCTTTCCGCTGCCCTGCATCATGTCAACAAACACGGCGTTCATGCCGTGCTGCGCCGCATCGTTGACAAAAGCATCCAGAAACGCCTTTTGCTCTGCCTGCTGCGCCTGCTGCGCAAAATCATCCACCTCCTGCGTTGCCAGCAGGATCCCGATGACCGCCCCCTGCGGCGCGTCAGTGGCGGGCTTTTTTTTGCTGTCAAAAAGCCCTGCGAGGTCGTCACGGAAAAGCCACACGGCATAGCAGACCGCCGCCAGCAGCGCCAGCACCAGAAATACAGCCAGCACCGCACGGCCGCTGTGTCGCTTTCGTTTAAAATGCATCCGGCTCCCTCCATTCGCGTTCCGTGCTGTACAGCGCCCGGTCGGACGCAGCAAGGGCACAGGTAATTTTCTTCATTGTACCACATCCGAACGGAAATTTCTCTGCTTTTTCCGACAAAATCCTCTGTTCATTTTTGGCGGAGCGTGGTATGCTTATCTACAGCAATTCCGACCCAGATTGCGCGTAGCTCGGCGTGCCAAATGTCCCGCAATTGCGTTGTCGTCCTTGCCGGGCGTTAGCCCGGCTGCGTCCTGCGCCTGATTGCAGACCATTTTTCCCTGCCGCCTTTTCTCGCAATCTAAACCGGAACTGCTGTAGATTATAAAGCAACGGAACTTACGATCGCTTCTCTTGAACGCTTGATGCGCTGCGATCAAACCCCTTGCGGGGTGATTCTGTGTGCCGGTGATAGGCGCTAGCCTGCGGCTGGTGCGAAGGATAGCATTTTGACAAATGCTGTCAATGTTTGTTTGTTGAAAGGATTTATCATGATGCTGCAAGTACCAGACACTGCCTTTACCCATGCGGGGCGTTTCCATGCCGACGAAGTATTCAGCACCGCGCTGCTGCAAATTATAAACCCAAGGCTGACGGTGCGGCGCGGGTTTCGTGTGCCGGAGGATTTTTCCGGCATCGTGTACGACATCGGGGACGGGCCGTTTGACCACCACGCAAAGGGCAGCCCCGTGCGCGAAAACGGCATCCCTTACGCGGCGTTTGGCCTTTTGTGGCGCGAGGTGGGCGCGTCGCTTGTGGGCGCAGAGCAGGCCGCGCGCGTGGATCAGCACTTTATTCAGCCGCTGGATGCGGACGACAACACCGGCTGCGGCAACCAGCTTGCGCAGTTGATTGGCGCGTACAATCCCGCATGGGACAGCGAGGAGCAGCCCGACGAATGCTTTGCCGCGGCGGTGGCTGTCGCAAAGGATTTGCTATGGCATAAGCTGGAAAGCCTGCGCAGCATTGCGCGCGCGGCGGACGAGGTCAATGCGGCGCTGGCAAAGAGGAAGGACGGAATTGTGCGGCTGGCGCGCTATGCGCCGTGGAAGCAGCAGCTGATCCCCGCAAAGGATGCGCTGTTTGTGGTGTATCCCTCGCAGCGCGGCGGCTGGTGCGCGCAGGGCGTTCCCGCTTCGTTCGGCTCGCCCGCGCTCAAGGCTCCGTTTCCGGCCGCGTGGGCGGGGCTTGACGAAAGCAGCTTGCGTGCCATCAGCAATATAGAGGGCTTGCGATTTTGTCATGCGGGCCGGTTTTTGGTGACGACAGCCACCGAGGAGGACGCATTGGCGGCATGCCGCGCAGCGCTCGCCGGTGAGGACAGCGAGGCGTGAGGGCAGTTTGCGCGGCTGCGGACGGCGCTGCGGCGAAGCGCGATGCATCGGAGGCATCGCCCGCTTTCCGGGGCACCGTCCGGCCTGACACAGGCGACGCGCCCGCGTTTGTCTACATGGTGCAGTGCGCCGACGGCACGCTGTACAGCGGCTGGACAAACGACGTGGAAAAACGCGTGACCATGCACAACGCGGGGCGCGGCGCAAAATATACAAGGAGCCGTTGCCCCGTGCAGCTTGCCTATGCGCAGCGGTGCAAGGATAAAAACGATGCGCTGCGGCACGAGTGCGCGCTGAAGCGGCTGCCGCGCGCCGCAAAGCTTGCGCTGTGCGAAGCGTGGTGCGCGCAGACGCGAGGGGAAACGCAAAAGCCGGCGGCGCGCCCGGAAAAGACAGCGCAAAAGCCGGCGGCGCGCCCGGAAAAGACAGCGCCAAAGCCGGAATAACCGCGCGGCGGCGTTGCCTTTGCGTCGCGGTGTGCCGCCGTGGTGGACACAGCGTCACAGCGCAATTTTGCTTTTTTTTCGCAACCTGTGTATAATACATACAATTACTATTCTATGAAGAACGGGCGGCTGCTATGCTTACATTTTTGCGAAAACACCACCATATTTTGATGCTGGCGGGCATTTTTTGCACCGTTTTTCTTGTGTTTGGCGCGGTGCGTGTGTTCGCGCTGTCGGGGCTGTCGCTCAAGACGCAGACCACAAAATTTAACACGGTGACGGATGCGCAGACCGTCGGGCTTAGGGATGGCGAAAGCGTCTCGCAGCAGCTTTCGACCGACAGGGTGCTGTATGCCGTGTCCGTGCTGCCCGATCTGCGCGCGTGCAAGGGCGGCGCGCGGCTCACAGCGCAGCTTACGGACGCGGGGGGCGTGCTGCTGGGCGAAGGACAGGCAGAGCTTGCCGATACAGGCGCAGCGGAGCCGCCCTATGCGCAGCTGCGCTTTGCACAGCCGGTTCACGTGCCGCAGACAGCCGACGGAGCAGCCCCGAGCGCAATCGGCGCAAAGCCCGCGTCGTGCGTTGCCGCCGCGCCGCTGACCCTGACCGTCACCGTCCATTTAAACGATGCAGACAGCAATGACAGCGTGCGCTTTTACACCTCTGCCGAGGCGCGCAGCGGCATGACGGCGCTGACGGCCGCCGGCAAAGCGACAAAGGGAAGCTTGACGCTGCTGGCGGAGACGGGTGAAGTCAAGGGCTTTATCACACCGTTTTTTATTGTGCTTACGCTGCTGTGTGCGTGCGCACTGTGCGCGGTGTACGCGGCGGTTTTTATGATCCACTGGCCGGTGCACAAGGTCTATCTCACGGCGCTGCTGTGCATCGGGCTGCTGTATGCGCTCGTCATTCCGCCCTATGGTGTGACGGACGAGCGCCAGCACATCAGCCAGGCGTACAACAATGCGGCGCGCATTTTAAACATTGCGCCGCAGGAAAGCTGGTGGGGCACCACAGTGCGCCGCACCTCGGAGCACAACTCGGTCTTGGAGGAAAACGCCACCACCGTATTCAGCTATAAGGCGGTTGCGCAGGGGTTTTTGTCGCCGTCGCCCGAACCGTTTGACGATGCGGCCTATTACCATAAGGCAGAGGAGGTCGGCGGCTATCAGCTGCCCTATGCGCTGTCCACACTGGGCGTGCTTTTGGGGCGGCTGCTGCACCTTGGCTATGTGCCCACCTTGTACCTTGCGCGGCTTTTAAATTTTGCTTTTTTTGCGGCGGCAACCTATTGGGCGGTCAAGCTTGCGCCCTTCGGCAAATGCATTTTTGCGGTGGTGGGGCTGCTGCCGGGCACCCTGCATGTGGCGGCATCGTTTTCGCGCGACAGCTTTACACTGGCGCTTGCGTTTTTATTTACGGCGCTTGCCCTGCGCGCGGCGCACAAGGGCGATACCTGCCCGCTGCACTGGCCGGAGGCGGCGCTGCTGGCGGCGGTGTGCATTTTGCTTGTCCCCGCAAAATCGGTCTATCTGCCGCTTGCGCTGCTGCTGCTTTTGCTGCCCGTGCGGCGCTTTGCCAAGGCATGGCACGCCTATGCCTATCGCGGCGGCGTATTTGCGCTGTCGTTTGCGGGGTACTGGTCGGCAAACCGCTTTATTGTGGGCAACGCGGCGGCACTGGGCGGCAGCCCCGTGACGGCGGCAGCCGCAAACTCCGACCGCATTGTGTATACCGTGCCGTACATTTTTTCGCATTTGCGCCAGTTTGCCTCGCTGCTTGTAAACAGCGTTGTCGAGCACGGCGATGACTACCTAAACGGGCTTGTGGGCGGCACGCTGGGCAATCATAATCTGGCGCTGAGCACCGCGCTGGTATCGGTGTTTTTGGTGCTTTTAGTTTTGGCGACGCAGTGCGGCGACGGCGACGGCATTTTGCGCAAGGCACGCGCCGCGCTCCCCGCGTGGCTTGCGGTGCTGGGCTGCTGCGGCGGCGCGGTGCTGGGCTGTGTGCTGTGGACCCCCACCTATTACACTGCCATTTACGGCTTGCAGGGGCGCTATTTTTTGCCGTTGCTCCCGCTGCTGCTGCTGCTGCTCAAGCCGCGCCGCGCACAGCTTTTGCAAAGCAGCGCACAGGCACTTTTGTTTGCGCTGACCTCGGTGCAGGTGTGCGCGGTGCTGAACGCGTTTTATGTGATTGCGCTGCGATAAAAAATCCGTCTGCCGCGCAAACGTAACAGCAGCGGCTACTTTCCTGCCGCCGCCGCTCATTTCAGAAAGGGGCTTCGCCCGTGACCTTTTGTTTTTTTTCCGCGCAGTATCTGCCCACGGTGGGCGGGGTAGAGCGCTATACCTACAATCTGGCGCGCAGCCTTGTGCAAAAGGGGCACAGCGCCCTTGTGGTGACAAGCGCGCTGCCCGGTCTGCCCGCACAAGAGACGCAGGACGGCATTGACATTGTGCGGCTGCCTGCCTTTTTGCTGATCAACGGGCGGTTTCCGATTTTGCGCCCCTGCGCCGCGCTGCGAAAAGCAAAGCGCGCGCTGTACAAAACGCCGCTCGATTTTATTGTGGTGCAGACGCGGTTTTATCCGGCCTGTCTCTTGGGCGCACGCATGGCAAAGCGGCGAAAAATTCCGGCGATGATTTTAGAGCACGGCACGGCGCATTTGCTGCGCGGCGGCCTTGCGGGGCTGCTGGGCAACGCATACGAGCATGGGATGCTGCGGCTGATTCGCCATTTTTGCGATAATTTTTACGGCGTATCGGCTGCGTGCGCGGCGTGGCTCTCGCACTTTGGCGTGCATGTCCCAAGCGACCGCGTGCTGTACAATGCCGTTGACCCCGCCGAATTGCAGCGCATCGCCGCCGCGTGCGGAAGCGCGTTTCTTGCGCCGTATGGCTGCGGCGACCCGCGCACGCTTGTCATCGCGTTCAGCGGGCGGTTTATCCCCGAAAAGGGCGTGCTGCCGCTGCTGGATGCGTTTGCCGCCGTGCGCAAAAAGCACGCGGATGCCGTGCTGCTGCTGGCCGGTGACGGTCCGCAGTTTACAGAGATGAAGGCGCATCTGCCCGCGGGCGCGTATTTGCTTGGAATGCTGCCGCATGCGCAGAATCTTGCGCTGCTGGCGCGCGCGGACCTCTACTGTCTGCCCACCTTTTCCGAGGGCTTTTCCACGGCAATTCTGGAGGCCGCCGCCCTGCGCGCCGCCATTGTCACCACCGCCACGGGCGGAAGCCCGGAGCTGCTTTGCGACGAGAGCTATGGTCTGCTGCTGCCCGATATGCGCGCGGAAAGCATTGCCGCCGCGCTGGAGCGCGCGCTGTCCGACAGCGCATGGCGCACCGCCGCCGGGGAAAACACCTATCGCCGCCTGACGCAGCTGTTCACATGGGATAAGGTCAGCGACAGGCTGATTTTTCTCGCGCAGGAGGCGCAAAGCGCACCCACCAGCCTATGACGCGCGGCGCGGCAAAAAAGCAGGCTGCGCCCATCATCCGCAAAAAAACGAGGTACATCAAAATGAAACCGCTCATCATCATTCCCGCCTACAACGAGCAGGAGTCCCTCCCCCGTGTGGTGGACGCTTTGCTGCGCGATTATCCGCAGTACGACTGCGTTGTTGTCAACGACGGCAGCCGCGATGACACCGCGCGCATCTGCCGTGAGCGCGGCTGTCCGCTGCTGGATTTACCCGTCAACCTCGGTCTTGCGGGCGCGGTGCAAACGGGGCTGAAATACGCCTATGCGCACGGCTATACCCGCGCGCTGCAGCTGGATGCCGACGGGCAGCATCGCACAGAATATATTGCGCCGCTGCTGGCGGCTATGGACAAAACCGGCGCGGATATTGTGGTTGGCTCGCGCTTTTTGACCGTAAAAAAGCCAAAGACGCTGCGCATGGTGGGCAGCTATCTCATCAGCTGGGCCATGCGGCTGACGACGGGCGTAAAAATATGCGACCCAACAAGCGGGATGCGGCTGTACGGCCCGCGCATGATCAGCGAGTTCGCCACCGACGCAAATTATACGCCGGAGCCGGACACCATCAGCTATCTGCTGAAAAACGGCGCGCGCGTCACCGAGGTGCAGGTGAAGATGGACGAGCGCATCGCGGGGCAGACCTATCTCAACTTTTCACGCTCTGCCGCCTATATGATACGCATGGGCATGTCCATTCTTATCATTCAATGGTTCCGCAAGCGCGGCGCAAGGGAGGAAAAAATATGATTTCCATCGGGCTTCGTGTGCTGCTGATTGTGGGCAGCGTGTTGACCTTCTGGTTTGTGCTGCGGTATATCCGCAAGTCCAAGGTGCGCATCGAGGACACCTTTTTCTGGATTTTTCTCTCGGCGGCACTTCTTCTGCTCAGCATCTTTCCGCAGCTTGCGGTGTGGGCATCCGAGCGGCTGAACGTGCTCTCGCCCATTAACTTTGTGTTTTTATTTATTATTTTTATCCTGATTGTAAAACAGTTTTTCCTCTCCATGAAGCTGTCGCAGATGGAAATTCGCACCGCTGCGCTGGCGCAGCAGCTTGCCATTGACCGCAAGGAGGCGCAGGATGCGCAAAGGGGGGAGGACGCGCCATGACACAGCAGGAAATTATGGCGCTGCTGGAGGGCGTGCGCGACGGAACAATCAGCGTGACCGAGGCAGAGCAGGCGCTGAAGCAGGCGCCGTTTACCGACCTTGGCTTTGCAAAGGTAGACCATCATCGCGCGCTGCGTCAGGGCACGGGCGAGGTGCTGTACGGCGCGTCCAAAACGCCGGAGCAGATTTTGTCCATCTGCGAAAATTTGCTGGCTGCGGGGGGAAAAAATATTCTTGTCACGCGCATGAGCGCGGCGGCGGCGGCGGAGCTTGCGGACAAGCTGCCGCTTTTTTATGACCCCGTAAGCCGGCTGGGGCTTGTGAACGGACACAAAAAGCTCACCGCAGACGGGACAATTCTTGTTGCGACAGCGGGCACAAGCGATATGCCCGTGGCAGAGGAGGCCGCGCAGACGGCGGAGGCGCTGGGCAACCGTGTCACGCGGCTGTATGACGTGGGGGTGTCCGGGCTGCACCGGCTTTTATCGCATCTTGATGAAGTGATGCGCGCGGATGTCATCATTGCCATTGCGGGGATGGAGGGCGCGCTGGCCAGCGTGATCAGCGGACTTGCCGATTGCCCCGTCATCGCCGTGCCCACCAGTGTCGGCTATGGTGCAAGCTTCGAGGGTCTTGCTGCACTTTTGTCCATGCTGAATGCGTGTGCGTCGGGCGTGTCCGTTGTGAATATCGACAACGGCTTTGGCGCGGGATATCTTGCCAGTATGATAAACCACAGGGGGTCAAAATGAGCACACTGTATCTGGAATGTAATATGGGCGCGGCGGGGGATATGCTTGCCGCCGCGCTGTACGAGCTGTGCGATGACGCGCAGAAAGCAGAATTTCTTCGCGTGATGCAGGGGCTGCACCTGCCGCACGTGACGGTTGTGCCGCACAGCGTGAAGGTGTGCGGCGTGGCGGCTACGCATATGACCGTGACCGTGGCGGGGCACGAGGAAGCGGTGTGCGACGCACAGGAGCCTGCGCCCGCGCATCTAAAAGATTCGTTTGCAAGGGCGCAGACAGGGCACAGCGAGCCGCGGTGCGCGGACACCGTTGCACAGGGGCCCGCGCATAAAAATCCTCCGGCGGACATCCCGATGGTTGCGGGCGCTGCCCCCGCGCATCACCATGCCGCGCACGGCGAGCCTGCTGTGCTGGCGGATGCGCTTGCGCTGCCGGACGCGGTGAGGGAAAATGTAAAAGCGGTCTATGCGCAGCTTGCAGATGCGGAGAGCCGTGTGCATGGGGTGCCCGTGACAGAGGTGCATTTTCATGAGGTGGGCGCGCTGGACGCGGTGGCAGATATCGCCGCCGTGTGTCTGCTGCTGTACCTGCTGCATCCCGACGCGGTGATAGCTTCGCCCGTTGCAACGGGAAGCGGCACGGTGCAGTGTGCGCACGGCATTCTGCCGGTTCCCGCGCCCGCCACGGCGCTGCTGCTTGCGGGGGTTCCTGTCTGGGCGGGGCCGGAAAAGGGCGAGCTTTGCACGCCCACGGGTGCCGCGCTCCTGCGCCGTTTTGTGACGCGCTTTGGGCCGATGCCCGGGATGACGGTGGAAAAAATTGGCTGTGGCGCGGGGAAAAAGCACTTTGCAACCGCAAATTTGCTGCGTGCGTTTTGGGGCACGGCAAGCGCGCCCGATGGTGCGCCTGCTGCACAGGACGTGCCCGCGCCGGAGGAGACGGTTGCGGAGCTGTGCTGCAATTTGGATGACGCGACGGGCGAGGAGCTTGGCTTTGCCGTGGAGCTGCTGCTGCGCGCGGGTGCGCTGGACGCGTTTACCGCGCCCATCGGCATGAAAAAATGCCGCCCCGGCACGCTGCTGACGGTGCTGTGCCGCCCCGCAGAGGCCGAGTGTATGGCGGCGCTGCTGCTGCGCCATACACCGACGCTGGGGGTCAGACGCAAGGATTGTGTGCGCTATACGCTGCCGCGCAGCATGGTTGCCGTGGAGACACCCTATGGCGTTGTGCACGTTAAAACGGCAACGGGCTGCGGACAAGAGAAGGCGAAGCCGGAATATGACGATGTCGCACAGGCCGCGCTGCGCGCGGGCGTATCGTTTGCCGTTGTGCGCGATGCTGCGCTGCGCGCGCTTTCTGAAGTCCCGGTGCGTTCCGGCGGGGAGCAAAAAGCAGCAGAGCACAAAAAGACAGACGCTGCGCAGCAGGGCTGATGCAGCGCAGCGCAATGTGATTTCATATTGCTATTCCTATTGTGCATCGGTTATCGCCGGCACATAGAATCGCCCTGCGAGGGGACTTGCAGCAGTTTCGCAAGCTGTAAAAAGCATCAAGGTCTAGGGCATGTTTGAAAACTCCATGCATTCGTCTTTTCACCCAAAATTCGTCCTGCACTGCGTTAGAAAAGCTTGACAAACACAAAGTGTGCCTACACTTTTCTGCCTTGCGCAGAACAAATTTTGTGAAAAAATCCAAACACAGCGAGTTTTCAAACACGCCCAGAAAAACTGCGATAGAGCCGCTTAACCGAGGATCGTTTTGCCGGAACGCTTGAAAAGCTGCGATCAAATCCCCTCGCGGGGCAATTCGATGCGCAAGGCTAGGGCTTATGTGCAGGATCGCATTTTGACCAATGCTATAAATCGTCAGCGTCCTGCTGGGGCGTTTCTCCTTTTTCCACGGGGTGTCCGGTGTAGCTGCCGTTCGGGTCTGTGTGGCTGGCGGGCTGATTGACAATGGCGCACACCGCCGGATTTTTGATGCGGCGCGCAGCGCCCGCGGGACAAGCCTGTCCCGGTGTTGGCACGGGCGCAAGCCATGCGCCCTCCGGCGCATTTTTGTTTGCAGAGTGCATAGAACAAAACCTCCTTTCGGTATAGCTTGCCACGTTTTCGGCAAGGCTATGCGTGAAAGAGAGGTGTCGCGTGATGACGAGGGGCAGGGCGTTTTGGCTCAGCTTTTTCGGCACGCTTGCTGTGCTGGTTCCGCTGTATCTTGCGGTATTTGCCTATGGCAGTGCCACCACGGGCGCGCGCGCGGCCGAAAAGGAGAAAAGCGGCGTATGGGTGGCGCAGGCTACGGCCGCCGATGCGCAGACGGTGCTGGTGATGACCGGCGGCGGCACGGCACAGACGGCGGAGTGCTATACGCTTGTGCGCTTTGACGCGTATCAGAACAGGATTGCCGTCGCGTCCATGCCGCCGCAGACGGTGGTGCTGATTGGGGGCAGCCCCGTCACGCTGGCCGAGGCCGTGCAGTCGGCCGGGCCGTCGCAGGCGGTGGCTGCGCTGACGGAGACGCTGCATCTTTGCGTTGACAATTATTTGTTTGCCGCGCCGAAAACGCTGTGGCAGACGGTGGAAGCCTTTGGCAATATCACGCTGCGCCTGCCGCAGTATCTTGAGCGCGATGCCATGGCGGCGCTTGGCTTGACGGAGGTGGGCGGCGAGACCCAGGCGGTGTCACCGCGGCTTTTCGCACAGATTTTAGCGGAGGGGAACCTCGCGCCGGAGAAGCTGTCCGCCTTGCGCGCGCGCGGATACGCGGCTTTTCTGGCGGCGGGTCACGGGCGGCTGAAGGCGGTGCTGCCCAGAGCCGTCCGCGTCAACAGCACGGCGCTTGCGACCAATTTGACCGCCGCACAGCTCTACGATTACGAGCGAACGCTGCAATTTTTGGATCAGCAGGAGCCTGCGTATATTGCCGAGGCGATGCCCGGCACATGGCGCGGCGCGCGTTTTGAGCTGAACGAGGAATCCGCTGCGTTCGTGCAAACAGCGTTTTCCGGCAGCGCGCCGCAGCAGGCGCAGGCAGAGGACAGCGATGTGCCGCAGAGCGGAAACGCCGCCGCAAGCACCTCGAATTGATGCCGGACAAAATTTGCAAATTTCTTTGCAGCATTTGCCGTCTGCCTGTGTTTTTCTGCGGGGACGCGGAGGGAATCGCGGTGTGCCGCTTGACGAAAAAAAGGGCTGCAAAGCCATTGCCCGGTTTTACCGGACACAAGGAAAAGGGGAGCTTTGATGGAGCGGTTGCTGCAAAAAAAATATGATTCTCTGCGGGCGGCGCTTGCGGCGCAGGACGCGCTGGCTGTGGCCTACAGCGGCGGTGTGGACTCCACCTTTTTGCTGACGGCGGCGGCGGGGGTCTGTGCGCGGGTGCTGGCGGTGACGGCCTGCACGGATGCCCTGCCACGGCGTGAATTGGAACAGGCGGTTGCCTATACCGCCGCAAGCGGCATGGCACACACCGTGGTGGAGATCGATGCCTTTGCGATTCCTCAATTTGCGCAAAACACGCCCGACCGCTGCTATCACTGTAAAAAGGCGATCTTCACGCGTATGATGCAGGCGGCGCGGGATGCCGGCTTTGCCGTGCTGTGCGAGGGGAGCAACGCCGACGACAGCGCGGATTACCGCCCCGGGCTTGCCGCGCTTGCGGAGCTTGGCATTGAAAGCCCGCTGAAGGACGCGGGGCTGACAAAAGCGGACATCCGCGCGCTGTCGCAGCAGCTTAACCTGCCGACATGGCAAAAGCCAAGCTATGCGTGTCTTGCCACGCGGGTGCCCTATCATACGCCGCTGACACCCGCGCTGCTGCACAAAATTGACGATGCAGAGCAGGTGCTGCACCGCCTTGGCTTTGCGGCGGGGCGTGTGCGCTGTCACGGCGATACCGCGCGCATTGAGCTGCCGCAGCAAGCGCTTGCCGCGGCGCTTGCGCCGGAGGTGCGGGCGGCGCTGTCCGCGGGTGTACACGCCGCGGGCTTTGCCTATGTGGCGCTGGATTTGGACGGCTATCGCACGGGAAGCTTGAACGAGACGCTGCCGCTTGAAACACTGGGTGCGGCGCGCGGCACAGAATAATATAGCAATGTGATTTCACATTGCACCCATGCATCGGCTATGGCCGGCACATAGA
>JAVXUG010000052.1:0-14627 GCA_036642215.1 Ruthenibacterium sp.
GCACTTCCTTGGTAAGGAAGAGGTCGAGCGTTCGAATCGCTTAAACAGCTCCAAAGTATAGCCCCGCAAATCGGCTTTATCAGCCAGTTTGCGGGGCTTTTTGGCGTACATTGATGCAAGCGGATTCAGATGCAGCGGCTTTTTGATGCATTGCTGCTTTTTGCAGTTCGTGAAACTGCTGTAGATCTCATCGCGGGGCAATTCTATGTGCCGACCATAGACCGGGCTATCTTGGAGCTGTGTTAAAACGGTGCGGCATTCGCATCAATGAGACACAAGATACAAAACAGATACAAATGGGATGTAAAATTTACACACAGAGGAAGTGTAGGGATGAACCATATTTTGATTGTTGAGGACGAGGTTCCGATTGCGCAGTTGATAGAGACAAGCCTTGTGCGCACGGGTTATGTGTGCATGGCGGTGAACGATGGCGCGCGCGCGGCAGATGTACTGGAGCAAAACAGCTTTGATCTTGTACTGCTTGACATTATGCTTCCGGGTATCGACGGGTATGATTTGCTTGAATATTTGCGCCCAACCGGAACGCCCGTCATCTTTATCACAGCCAAGGGAAGCCTTGGCGATAGAGTCAAGGGGCTGCGGCTGGGAGCCGATGACTATATTGTAAAGCCGTTTGAGATTGACGAGCTGTTGGCAAGGGTGGAAAGTGTGCTGCGCCGCACAGGGCGCGGCGGGGCAATTTTGTCCGCGTGGGGCGTGCAGCTTGACACCATAGCAAAAACCGTGACGCAGGGCGGTGTGCCGATAGCACTTGCGCCGCGTGAATTTGATTTACTGGAGCAGCTGCTTCGCAACCGCGGTGCGGCCTTGTACCGAGACGTGCTGTACGAGCGCGTGTGGGGCGGTGAAATAGAGGATACGCGCACGCTTGATTTGCACATTCAGCGTCTGCGCAAAAAGCTGGGCTGGCAGGAGTATATCGAGACGGTGTATCGCGTAGGCTACCGATTAAAAAGGGAGGACACGCTTTGAAATTCGCGCAGAAGCTATCCTGCGTCATTGTGCTGGTGCTTGTCACAGGGTTTTCGGTGGGCGGCAGCGTGCTGCTGTACGGCAACTTTGCGGATGCGCTGCAAAGCGCCGCGCAGCAAAGTGCCGCGCAGCATGCCTACGCCTGTTATTCGCTGGAGAGCAGCATTTTGGCACAGCACAGCCGCGGTGATAAGATAGACGAGGCGTTTCTTGCGGGCTGCGCACAGAATTTGCATGCGGCGGTAGATGGAGAAGCAGCATTTTCTGCAATATTCGGGCAAAATCAGACGAAAAAGGTAGCGTATACCACCTTGCCGGACACAGTGGAAAAAGCAGCGTCGGCGCTGTCGGACGGGCAGATGCAATATGTGCGCGCGGGCAAAGCAGTGTATGCGGTCTATGCGAAGCATCTGCTTGATGGGGTTCGTTTTGTGTCCGCCTATGACATCACGCCGGTATTTGCGGCGCGTGGGCGCGCGGTGCAGCGCTTTTTGTGGCTTGAGGGGGCTTTGCTGCTGTGTGCGGTGACGGCAGCAGCATTTTTGTCGCGGTGGCTGACAAAGCCGCTGTCTGCACTGACAAGTGCCAGCCGCAGCATTGCAAACGGTGCATACGAACAACGCACACAAATTCATACACAGGACGAAATCGGCTTGCTGAGCGAGAATTTTGATACCATGGCACAGGCCGTGGAGAACCGCGTGCATGCGCTGGAGGACTCCGTGCGCAGCCGCGATGACTTTATGGGTGCGTTTACGCATGAGTTAAAAACGCCCATGACTGCCATTTTGGGGTATGCCGATACATTGCGCACCATGCAGTGCGATCCGCAGGAGCAGCGCAGGGCGGCGGGCTATATTTTCAGCGAGGCAAAGCGCGTGGAAAGCCTGTCGCAAAAGCTGCTTGCGCTGATGCGAATTTCGGGGGAAGCGCCCGCTTTAACGCCTGTTTGCCTTGACGCTGTGTTTAGCGCGGTACATACAGCGATACAGCCGCTTACAGGCGGGGTAACATTAAACTTTTTTGCATGTGGCGCGACGGTGATGGCAGACGCAGAGCTTTTGTCGGACTTGCTTTACAATCTTGCGCACAATGCAATCAAGGCGTGCGGCGCAGCAGGCACAGTGTGCGTAACAAGCGAAAAAACGTCCGACCAAGATGCAATTGCCGTGATTGTTGCCGATGACGGCTGCGGCATTCCGCAGGAGAAGGTAGCGCATGTGACGGAACCCTTTTATCGGGTGGATAAATCCCGCGCACGCAAAGACGGTGGAAGCGGCATTGGGCTTGCGCTGTGCAGCCGCATTGCGGTGCTGCATGGAACCTCGCTGCAAATTGAAAGCGCGCAGGGTGTCGGCACAACGGTGCGGTTTTTGCTGTGGCCGTCGCCGGAAAATGCGATGACGAGCACAGAGACAGACGCACCAAAAGAAGATGCTGCTGCACAGTTGAGCGAAAAAAACAGCGTGCCCACCGCCGAGCTGTGCGGGGAATCCACAGGAGAAATGCAATGAAAGCACAAAAGAAAAACAAAAGAAAAGTGGCACTTTTACTGTGTGGGTTCGCCGCTGCGTTTCTTGCGCTGCTGCCGTTTGCGATGTTTGCTGTCACGGATGCGGCGCTGCTGCAAAAGCCGCGCGAAAGCAGCACGGTGTACACCTCTATTACGCCGCAGAGAGACAGCTTTTACCTTATTCGGCTGCTGTACAGCCGCGCGGTGAATGCGGGGGCGCAGCAGCAGTGGGACAGCACGGAAAAGGCGAATTTTTATCTTGCCGCACAAACGATGCGCAGCGAGATGCGGCAGGACGGCACCCTGTGCGATTATGCTTTTGCGACACTGGACGCGCTGCAAAGGGCGGGCGTTGTGCCGTCGGATTGGGCGAGCGCCATCACGCAAAGTATCGGGGGCAATACCACCGACTTTTATGTCAGCACGGATACGCTTGGTTTTATCACCATCAGCTATTTTGAGAGCAAGGACGGGGATAACGCGGCTATGCCATACAGCGTAACAATAGAAAGCAAAACGGGCGCGGTCACCGCCGTGTGGCTGTCAAGCAACAAGCAATACAGTGCGGCAAAGCCGGAAACAGCACTGCCTGCCCTTGTGAAAATGGCAGGACTGTCCTCGCTGAACGACTGGCGTGCACCCAAAAACACCGACTATGCACAGAGCGGCCTTTTCTCTGCGTCGGGCGGCCTGCTTGCCACCTGTGTAACCGGGGAATATGGCGGTTATGATTCTAAAGGTACGCTGTCCCCGCGCTATTATTACAATATAATTTTGTCGCCTATGCAGCCGGAGCGGTTGCAGGACATGGCAAACGCCGGATACAGCACCGATACAAGCTTCGCATAAAATAGACTTTGCACGGGGAAAGCTGTGCGAAACGATAAAGCGGAGGAAATGACAATGAAACGAGTTTGTGCTTTAGTTTTTTTGGCGGTATTTGCTCTGTCCGGCTGCAGTGCAAGGGGCGGTGCGGAAGCTGTGGCGGCAGATGATTTCGCACAGGAAACGCCGCAGGTACAGGGGAATGAGGAAAAAATTACCGTGGGCAATTTGTTTGCGCTGCAAGAAACCTGCGGCGGTGGACACGGTGTAAACACGGGCGATGCGTATTATGAATACGCCCGTGTGGGGGACACGAATGACAGTTGGAATGCGCTGATTTTAAAAACGGACTATGCGACGGGCGCGCAAAGCTGTATTTGTCAAAAGCCGGGCTGCACGCATTCGGACGAAAGCTGTAACGCTTTTCTGCAAGATTGGGCGGGCATCAATCTGAGTGTGGTAAACGACAAAATTTACTTGTGCTATGCGGGCTTAGGAAAGGATATAGATCCGGAGCAGACAAAAAAGGAACGGGAAGAAATGCGCGCCGGTTTGCAGACGGAGGAGGAGCGGCGAGACTTTGACAAGAAAACAAAAAATATGTCGCAGCCGTCCTATCTTGACGTTATCAGTATGGATGGCATGGAAAAGCACCGGCTGACAGAGTTTTCATCGCTGCTGTTTCCAAGCTTTCGGTATAGTGACGGCGAGGCGCTGTACGGGATAAGCGATGCGTTTGACGCAGCGGGAATCTATAGCGCGCAGGCAGTGCGCGTTGATTTAAAAACAGGGGAAATGCTCTCCCGTGCTTTGCAGCCGGAGGAAAGGATCATTGGCGTTTTTGGCAATCGCTTTGTGACGGAGCGTCTTGCGTCGCCGCAGGATTTAGCCGCGCTTGGGGCGGCGGGGAATCAGGAGGCCTATGTCGCTGCGCTGCAAAACGCGACAAAAGAATTTTCTGCGTTTGATTTTGCAACGGGAGAGCGCGAAAAGCTGATGGAGCTGCCTTATGATACGTATACCTGCGGGGTGGTGAACAACAGTCTGCTTTACGGAACGGAACAAAAGGAATCGGGCGGTTTTGTTGATTATCAGCTGCACGATTTTGCCACAGGCGCAAACCGCACCATCATAACCGCGCCGCCAATCTGGTTTACAATGGAAATTCTTCAGCCGCAGGGCGCGGGAAAGCCGGAGCAATACAGTCTGTGGTATGATGGACCTGAAAACCATTTACTGGAGCTTGCGACAGGCAAAGCCTATGCGCTGACCATGCCGGCAGGGCCGTTTTTTGACGGAACCTCATCGCCCAGGCTGATGGCGCAGACAAACGACGGGCGCTTTCTTGTGACCATCGGCAGTATGTCAGAGAAACATAATGACCGCAGCCGCTACGCGCTCCTATCGCCGGAGAATTTTCTTGCAAACAAGGCCGATTACACCGAGGTCACGATGTATAAAACCGCATGACAGCGCCTGAGTGAAAATAAATAAGCCGCAAAATCCGAATCTGGCAGGGAATGGGTCAGGTTCGGATTTTTTTCGGTGTAATGCTTGTGACGACTCTGCACACGGCAGCCGGATTAAAAAGCCAAGAATCGGTCAGTGTTCCTGCAATTCTTGTCGTTTCTCGCGATTCAAAAGTAAAAAAATGTAGACATTTAAGGCTTGCTGCGATATACTGAACTATATATATAAGGTGAAGATTATCCGCCTGTCTGTAAAAAGCACAGCAAGCGTGTGCCCATATCACTTTTATGCTTGACATCCAGTTCGGAAAGGGGGGATCAGGCTGTGAAAAAGCGTTGCTGTCCTTCAGTCATCCGGGATCGGCGCATTTTGCAAATTGCTGCTGTGGCGTTTTTATTGATTTGCCTCATTATGGGCTTTTTTTGCGCGCTGTATTATGTGCAGCTTCAAACGACGATTAAAGTGGAAAGCAACGGCTATTTAAAAGAAATTTCGCAGCAAATCGGAAATAATGTAAGCCATATGATCAATGGCAATTTTGCGATGCTAACAACTGTTTCCACTGCTCTGGAAAACGCGGACATTCAAGTGCATGAAGAAATGCAGTCGATGATTGGGGATCAAAAGAGCAGATGGAGCTTTCAGAACATCTATTTGGTAGATGCAACGGGTCTTGCGTATGATGCATACGGAAACACCGTAAAATTTGGCAGTCAGGACTATCTTCAAGATGTGATTGTGGATGGTAAGCAGTCCATGTCGTCCGCTATGGTTGTGAATGGTCGGGAGTATGTCATGTTTGCAGTTCCGGTGCAAAATATGATAGTAGATGGCATAGAGATGCATGCACTGCTTGCAAGCTATGATCTTGCGACCTTTGATCGTGTACTGTCCATGTCGGCTTTTGATGGAAAAGCATATGCGCATATCATACGGCGCGACGGCACGGTGGTCGTTCGTTCCAGCTCCGAAAATGCGGAGGATGTCGGATATAATATTTTGAACTCTTTATCCGGCGTAAAAATGGATGCGGGGAATGATTTAGCGCAAATAAAGGAAAATATTGCGCAGGGGCGCAGCGGAATCTTCAGCTTTTCACAACGCGGGGTTCGCAGTTATATGACGTATACCTCGCTGGACGCGCAAGGGTGGTGCTTGCTGACGGTTGTTCCTGCGTCTGTGGTAAACGCAAAGTCCGAGATACTCATTCGCATGACGCTGCTGCTGTGCGGGTTTGTCACGTTGGCATTTGCCGCGCTGACGGTGTTTTTAACGACATCGTTCTATCGGCACAAGCGCAAGCTGGAGCAAATTGCCTATGTTGATCCCGTTACCGGCGGAAACACAATACAAAAGTTTTATGAACAGGTGCAGCGTTTTTTGCGCCAGACGGAAAACAAACAACCCGCGCTTGTCTATATCAATATTGAAAAATTCAAGTTCTTTAACGAGCAATTCGGGACGCATATCTGTGACGAGATGCTCCGTGCTTTTTATAATGGCATTGCACAGGATTTAGCGGCGAATGAAACTGTGGGGCGCTTGTTTGCCGACAATTTTTGTGTCTGGCTGGAAGCGTCCGATGAGTCTGCGATGCTGCTGCGGTTTCATCACTGGTACGACGCTGCACGGCAGAATATGAACGGAAAAAATGTTGTTTGGCCTATGCCGGTGATAGAGTGCGGCATTTATGCTGTGGTAGACAGCACAATTCCGCTGACGCTTATGGTGGACAGGGCAAAGCTGTCGCTGAAGGGAATCCGGCGGGAGCTGCACGGTAAGCTGCACTATGCGGTTTATGATGACGAAACCCGCAAGGCGCTGCTGCGTGAAAGACAGCTAGAGGATTTGATGGAGCAAGCCTTGGAAAATGGGGAGTTTACGGTTTATCTTCAGCCGAAATACTGTACGCAGAGTGAGAAAATCGGCGGGGCAGAGGCGCTTGTCCGATGGAGGAGCGCTTCGGAGGGAATGCTCTATCCGGACGAATTTATTCCGCTGTTTGAAAAAAACGGGTTTATTATTCAGCTCGACTTGTATGTGTTTGAACAGGTCTGCTGCGCCATCCGGTCATGGATAGACGCGGGAGTGGAGCCTGTGAAGGTGTCTGTGAACTGTTCTCGACTGCATTTGCGCAATTCTGATTTCTTGCGTCGGTACAAAGAAATCTGCGAAGAATATAATATTTCGCCACACTATCTGGAAATTGAATTGACAGAGAGCGTGGTGTTTGAGGACGTGGAGTATCTGACACAAATTATTCGCGACATTCATGCGGCGGGCTTTGGCTGCTCTATGGATGATTTTGGAAGCGGCTATTCCTCGCTGAATTTGATTCAGGATATTCCGGTGGACACGATTAAGCTGGATAAAATCTTTTTCCGTCAGGGGCTGCGCGACAGCCACCGCACGGAATCGGTGGTAAGCAGCATCCTCAGTATGTCAAAGTCGCTTGCGCTGGAAACAGTTGCAGAGGGTGTGGAGGAGCGTGCGCAGGTAGATATGTTAAAGCGGCTCGGCTGCAATTATATCCAAGGCTTTTATTTTGCAAGACCCATGCCGATCGGAGAATTTGAAACGCTTGCGTTCGGTGCGCCGATAAAAAAGCGTAGTTGTTGAAAGAGGTGCGCGACAGTATGAAACATCGACTGTATGCGGCGGCAATGATCGTCGCGGTGCTTTTTGTGCTGCTGACAGCGTGCGCCGGTACAAAGGCGCAGAACACAGAGATAAGCGAGGATATTTTGACACAGACGGTGATTCCGCAGGGGAAAACGCCTGTTACTATTCTTGTGAAAAATGCGTTTTCTATTCATACCTTTGAAAAAGCGGTGGAAGAAAAGTTTCCGGATCTTGACATCATCCAGGTAGGAAATTATACGCGCGATATGGGCATTGCCGAATACAGCCGCAGGCTGAAACACCATGATCTGACTGATATTGTGATGACATGGCCGCTTGATGTGGGCGAGGAATACTGGGCTGACGCGCTGATGGATTTGTCCTCGCTGCCTGTAACCGGTCGCTATAATGTGTCTATGCTGAATACAATTTCGCGCGATGGAAAGCTGTACTATTTGCCCGGCCCGGCACAGGTGCGCGGTATTGTTTACAATAAAACCTTGTTTTCGGAAAACGGCTGGCAGGTGCCAACCGATTTTGACGGCTTTGTGTCGCTTTGCCAAACCATAGAAAAAACCGGAATACGCGCATTACAGCTTGGCCTTGGGAATGAGGAGGTGCTGGACACGGCGTTTGTGGGCTATGGCTATGACAGCTGCTTTAGCAAGCCGGCGGATGCACAGTGGATTGCCCGTTACAATCAAGGGCAGGGAAGCTTTAGCAGCCATTTTGAACCGGCGCTGGATACGTTTCAAGCATTGATTGATGCGGAAATTCTGCAAAAGCAAGACCTCCAGCTGCATTATCAAGACCGTGAAACGATGCTTTTTACACGCAAGTGCGCTATGATAGAGGATTCAGTGTTGCTTGCACGTATGGGAGATGCCCGCACAGGCTGTACCGATGAGTTTGCCCTTATGCCGTTTTTTAACCCCGGCGAAAGCAGCGATTGGGCGCGGCTGTATATGGTGTGCTATATCGGGCTGAACAAAAATTTGGAAAAGCAGGAAAACGAAGAAAAATACGAAGCGGTGATGCGGCTGCTCGATTACATCAGCACACCCGAAGGGCAGTTGGCGCTTGCGGGGGATACGGGCACAATGGTTTCAAGCTTGACGGGTATGCCGCCGCTCACAGCGCCGGAGACAGCGGCGCTGCTGCCGGCGCTTGCGCAGGGGCGCTGTGCGGTTTTTCCAACGCTGAAAAATGCGCAGGGTGCTTTGCGCAAAGGGCTGGCAGGTATGGTGAGCGGCGATTTGACAAAGGAACAGGTCGCCAAAATGGTGGATGAGGAAAACGCGAATCCGTCTAAGAAAAATGCGCCCCATGTACTGGGAACGGCAGCGCGGGATTTTTCTGTGCTAGAGACAGGCAACTTTGTTACCGATGCAATGCGCGCGAGGGCAGGGACTGATTTCGCGCTGTTTTTGGACGTGGGGAAGGACGGAAAGAACAACTCAAAGGGAATCAGCGCACGGCTGTATCAAGGCGATTTGACCGCCGAGGATATTGACTGCATTCTGCCCGATTTAAAAGCCGGCGAGGCAGGTGTGCTACAAAGCATCACCATCCGCGGAGCCGATTTGCTGAAAACGCTTGAGTATTCGGTTTTGGTGGACAATCATATCGGCGGTTGGTTTTATTACTTTTCCGGCTTCACCATGGAGTATGCGCCCGCAGCCGAGCCCGGCAGCCGCATTCGTGAAATTGCGGACTTGCAGGGCGATCCCATCGACCCGCAGCGCCTGTATACCGTTGCAGTGATGGACGGCAGCGTGCCGGAGGAAGCTATCCAGTCGGTCAAGGACACCGGCGTGAAAATCAGCGATGTAATTGCCGAGGAAATGATCCAACGCAAGACAATTACACCCAGTGACGACGGACGCTTTGTCGTTTGTCAGCCATAGAAGCATTTTTTTGTTCCTTTGTCATTCGCTTTCAGCAGATGCCCGCCTTTTTTTAAAAAAAGTCTTGTTATTGAGCGTCCGGTCTGTTATGATAGTAAAAACAAAGGAATAAGGATGGAAAAAAATGAAGTTTCGGCTATCAAAGAAACGATAAAGAGACATGTATCGCTGCAAAGTGATGCTATTGTCTCTTTTTTTTTGCCGTGTTTTATTCCCGGAATAATGAGGAGGAAGCTATCCTATGAAAAAAGAAAAAACCGTGTTGACAGACGGTGGCGCGATTTATGACGCGCGGACACTTGGCGTGCCGAAAATGTTGATATTGGGGTTGCAACACACATTTGCCATGTTTGGCGCGACGGTGCTTGTGCCGATTCTGACGGGACTGGATGTGTCGACCACACTGCTTTTGACAGGACTTGGCACGTTGCTGTTTCACTTTCTGACCAAGGGAAAGGTTCCCGCGTTTTTGGGCTCCAGCTTTGCATTCCTTGGCGGGTTTGCGGCTGTGGCACCCATGATGGACGGCAAGCCGAACTTGGAGCAGCTCCCCTATGCCTGCGGCGGCATTGTCATAGCTGGCCTTGTCTATGTGCTGATGGCCGGTTTGATTAAAATATTCGGCGTTAAGAAAATCATGCGCTTTTTCCCGCCGGTTGTCACCGGCCCCATCATCATTTCCATCGGCTTGATTTTGGCCCCGACAGCCATCAACAACTGCGCGACCAACTGGCCGCTGGCTCTGATTGCGCTGGCTCTGATTGTGGTCTGCAACATCTGGGGGAAGGGCATGGTGAAAATCGTGCCGATCTTGATTGGCGTTGTCGGCTCTTATATTGTGGCGCTCTGCATGGGTGTGGTGGACTTTACACCGATTGCAAAAGCGGATTGGTTCGGCATAGCGCTGCACTCCACACGCTTTGCCAAATTCAGCACAAGCGCCTGTATTACAATTGTCCCCATTGCTCTGGCCACCATTATGGAGCATATCGGGGATATTGCAGCAATCAGCGCGACAACGGAAAAAAATTATCTGGCGGACCCCGGTCTGCATCGCACCATTCTGGGCGACGGTCTTGCCACGAGTCTTGCGGGCTTTTTCGGCGGCCCGGCCAATACGACCTATGGCGAAAACACCGGTGTGCTTGCCTTGACAAAGGTATATGACCCGCGCGTGATGCGTATCGCCGCTGTATTTGCCGTCTTTTTATCCTTCTTCCCCAAATTCGGCGCGGCCATTCAGACAATCCCCGCCGCTATCATCGGCGGTATTTCCTTTGTGCTGTATGGGATGATTTCCGCCATCGGTGTGCGCAACGTAGTGGAAAACCAAGTGGATTTCACCGTGTCACGCAACCTTATCATTGCAGCGGTCATCCTTGTCAGTGCACTGGGCTTTAACTCTGTGGGAGGCATTACCATCGCGTTCAGCGAAGCCATTCAGATTAACATGTCCGGTCTTGCCATTGCAGCTATCGTGGGAATTACCTTAAATGCAATTCTGCCGGGCAATACTTACGAGTTTGGAAAAGATTTAAAGGGCGACACTGCTGTGAGCTTTGAGGTTTAAAGAATCTGCGCGCACGGCAAAACAGCCGTAAATCCTCAGCAGGGCGATCTCCTAACAAGCTGCCCCGCGCTTTCTTTTCAAGAGAGCGCGGGGCTTTGTGTTTTATCAAACAAGCTGCCGTTGACAGTCGTGAATTTTAAAGCTACACTGGAATAAGACAAAGAAACAATGCGAGGAGAAAAGCCATGAAAACACGTAGTTCAGAGATGGGAAAAGTCAGATTTTGGGTTATGATGTGGGGACTTGGCCTTGCGGGACAGCTGTGCTGGAACATTGAAAATCAGTGGTTCAACACCTTTGTTTACGCTAAAATTGCAAAAGACTCCACGATTGTGACATTGATGGTCATTGTCAGCGCACTGGTGACGACGGTTTCTACATTTTTATTCGGTACGCTTTCCGACAGAGTGGGAAAACGCCGACGCTTTCTCTCTTTTGGATATATCGCGTGGGGAATTTTCACCATTTTATTTGGCTTTACGGAATTTATCAGCAGCGGCACGGTGGGCGGCGGTTCCAAGGTCGCGGTTTTGGCCGCAGTGCTGGTGGTGGTGACCGATGCTGTGATGAGCTTTTTTGGCTCTATGGGAAATGACTCCGGTTATAGCGCGTGGAGCAACGACATGACAACCGAAAAAAATCGGGGTCAAGTAGGTGCGGCGCTTGCCATACAGCCGGTCATCGGCACCATAATCGGTACGGTGCTGGGCGGTATTTTGATTGGCGCAAATGACAACTATCAGCGTCTGTTTTGGGTGATGGGAATTTTTGTGATTGCAATGGGCGTGATATCGCTGCTTTTTTTAAAGGACTCACCGACATTGCAACCGCATAAAGAGGGGACATTTTGGAAGCAGTTCAGCTCTGTGTTCCAAATCAAGGGTTTTTTTGCACAAAAAGAGCTGTTGCTGACCTGTATTACTTCCACGCTGTTTTTTATTCCCTTCAACATTTATTTTGTACATATGGGGAACTGGATGATTTACCGCATGGGCTTTACTGCGGAAAGCATGGGGATTTTGCAGGGGGCCGGCTTACTTGCGGCATCTCTGCTGGTCATTCCTGCCATCGGACTGATCAACAAACATAAAATGCCGCAGCTTGCGGCGGCGGCTATTCTTATCAACATGGCGGGTCTTTGCATGATGGCTTTCTTAATTCGTCCGGGCACCGTCGATACAGCCGCATTGTTCAGTGCGCGGAATCTTCCTTTGTTTCTTGCGATTTTTCTGTGCGGCGGTGGATATGTCCTTGTGATTCAATCCATGACCATGTGGGTAAAGCAGCTTTACCCGGAGGACAGCCGCGGTCAGTTTGAGGGGATACGCGTGCTGTTTTTCACCTTAATCCCCATGATGATAGGAACGATTATCGGCAATATCATCATTAAAAACGGTTCGGGCAGTATTGTCAATGAATATGGAATTACTGAAAACATACCGACGGAATCCATCTATTTTTGGGCGGCCATTCTTGTACTGCTGGCGTTTATTCCGCTGTATAAAGCGGCGAAGCTATACCGTAAACGCATGGAGTAAAGAAGATGCTACAGACAGCACTCTTATTTTGTTAAATTGCTGCAGAAGTATACTTTGCATCAGTTGGGAACATTTCTTTGTAGAAACGCGACAATGTATAGGGGGAAAACAGTATTTATGAAAAAGCAGAAAGCATTGACCCCGCTTTTAACGGTGTGGGGGGAAACCATAGATAAAACGTGTCCTTTAAACGATTATCCGCGTCCGCAGATGGCGCGCAGTCAGTGGCAGTGTCTAAACGGCCTGTGGGATTACGCAATGCGAAAGGACGCGGCGGCACCCACGGAATGGGACGGTAAAATACTGGTTCCATTCTCACCGGAGGCGGTGCTGTCCGGCGTTGGCAGGCAGCTGCTGCCGGGACAAAGCCTGTGGTATCGGCGCGCGGTGCAGTTTGAATGGCCGCAAGACGGCGAACATTTACTGCTGCATTTCGGTGCGGTAGATCAGCATTGCATCGTTTTTTGCAATGGGAAGATTGCGGGAAGTCACTCCGGCGGATACTGGCCTTTTTGCTTTGACATTACAGAATTTGCCGTCAAGGGAGAAAATATTCTGAACGTCTGTGTGACAGATGATTCCGATACCGGCGATGAAGCATACGGAAAGCAAAGGCTGCGGCGCGGGGGAATCTGGTATACGGGACAGAGTGGAATCTGGCAGACGGTGTGGTGCGAAACGGTACCTGCACAATATATCCAAAGCATGAGCATTACACCACAGTACAGTCGGGGCGAGGTGGAGGTTGTCGTGACACCCTCTGACAAAAACGTTTGCTTACAAGGAAGCGTACAGGTGTATGATGGCACGCGGAAAATTGCTGAGGGCGTGCTTTCTGAAAATACGGCGTGTCTCGAAATTCCCGCCTTCAAAAGCTGGAGTCCCGAACAGCCGTTCCTGTACACAATGAAGGTCACTGCGGGACAGGATCAAGTGGAAAGCTATTTTGGAATGCGCGAATTTAGCATAATACAAGGAAAACAAGGGAACCCTTGCATGGCACTGAACGGCAAGCCAATTTTACAAAACGGATTATTGGATCAGGGCTATTGGAGCGACGGCCTATATACGGCACCCGCAGAGGATGCCATAGTGTGGGAGCTTGAACAGATAAAAGCACAGGGATTTAACATGCTGCGCAAGCACATCAAAGTAGAACCGCTGCGTTGGTATTATCATTGTGACCGAATCGGGCTGCTGGTGTGGCAGGATTTTGTGAGCGGCGGACATCCCTATCAGCCGCTTGTGATTCAATATGCTCCATGGCTTGGTTTTCAATTTAAAGATAATCATTATAAGCGATTTGGCAGGGAGAGCGAAGCGGGTCGTCGGAATTTTATGCGGGATGCCGTCCGTACAATGGACTTGCTTTATAACGCGGTGGGTCTGTGCGTATGGGTCCCGTTTAATGAGGGCTGGGGACAATTTGACGCAGAGAAAATCGCACGAATGGTGCGGGAAAAAGACCCCACGAGAGCAATTGATCACGCGAGCGGTTATCACGATCAAGGTGCGGGAGATTTTCACAGTTATCATATCTACTATAAGCGGTTTCGTCCGAAAGAGGATAAGATGAGGCGCGTGCTGGCGCTCACAGAGTTCGGCGGGTTCAGCCTGGCGGAAAAAGGACATACAGCATCAAAAAAACTGTTTGGATACAAAATTTTCACGTCCAAGCAGGCGCTTGCAGAAGCCCTGTGTAATTTGTATGCGCAAGACGTGCTGCCGCAGCTTACGGCCGGCCTTGGCGCAGTAATCTATACGCAGGTGAGTGATGTTGAGGATGAAATCAACGGACTTTTCAGCTATGACAGAAAAGTAATGAAGCCGGATGCGGATTGCTTTTGTAAAATCAACGAACAGCTCTACCGCGCGTTTGATTTGACAAAATAAGAGGATAGTCGATGCTATCTTCTTTGCCGGTTGCGGTTTCATTCAAGGAGCATTACCATAGGGACAGATAAATAATGCTCCTTGAATAGACGCATATTTTTGCGAAGGTGTCCATGGCAGGCAGAGAAATTGCCAAAAGGCAGCGTTTAAAAAACGACAGATTGCCCCTCATTCCCGTGATCATACAGCCTCTATGCGCGAAACAAATGCGCGCATAGAGGCTGTTCGGACAAAACAATTTCTCGAACTTGCAATTTTTCAACGAATATCGGATAATAGGCCTAAAACGAAGA
>JAVXUG010000053.1:0-14020 GCA_036642215.1 Ruthenibacterium sp.
TGGACGCTTGCGGTAGCTCTTGCGGCGGCATTCCCGGCAGTCTGTATCATGCAGAGAAAAAAGGACGAAGAAACAGACGAAGAAACAGACGAAGATGCTCCGCAGTAAGCACACAAAAATTTAAAACAATAAAGCAACCATAAAGCAAAGCCCCTGAACCGCGGTTCAGGGGCTTTGCCTGTATTTTTACTGTCGCGTGTCTATCCAAACGTTACGGTCGAACGGTTTCGCCCCGCCTCCTTGCTTTGCAATCTGGATCGGAACTGCTGTAAGCATTGATACGAGACATCAAAACGCCGTGCGCTACACAATTGCCTACCCTACAATGGTTTCGCTGACGGTTGGGTGGGGGAATACGGTGGAGGCAAGGGCTTGCGCGGTCATGCCGTTTGCGATGGCTGCGGTCAGACCGAACACCATCTCGGACGCGTGCGGGCACATCAGCTGAGCGCCCAACAGACGGCCGCTATTCGCGTCGGAGACAAGCTTTACAAAGCCGCGGTCAGCCTGCTCAATCAGCGCGCGCCCGTTTGCGGAGGTGAGGTGTTTTTCTACGGTTACATTGAGTCCGGCGGCTTTTGCATCATCGGCGGTGATGCCGGCACACGCAATTTCGGGGCGCGTGAACACGCACGACGGAATGACGGACGCATCCTTTGCAGCGGCAAGTCCGAACATGGCATGCACCGCATTTTTGCCCGCGGCTTCCGCCGCATGAGCGAGCTGCATGCCGCCCAAAACAATGTCACCGATGGCATAAATGCCGCATTCTTTTGTCTCGTAATTCTTATCCACAGGGATAAAGCCGCGCTGCATCTGCAAATCAAGCGCGCTTTCCGGTGCGAGCAAGCCGGCGGTATTTGCCGTGCGCCCGGTGCAGACCAGAATGCAGTCGGCACCGACTTCCATGGCGGCATCTTTTTCGGTAAAGCGGCAGATAGGGCCGTTTGGCGTTTGCACAAATTCGCTCACCCTGGCCGCAGTATGCACTGCAATGCCCCGTTTTTTGAAAATCATGGCGAGATTCTGCGAAAGCTCCCTGTCCATCTGCGAAAGCAGGCGCGGCAGAGCTTCGAGAATCGTCACTTCACAGCCTAAATCGTTATAAATCTGAGCAAATTCCACGCCCACAACGCCGCCGCCTACAATAACAAGCTTTTTGCAGTCAATGCCGCCGTGCGTCAGCAGCGCGTCGCTGGTCACAACACAGGGCAAATCCATGCCGGGGATCGGGGGCGTTGCGGGGCCGGAGCCTGTGGCAAGCAGCAGTTTATCCGCCGTGTAAACGGCATCGCCCACGCGCACCGTACCCCGCGCGGTAATCTGCGCCGTGCCGTGCAGCAGCACAACGCCCGCGCGGGCAAGCAGCGCCTCAATGCCGCCGCGCAGCTGTGCCGTGACCTGTGCAACGCGCAAATGCATCTGCGGCATAGTATAGCGCACGGCGCTGGCGCAAATACCCAGCTCCTCGCTGCTTTTTGCCTCGTGATAAATGTGCGCGGCGCGCAGCAGGGCTTTCGTGGGAATGCACCCGCGATTTAAGCAGGTTCCGCCAACCTCGCGCGATTCGACAAGAGCGACCGTTTTTCCGAGCGCAGCGGCCTCTAGCGCGGCGACATAGCCGCCCGGCCCCGCGCCGATGACAAGCAAATCAAATTGTTTCTGCATAAAACCATTCCTCCATAAATGCGGCAAGCTCTGCGAGTATGCCAAAAAGCGCTGCGCTCTCCGGCGACGGCTTTGCCGCGCTGCGCCGGAAAGCCTGCGCGACACCGGAAGCCGAAAATTCGCTGCCGATTAAAATGCCGCAGAGCACAGGCGACAGCGCCGCGTCCATCGCATCGGTATAGAGCACGGCGTTTTTGATGATACCGCTTGCAACCGATAAGCGCAGCTCTGCGCCGCCCCATGAAAACCGATGCCGCAGCACACAGGCAGAATCCGGCTCGTGCCCGAAAATCCATTCGCGGGAAGAAAATTTTTGTGTCAATGCGATGATGCGCGCCCGGTCAACCCGCGCGCTTGGCAGCGGTGCTGAAGGAAGTCCATACACCTGCGAAAATGCGGCAATCAGCGCGTCGCGCATGCGCGGCACGGTGATTTTATCGGAAAGGTCACACAAATTGACGACGCGCGCATGCACGGACTGCACGCCGTTTGCACTTAATTTATCGGCGGAAACCGTGAGATAGCGCGACAAAAGCGCCGTGTCCACATGCAGCAGCAGGGTGCCGTGATGATAGCGGCAATCGTCCGCGCGGTAGAAGGCATTGCCCGAAAACTTTGCGCCGTTTGCGGTGATGTCATTCCTGCCCGATTTTTCGGCAGCAATACCAAAGCTTTGCACGGCGCGCAGGATGACCTCCAGTTGGCGGTCAATATCGTAATTTTCGCTGCGCATCAAAAAGGTAAAGTTTAAATTTCCAAGGTCGTGAAACACCGCGCCCCCGCCCGAAAGACGGCGGACAACAAAGCCGGAATCTTGCAGCAGTGCGTCTGCGCGGCACTCGGCATAGCAGTTTTGATTGCGCCCGAGGACAACGGTGTTTCTGTTTTGCCACAGATAAAGAATGCACTCGTCTTCTTCTGCTTCCCGCAGCAAAAGCTCCTCAAGGGCAAGATTTTGATATGGGACGGTGTTGTGTGTTATGACGGTGGACAGCTTGGCAATCATAAAAACACATACCTCAGCCTTGGCGTGCGCGCGGCGGTCACTTCATCGGGACGTCCGATGGGCGTAGAATGCGGCGCACTGTGCAAAGCGTCGGGGTCATCATGCGCTTTTTGAATCAGCGCAATCATTATTTCGGCGGCAAAATCCATTGTCTCTTTGGACTCTGTCTCGGTCGGCTCCAGCATCAGCGCCTCGTGTACAATCAAAGGGAAATACATTGTGGGTGGGTGAATCCCGTAGTCGAGCATTCCTTTTGCAAGATCCATTGCAGAGATGCCGGTTTCCTTTTTAAGCTCCTCCAGCGACAGCACAAATTCGTGCATGCAAACGCCATCCGCTGCCACCTTACAATAGGGACGCAGCAGCTCCTTCATATAGTTGGCGTTTAAAACAGCCGTGCGCGATGCTTCGCGCAGGCCCTCGCCGCCAAGGTTCAGCATATAGCACAGCGCGCGCATGGTCACGCCAAAGTTGCCGTAAAACGCTTTGACGCTGCCGATGGTGTGGAGGGGGTCTTCAAAAGCATAGCCGTCTTTTGTTTTTACGGGATGGCGGTTTGGCATAAACGGGGCAAGCAGCGCCTTTGCGCCGACAGCGCCGGAGCCGGGGCCGCCGCCGCCATGCGGGGTGGACATGGTTTTGTGCAGGTTTAAATGCACCACGTCAAAGCCCATGTCGCCGGGTCGCGCCATGCCCATGATGGCATTTAAATTTGCGCCGTCATAGTAGTTCAGCCCGCCCGCATCGTGAATGGTTTTTGTGATTGCAAGAATGTTTTTGTCGAACAGACCCAGCGTGTTCGGATTTGTCAGCATCAGCCCTGCGGTGTCGGGGCCGACCGCTGCGCGCAGCGCGGCAAGGTCAACGCAGCCGTCCGCGCCGGAGGGCACGTTCACCACCGTAAAGCCGACCATGGCGGCGGTGGCGGGGTTTGTGCCGTGCGCGGAATCCGGCACAATAATTTTGGTGCGCGCTGTGTCACCGCGCGACTCGTGATACGCGCGAATCAGCATCACGCCGGTCAATTCACCCTGCGCGCCCGCGGCAGGCTGAAACGTGACGGTGTCCATCCCGGTGACTTCGCGCAGAATTTCCTCTGCCTTGCAAAGCGCCGCGAGACAGCCCTGCACCGTGTGCACAGGCTGCAACGGATGAATGGCGGAAAAGCCGGGCAGCGCCGCAACCTCCTCGTTGACGGCGGGATTGTATTTCATGGTGCAGGAGCCAAGCGGATAAAACCCGTCGTTCACGCCGTGCACGCATTTTGCAAGCGCGGTGTAGTGGCGGCTTAAATCAATTTCGGCAAGCTCCGGCAGATGCAGCGGAGCCTTGCGCGAAAACGCATCGGGCAGGCAAGCGGCGGGCACGTCGCTCGCCGGCAGCAGCGTGCAGCCGCGTCCGGCGACACTTTTTTCAAACAGCAGCGCTGTGCCGACTGCGGGGCGTATTGTGTCATGCATGTGTTGCCACCTCCTTTGCAAGAGCAATAACCTTGTCCATTTGCGCCTTTGTGTTCTTTTCGGTCACGCACCACAAAATGCCGCCGTCCACCGGAAGTCCGCCGAGAATGCCCTCCTGCTCAAGCAGGGCGAGCAGCTGCTCCGGTGCGGGGCAGGCAGTGACAAATTCATGGAAAAAAGCGCCCGTGTATACAAGGGAAAAGCCCCTCACCGCCGAGAGCGCAGCGGCCAGATAATGCGCCTTGTCATAGCACTGTGCCGCGGCCTGCTTTAATCCGCCGGGTCCCATTGCCGCAAGATAGACAGCCGCTGTCATGGCGCAAAGCGCCTGATTCGAGCAGATGTTGGAGGACGCTTTTTCGCGGCGAATATGCTGCTCTCTCGCTTGCAGCGTCAGCACAAAGCAGCGGTTGCCGTCCGCGTCAACGCTCTCGCCCACAATGCGGCCGGGCAATTTGCGGAAAAGCTCTGCGGTTGCAGCCATAAAGCCGAGATACGGCCCGCCGAACGAAAGCGGCATGCCAAGCGGCTGTCCCTCGCCCACGGCGATATCCGCGCCGCACTCGGCGGGCGTTTTTATCACGGCGGCGGCAATCGGGTTGATGCCCATAATCACTTTTGCGCCCGCGCCGTGCACAAGGGCAGCGAGCGCTTCTGCGTTTTCCAGCAGCCCAAAAAAATTGGGCTGCTGAAAGTAAAAGCCCGCGTCGGTATCACACAGCATAGCAGCCAATGCGTCCAAATCGGTTGCGCCGTCCTTTGCGGGGACAATGGCGATTTCAGCGCCCGCCGCGTGACCATAGGTCTGCATGGTGCGAATGACATCGGGATGCGCAACGGCCGAAACAAGAATCCTGCTGCGCTTGCGGTCGCGGCACATTGCGGCGGCTTCGGCGGCGGCGGTTGCCCCGTCATACACGGAGGCGTTGGATGCCGCCATGCCGGTCAGCTCACAAATCATGGTTTGATACTCAAAAATGGACTGCAAAATGCCCTGACTGATCTCCGCCTGATACGGCGTATAGGCTGTGACAAATTCCTCCTTTGCGGTGATGCGCTTTACAATGGAGGGAATATAGTGGTCATAGCTGCCCGCACCGCGAAAAACGGCATCGAATACTTTGTTTTGCGCGGCATAGCCCTTCATCACGGAAAAAACCTCTGCCTCCGCCATGCCGTTTGGCAGGTTTAAGGCGGAAAGCCTCAGCTCTGCGGGGATATCGCAGAACAGTGCGTCGGGACTTTTTATTTTCAAAAGGTCAAGCATTTCCTGCTGCTGCGCCGCAGTAGATGAAATATAGCTGCCCATAAAATGCGTCACTCCTCTCGTTCGGGAATATCCCGAAATGATTTATTTCAGCGCTGCGCAGTATGCTTCATAGGCAGCGGCGTTCATCAGCTCACCAAAGGCGGTGATGTCAGTGGCCTCCACAAGCCACGCGGTGTACGGGGTCGCATTGATGCTTTCGGGCGCGTCCAAAAGCGCTTCGTTGATGGCGCTGACGGTGCCTGTCACGGGGCTGTAAATGTCAGAGACGGCTTTGACGCTCTCCACATCGGCAAAGCTGTCCTCCAGCGTCAGCGCATCGCCCTCCATGGGCAAATTGACAAAAACAAGATCGCCCAGTTCCCCTTGCGCGTAATCGCTCAGACCGATGCGAGCGGTGGCATCACCTGTTTTTTCTACCCATTCATGGGATTTGCTGTAGAGAAGATTTGACGGTACGTTCATAATGAGTTCCTCCAAAAATATAATTTTTTTTGTGGGTGCAAGTGCTTTTGACAGAATAACTTATCTTAAAAGGCGCTGCTATGCGCCGGCACATAGAATTGCCCCGCGCGGGGACTGATCGCAGTTTTGCAAGCTGCAAAAAACATCAAGGTCTAGGAAAACTGTTAGAAAGCCGGCGCGCGCTTATAAAAAGGAAGCGGAACAACCTCGGCGCTGACAAGTCTGCCGCGCACCGAAACTTCAACCGATGTGCCCGCCTCGCAATATGCGCGGTCAAGGTAGGCCATTGCGCAGCCGACACCAAGCGAGGGACAATGCGTGCCGGAGGTGGTAATGCCGATTTCTTTTCCAGCTTTGCCCTCTTGACCCGGCAGCAGTACCGCTTCGTGCTCGCGCACGATACCGCGTCCGGTCACCTTCAGACCGACCCGCAGACGCGCCGGCTGACCCTGTGCCAGCATTGCGCTTTTGCCGATAAAATCGCCCTTGTCGAGCTTGATGGCAAAGGAAAGCCCCGTCGCCATCGGGGGAGTGTCCGCGGAAAGCTCGTGCCCGTACAGCGGCATTGCGGCCTCAAGACGCAGCGTGTCACGGCAGCCAAGCCCGCAGGGAAGTGCGCCCGCCTTTAAAAAAGCATTCCAAACCGTGACTGCATCTGGCGGCTTCATGTAAAGCTCATAGCCAAATTCGCCCGTGTAGCCGGTTCTGGAAACAAGGCAGGGCACCCCTGCAACCTGCATACACTGCGTAAAGGCGTAGTTCTTTTGCGGCAGCTCGTCCGCGTTGCAAAAACGGCCGAGGATAGCTTTGGAGTCTGGCCCTTGCAGCGCAATTTGCGCGGTATTGTCCGAGAGGTCGGTCAGCGTGACGTTGCCCGTGAGATGCTCTTTCAGCCACGCAAGATCTTTTTCGGTGTTGGCGGCGTTCAGCACAAGGAAAAACTTTTCCTCGCCCATGCGGTAGACAATTAAATCGTCCACCTGCCCCGCGTTTTCGTACAGCATCAAGGTGTAGCGCGCCGCGCCGCATTTTAAATCGGTAAAGCTGTTCGTCAGAATATAATTGAGGTTGGAAAGCGCGTCAGGCCCCTCTAAAATTGCTTCGCCCATGTGCGAAACATCAAAAATGCCCGCGTGCTCGCGCACTGCCATATGCTCTGTAATCACCCCTGTTTCGTACTGCACAGGCAGCAGATAGCCTGCAAAGGGAACGATGCGCCCGTTTTGCGCAAGATGTTCTTCATAGAGCGGTGTCTTTTTTTCCATGCCGGTACTGTCTCCTTTTTTAAAAAATGGTGGATAGACGAAAAAGTGAACATAACAAAAGGGGCGCACAGCATTAGACTGTGCGCCCCCGTCTCAATAACCTGAAAGATTCTCCCGCGCCGCCGTGCAGGATTGCTTCTTCGGTGCCGCAGATGCGGCTTTCCGGGTCTTGTCAGGCATCGGTCCTTTTGCCTGAGAGTTTTTGCATTTCCCCTTCGGCGCCGCACGGTGATACGAACTCTCCCGATGCCATCATCCAAGTCATTCAATTGTAGTGTGTTCTTTTGTTCAGTGTACCACGTTCACGGGGAGAAATGCAATCCCTTTTCGCGTGCCGGAGTAAAATTAAACGCCATACCGGTTGCCTAAGATGAAATTATCCTGTAGAATATAGAAAAGCTTCACAAAGAAGAAAACCGCATCGCCCCCTTTGGGGGATTTCTTGTGATGCTGATAGGATCGTTAAGAAGGGAAGTAATTGCTGTGAAGGTACTGCTGATCGGCGGCACAGGAATCATCAGCGCGTCCGTGACGGCGCTGGCAATGAAGACGGGCTGGGAGGTGACGCTGCTGAATCGCGGGCATTCGCCGGTGCCGCACGGCGCGCGCAGCCTTGTGGCGGACACAAACGATGAGGCTGCGATGCAAAAGGTGCTGACGGGCGAGAGCTTTGACGTGGTGGCACAGTTTGTGGCCTATACGGCGCAGGATGTCGAGCGCGACGTGCGGCTGTTTGCGGGACACACGGGACAATATATTTTCATCAGCAGCGCATCTGCATACCAAAAGCCTGTGTGCGATTATAAAATTACGGAGAGCACGCCGCTTGTCAACCCGTACTGGCAGTATTCGCGCGATAAAATTGCCGCCGAGGACGCATTGATGGCGGCGCATCGCAAAAGCGGCTTTCCCGTGACGATTGTGCGTCCCAGTCACACCTACTGCGCGCGCAAGGTGCCCTTGGCGCTGCACGGCGAAAAGGGAAGCTGGCAGGTGCTGGCTCGCATGCTGGCGGGTAAGCCGGTGATTATCCACGGTGACGGCGCATCCCTGTGGACGCTGACGGACGCTGACGATTTTGCACGGGGCTTTGTGGGACTGATGGCGAACCCGCATGCGCTTGGTACGGCAGTGCATATCACGGCGGATGAAAGCATGACGTGGGAACAGATTTATGGCACGGTTGCGAATGCGCTGGGCGTTTCGCTGAACGCGGTGCATGTGTCAAGTGTTTTTCTTGCGGAATGTGGTCGGGAATACGACTTTGCAGGCCAGCTTTTGGGTGATAAGGCGTGCTCGGTTGTGTTTGACAACAGCAAAATAAAGCATCTGGTGCCGGGCTTTCAGTGCAAAGTGACCATGGCAGAGGGCATACGCCGCGCCGTGCACTATGTAAGCCGGCACAGCGAATGTCAGCCTGCCGACCCTGCCTTTGACGCGTGGTGTGACAGGGTAATTGCAGCGCAGAATGCAGCCCAAACGGCGTTTGCTCTGTCGGCTGCGGACAAAAAATAGTGCTTGCTTTTCGGCGTTCCGCGTGCTATACTATTTTAGCAATCATGCGTTATAGCGCTTCTGTGCGCTTTTGCGAGTTCGGTTGTGATGGGCTCATGTCAAAGTATATGGCCCCTTGATGTCAAAACCAGAAAGAGGTGAACAGAATGAAGGAAGGTATCCATCCTAAATACGAGGAATCTACCGTTACCTGTGCCTGCGGCAATGTTTTTCAGACCCGCTCCACACGGAAAGATATCCGCATTGAGGTTTGTTCCAAGTGCCATCCGTTCTACACCGGCAAGCAGAAGCTGGTCGATACGGGCGGACGCGTAGATCGTTTTAAAAAGCGTTTTAATTTGGGCGAATAAGCTTTACGGCAAAGGGCGGTTTGAAAAACCGCCCTTTGCTTTTTGTCCGTTCAAACAAAAAAGCGTACCTGGATGCTGTGCAACAATATTGCGCTTCCCCGCGTAAAAGGAGCAGGCTATGGAGGCTTATCAGACAGTCAGCGGTACCGCCACCGCCAGTTTCACTGAAAAAAGGTCAGAATTTATCGCAACTGTCTCCTTTGTTGAGACAGAGCAGGCGGCGCTTGCGTTTTTAAATGATGTCCGTGCAAAGCACCGCGCGGCGAACCACAACGTGTACGCGTATGCTCTGCGCGATGGCGCGCGGATGCGGTATTCCGATGACGGGGAACCTGCGAAAACGGCGGGACTGCCCACACTGGAGGTGCTGCGCCACGCGAAGGTCGTGGACTGTATCATTGTGACAACGCGCTATTTCGGCGGTGTTTTGCTTGGGACGGGCGGCCTTGTGCGCGCCTATACTGCCGCGGCGCAGCGCGCGCTTGGCGCTGCCGGAATCGTCAGTGTCAGCGTGTGCGTGCGCGGGACGCTGCGCGTGCCCTATGCGCTGTACGAGCAGGCATCCAAGCTGGCGCAGGACTGCGGCGCACAGCTGGAGCAAGCGCAGTTTGCAGGGGAGGTCACGCTGCCGTTTGTCATGCTTTTTGGCACAGAGCCGCCCTTGCTACAGGCGATGCAGGAGCTTTGCCGCGGCAATGCGGACATAACGCTGTCAAAGCCGTATTACGCGCCGTTTTAACAGCCGCCGCACCGCAAATTTCACCTTTTTCATGGAAAATAAAAAAACTTTGCTTTTTATAAAGGATTTTCGCTCTGCACGTCGTATAAACTATATGAGACGGTAATACGGCAAAAGAAACGGGAAAGGGTGACGGCTGTGAGTGAAACGACAGTGCGGCAGCGCATTGAGCGGCAGGAGCATTTGATTTTGTGTGCGGGCGCTGCGTTCAGCGATGCCAGCCGCGGAAGAAGCCGCGCGGAGGAGCCGTGCCCGATGCGGACATGCTATCAGCGCGACCGCGACCGCATTATTCACTGCAAGGCGTTTCGCCGTTTAAAGCAAAAGACGCAGGTGTTTTTGTCCCCGGAGGGCGATCATTACCGCACGCGGCTGACGCACACGCTGGAGGTCAGCCAAATTGCGCGAACGCTTGCGCGCGCGCTGCAATTGAACGAGGATTTGACGGAAGCCATCGCGCTGGGGCATGACCTTGGGCACACACCGTTCGGCCATGCGGGGGAGCGGGTGCTGAATGCGCTGAATCCTGACGGCTTTCAGCATTTTGCCCAGAGCGTGCGCGTGGCTGAATTTCTGGAAAAGGACGGCGCGGGACTGAACCTGTCTTGGGAAGTGCTGAACGGTATCGTCTGCCACACAAAGGGGGAGTGGGCCGCAACGCGCGAGGGCGTGCTTGTGCGCTATGCCGACCACATTGCGTATATGAATCATGATATCGAGGATGCCATCAGCGCAGGCGTACTGGTAGCCGCCGATTTGCCGCAGGATGTGGTTGCGGTGCTGGGCGCGACAAAATCAAAACGGATTACCTCGCTCATCACGGATCTTGTGCAGCACAGCACCGGTGTGCAGATTGAGATGTCGCCCAACGTGCGCACTGCCTATGATGCCCTGCACGACTTTATGTACAGCACCGTATACGTGGACAAGGTGGCAAAAAAAGAGGAGCAAAAGGTGGACGGCCTGATTTCTTTTTTATACGATTATTTTAGGGCATCACCCGATAGGATGCCGCCGTTTTATGGGCGCATCGCACAGGATGAGGGTGCGGATCGTGCGGTGACGGACTATATTTCCGGCATGAGCGATGCATTTGCCGTGCGTACCTTTGAACAGCTTTTTGTGCCGCAAAAATGGCAGGGCGCTTCTGCGTCAGCCGAGTGACGGCTCTTGCGCAGATGCTTTTCAGCACTCGGTCAAACCGGAGATGCAGGATAAAATCGACAGGGGAGGCGCTGCAAAATTATGATACCGCAGGAATATATTTACGAGCTTGTGCAGCGCAGCGACATTGTTGACGTGGTGCAAAGCTATGTGCAGCTGCGGCACCGCGGGCGCACGCACACGGGACTGTGCCCGTTTCACAACGAAAAAACGCCCTCGTTTGTTGTCTATCCCGAAACGCAGTCGTTCTATTGCTTCGGCTGCGGCGCGGGCGGCGACGTGATCACCTTTATGAAGCGCATCAACAATGTGGACTATGTCGAGGCCGTTAAAACGCTGGCTGCGCGCGCGGGAATGCCGCTGCCGGAGGAGGACGACACCGCCGGGAAAATGCGCTCGCGCGTGCTGTCCATCAACAAGGACACCGCCCGCTTTTACTTTGAACGTCTGAACAGCGAACAGGGAACCATCGCGCGCACCTACTGGCGAGGACGCGGCCTTTCGGACGCGACCATTCGCCGCTTCGGTCTTGGCTATGCGCCGGACAGCTTTCGCGACACACGGGACCACTTGAAAAACCTCGGCTATACCGAGGAGGAGCTGTTGGCGGCGGGCGTGCTGCGGCGCAGCGAAAAAGGCAGCACCTATGATTTTTTTCGTCACCGTGCTATGATTCCCATTTTTGATCTGCGCGGCAACGTCATCGCGTTCAGCGGGAGAAAGCTTGACCCGGAGCAGCCCGGCGGCAAATACGTCAACAGCCCCGAGACGCTTGCCTATAAAAAAAGCCGCACGCTGTTTGCGTTGAATTTTGCGAAAAAATCAAAGTCGCGTCGTTATATTTTATGCGAGGGCAACCTTGACGCAATCTCCATGCATCAGGCGGGGTTTGACACGGCTGTGGCGGGCTGCGGTACGGCGCTGACAACGGAGCAGACAAAGCTGCTGTCGGAATATGCGGACGAGGTTGTGCTCTGCTTCGATTCCGACGAGCCGGGTCAAAAGGCAACGGCGCGTGCGATAGAAATGTTCGCGGCAACGCCCGTCAAGGTGTCGGTGCTGAATCTTCCGGACGCAAAAGACCCCGACGAGTACATCCGAAAATTTGGCGCGGAGCGGTTTGCGATGCTGTTGAACGGCTCTAGCAACGCCATTGAATACGGCTTGCTGAAAGCCAAGGCAAAGTACGATTTAAAGCTGGCGGATGGGCGCGTAGCCTATTTAAAGGAGGCTACAAATTTGCTCGCAGGCCGCTTGACCGCCACAGAACGCGATGTCTATGCGGGGCGCATTGCAGAGGAGGCCGACGTTGCAAAGCAGGCTGTAATGACGCAGATTTCGGCGGCGCTGCGCACGCGAGAGCGCTATGCCGTAAAGGAACGCGAACGCCGTCTTTTGGAGGAGGGCGCAGGGGGACGCATCAACGTGCCGTACACGCAGGGCGGTCAAAGGGCACTGGGGGTGGCGTTTGCGGAGCAGCAGCTCATCGGCGCTATCCTAAAAGAACCGTCCTATCTGACTTTGGCTGCGGCGCGTGTTGCGCCGATGCAGTTTATCAGCACGGACATGGCAAAGGTTTACGAGCTGCTGCTGGCACGGCGGGGTGAATATATTGACCTTGCGTCCATCAGCGAGGAGCTGCCGGGGGAGACGGTCAGCCTGCTCAGCCGCATTTTGGCGCAAAATTATGAGATAACGCTCAGTGAGCAGGATGTGAATTTGTACATTGACCGCATTGTGAACAGCGTACCGGAGAGCGCGAGCGCCGCTGGAAAAACAGCGGATGAGCTGGCGGGCTATCTGCAGCGGCTGGGCGATAAGCTGCGTGAAAAAAAGACATGAGATAAGCTTTTGCAACTGCTTTCAGAATAAGAATTAAGGAGAACAAACATGGCTGACAAAAAAGGCATTATCAATTCGCTGGTGGAAAGCGGCAAGCGCAACAATAAAGTGACCACCAAGGAAATCAACGACGCGCTTGAGGAAATTGGCTTTGACGTAGAATGGGTTGACCGCTTGTATGAGGCGCTGGATGCCAGCAATATCGAGATAGTGGACGAGCCCGACGCGGATGCCGAGGAATTTACGCTCACGGAGGAAACCGTGGATGTGCTGCAGTCGGCGCTGTCGGCCGAGGGTGTCAACATTGACGATCCGGTCAAGGTGTATTTAAAGGAAATCGGGCGCGTGCCGCTACTGTCCTCCGAGGAGGAGGTGGCACTGGCAATTCAGATTCAAGAGGGCGGTCCCGATGGCGACAAGGCAAAGCAGCGCCTGTCCGAGGCAAACCTGCGCCTTGTTGTGTCCATCGCAAAGCGTTATGTGGGGCGCGGGATGCAGTTTCTTGATTTAATCCAAGAGGGCAATCTCGGCCTTATCAAGGCTGTGGAAAAATTTGACCACACCAAGGGCTTTAAATTTTCCACCTATGCGACATGGTGGATTCGTCAGGCCATCACGCGCGCAATCGCAGATCAAGCGCGCACAATTCGTATTCCGGTGCATATGGTGGAGACAATCAACAAGGTGAAAAAAGTTTCAAGCCAGCTTTTGCACCGCAACGGACATGAGCCGACCGCAGATGAAATTGCCGAGGAGCTTGAAATGCCGGTCGACAAGGTGCGCGAAATTATGCGCGTTGCACAGGAGCCGGTCAGTTTGGAAACACCGATCGGCGAGGAGGAGGACAGCCATCTGGGCGACTTCATTCCCGACGAGGACGCGCCCGTGCCCGCAGAGGCCGCAAGCCACACACTGCTGAAGGAGCAGCTGTCCGGCGTGCTGAAAAGCTTGACACCGCGCGAGGAAAAAGTGCTGCGCCTGCGCTTTGGCCTTGAGGACGGTCGTCCGCGCACACTGGAGGAGGTCGGCAAGGAGTTCAATGTCACGCGTGAGCGCATCCGCCAGATTGAGGCAAAGGCGCTTCGCAAGCTGCGTCACCCCAGCCGCAGCAAAAAGCTCCGCGATTTCCTTGATTGAGCGACACATAGGATGTCCCCTTACATTATAATAGGCTGATGAAAATATTTTAAGGCATTATCGTCTGATCAACGATGATGCCTTTATTTTTATCCTGCTAAAAAATTGAAAATCAGTCCGAACCTTGCAGAGACAATTTTTG
>JAVXUG010000054.1:0-4459 GCA_036642215.1 Ruthenibacterium sp.
GCCGCCCACGCCCGCGTCCATGCTTTGGTGATTGCGCCCATCGGCCTTCGCCTCCTTTAATAATGTATGTACGCCGCACAGCCGCAGCGCCGCCCGCATCCCACGGATGTATGTCGTCAGCTGTGCGGTGCGCCGGCGCTCGGCCTCCAGCTTTTTGGCAAGCGCCACGTTTTCGGCGGTCAGCTTTTCAAAGGCGAGTGCCGGCAGATAGCGCTCACACAACCAGCGTGTCAGTCTCGACATTACGTACCCCTCCGCATCCACACGCGGTTCAGCGCATACCGCACCGCGTCAATGTGATGGTTGTTGCAGTCGGGATATCCCTCCAGCACCTCGCCGTCACGTGCCACCTCGTACTCGTATTCGCTAAACTCTTTGGCCGTGTCCGGACAGCGCGCCGGATCAATCACGATGGCTGCGCGGCTTTGCAACCATTTTATGCTCTGCTTCACGCTGCCGGGGCCTTTATCGGCCGGGCGGCAGCGGATACCGAGGACGCGGTAATCGTCACAGCTTTTTTGCTCGGAGGAGTCCGCGGTGACAGTCTCTCCCGGCGCTATGCGCGCTTTAAGCAGTGCCGCCGTCTCTTGATTTGGCGTTTTGCGCCGCGTTAACTCATCGAAAAGGTATAACGTCCGGCGCGCCGCATCATAGCAGCAGCGATTAAACGCCCAAGGGTCCGGGTACCAGCCCCAGTCGACACCGCTGTAGATACGATCCATTTGGCGCATGCGTGCATCGGTCAGTGGCTCAAATCGCAAATTATCAAATACCTGCGTGCCGTTGCCGACTATCTCACCGAGATACTCGTGCCGGTAAGCAGGGGGGTTTGTGTTTTTAAGGTGCTCGGCAGCGTCAAAAAACGGCGTGCCGAGCCAAGCGCGCGGCGTGGTTTGGTAAGTACTGTGATGCACGAGCTTACCGGCGCGTTGCTCCAGCGCATATCGGTTAGCCCAGTTGCGCGATGCGGCGGGTGGGTTAAAGCTGCAAAAGGTGATGGCATAGTCGCCGCCGCGCAGGGCGCTTTGGATTACGTTACGCATCTGCGCTTCGCCATCAAACTGGTCCAGCTCCTCAAACCACAGCATCCCGATGTGTCCAAAGGGCAGCTTGATGGATTTTAGCTTGCTCGCATCGTCCATGCCAAAAAACAATATTTTTTGCCCGGTGGGTAGATACGTCATTTCCATAGGGGACACTGTGCACCTGAATTTGTCGCGCAGGCCCAAGGCGTCAATGGCCCAGCACATTTGGTTGTACACGCTGTTGCGCAGCGTGGCCGCCACCTTGCGCAGCACCAGCGCGTGGCAGTCCGGGTGCCGCAGCAGCTGCAACGGTATTTCCACGGAGATCCAGCTGCTTTTTGTGCTGCCGCGTCCGCCCTTTGCGACGATTTCATTCACCGCGCCCGACTTAAGTTGTCGGTGCGCGTCGAAAAAAGCAGGGGACAGAATTTGTGATAGTTTACACGTCGTCAACAATCGTCACCTCCTGTGCATTGCCGCCTGTGCCGGTCTGCAGCTCAAAATACAGTTTGATGGCAGCGGCGTCTCCGGCACGGCAGCGTGCTACCAGTGCCGCGTGCACTGTGGCCTGCTCGGTCACGGTATATTTTTCAAGTAGTTTTGCAAGCAGCTGCTGATAGTCACGCTTAGACAGCTTTACGTATTTGTCCTGTAGCAGCATCAGGTCTTCGGCAATATCAAATCGATGTTCTGCCTGCGCATGGTCAACCGCAGCAAGCAGCGCGGTAACACTTTCGGTTTTCGTTTTCATTTTTTTGATGCGGCTCCTTCCTGTCGCTTTTTATTTATGCACGCATTTTTAAACGGTTTAAAAACTGCCTTTAAAAATCGCTTCAATGCGGGCGCTTTTGCCTGCGATTTTCGCGGCTTTGTGCAACGCCGGATAAAAAGGCGGCAACAATTTGCAGAGCATTTTCTGCGTGCCGTGGCAGATGCCGCGATTTTGCACTTTTGCGGCGATGCGCAGTAAAGCAGCAACCTGTCCGCCTCGCTTGCCGCGCAGAAATTTAAACGCAATTTAAAGGCATTTGCGGTGCTGCTTTTTGCCGCCCGCCAAAAACGACCCGCAAAAGCGTCCGGATATGCTTCGCCACCCCGAAAACTGCATGCAGTACGGGGTGTTTTGTTCCGGTATTTCCATTTGTGCACCGCCTTGAGGGACGAATCAACCTCAAGCGGCAGACAAGCGGTTTTAAATTTAAACGCCTAGATGTAAAACGATTAAAACTTATAACGGCGGGCGAGGATGCTGTCGTAGTACACACACCGTGGCAGCAGGCACGCGCTTGCATCGCAGTTTTTGTTTCGCCAGCCGCAGAAGCGGCACGGCTGTTGTCCTTTTACGGCTGCTGTGTCCGGCTGTTTTTTGCGCCGCGCCTTATCCTGCGCCCACTGCTCACGTTGTTGCTTTGACCATGACATTGTCGGCCTCCTTTTGCACGGGAGTGATTGCCATGCGCAGGATGTGCGTATCGCCGAGCACATCCAGCGCAACCCGCGCACGGTTTTGCCGGCGTTCAAACCCCACAACATGTCCGGGTAGTGACAGCAGCGGACCCGATAGAATGTGCGGCGCGCCAAACGCATCAAACTCCACGATGCTTGGCGGCAGCGGTTTGCTATCCGGCGCGATGACGCCGATCAGCGAAAGTTCGTCGTGGGCGATGGCGGTAGGTGCGCCGAGGAAGCGCGCGTGATTGCACACGCTGCGCGCGGCTGTCAGCGCCGTGTCCCATGCAGCGAGCGTCATTTCTTCGACGCCGCAAAACACATAGCCGGGGAAAAAGGTGCGCTCTACCTGCTTTTCTTTGCCGCCCTTGCGCAGCGTGCATAGCTCTGTCGGCACGCGCGCGTCAAAGCGCAAACGTTGCAGCGCATCGCGCGTTTCTTTCTCCCGCCCCGTCTGCACGTACAGCACGTAGTACTGTAAATTAGCGTCCATCTGTGATACGCTCCCTTTGTATCTGGCCCAGCTCTGCGGTAATCTCGCGGTATAAATCGGGGCGCTTTGCCGACAGCGTGCGGAACAGCTCTGTGCGCACTTCATCAATGGCCGCCTCGTATTTGTCCTTGTTTTGGCTCTCCACGCGTTTTTTGTATGCTACCGCGTTTGTAAGGCCGCTGATTTGCCCGATAAGCTTTTCAACGCTAATGGCGTCCCATGCTTCGTCCGGGCGGCTCATTAAGGCGTCAAGCAGATGCTGCGAGGATACGCGTGTCAAGACCTCCGTGAAATCCAAATCGGGATGGCGCTCCACCTCGGCGTACAGATATTTAAAATTTTCATGTGCAATGCGCAGCGTGTCAACAGACGCCTGGAAGCTGCGCGCGTAGCGGCACACTGCGCTTTGGCTGATGCTGATGCCCTGCGATGCCATATATTCCACAACAGCGCGATAGTTGGCGCTGCCGCTTTCCAGCATTTGGTCTACCGTTGCATGCACAATTTCCGGGGCGCTGCGTATTTTGCCGTGCGCTCGATTTTTTTGCCTTGCCATCTTGTCACCTACATTTCGATGCAGTCATCGTGCAGCGTTCCGGCGCTGAGACGGATGCCCTTGCCAGTGAGCTTTGCCTCCAGCTCATCCATATTAAAATCTGAGATGGACGCCGGCTCATGCGTCCCCACGCAGCGCAGCTTAATGTATTGCTCTTCCTCCAAAAAATTGACCGATTTGTGGATTGCGCCGCGCTCAATCTGCGTCAGCGCCAGTACAACGCTTTTCAGCCGGACATAATCACCTTTTAAAATATTAATGGCGTGCAGCACCTCGCCGTTGTTGCTCTTAAATTCGCCGGCCTTGATGCGGCTTATCATCTCGCTTTTATCCATTGCGATTTCCCCCGTTCATTTGCATTTCCATTAGCCTGTCTACCTTGCGCTCAAGCCCGCTGAGCAGCCGGATAAAATCATCCTTGCGCAGGCAATTTTCCTTGATATCTTCAACGTCGGAAGCAAGTTTGCGCGTTTCGCTTTTGAGTTCGTCCCGCACATGCCGCATTTCGCCCTTTAGTTCTTCGCGCACTTCTTTGAGCTCCGACACATGGACGGTGCGCGGCGTATAGTCTTGCTTGATGTTTTTGATGTCAACAGAATTTTCATCTATTTTTTTGAACACCGACCGCCCGATAAGCGCCCCAACAACACCCAGTAGGGCAGTCAGTAAAATTCCAACCAGCCACCATGTTCCCGCATCAAACGACATTGTGTGCTCCTTCGCGATATAAAAAATAAGGCATGACCCTCTCACTTGAGAAAATCATACCTTATCTGTGGTGTTATATTCTACCCGAAAAATTTCTACAAATTATTCAGAAAAGAAATCTGACCATCCATGGGCCTGCGCCGAATTTCTTCGCGCTTTTCTTTTACAATATCTTGAATGTAGCGTTCTGTCAAGTTCCATTTTTTCGCCAGCTCGTAATAATTGCTG
>JAVXUG010000054.1:4469-13951 GCA_036642215.1 Ruthenibacterium sp.
CTCTTTGAATCAGCTCGTTTCTTCTCGGGATCGCAAGCATGTCCGCTTTTGGAATATAGAGCTTGCTGCTTCCGCCGTAAACCTCTACCAGCTTTAAAAAGGGTTCCATCCCAATCAGCGCGGCAATTTCGCGGTCGTTTCCGTCAAGGTCATCCAAAGTGATACTTCGCAATAATTCATTCACTTCTCGGACGCCCCTTCCATTTCCGCGTTTTCTTTGGCGTGCCGCTGCGCCGTTTCCACATAGCCTTTCAGCGTTTCAATCAAATAGTGCCCCTGCTGCCGGGTGATAAAGCGGAACGGCTCCTTTTTGCCGGCAGTAATGCCAAAGCGCGCTTTGATGATGCCGGCAACGCGCGCGCCAAGGCTTGCGGGGGATGGCGGGTTGTCGTATTTCCGCAACTCATACATTAGCGCCCAAATCTTGTCGATTTGCTCTTTTGTCGGGCCTGTCGGCGTAAGATGATAATCCTTACCCTTATTTGCCGCAGGCTTTGATGCGGACGGCTGTCCCTGCTGCGCCGGAGGGGCCGCCTGCCGCGTCAGCTGCATCCGCGCGCGCAGCTCGGTAAGCACGTCATTGGCTGCGTCACTGTCCATCTGCGTTACGCTCTCGGCTCCCGTCATGCCGCTCACCATCACATGCAGCGCATCCTCGTGGCTGCCGCGCTCCACCATGCCAAGGCTGCCGGCCAGCGCATAGATGCTTTTGGTCTGCCATTTTTGTATTTCCATTGTTGCCCCTCCTTTTTTGCGTTATTACGTCGCTGTGTCGGCGATGCCGTCGTGGTCTAAATCATAATAAAATTCGTCTTTTGTGCGGACAGATAGGCCAAGCTGCAAAATAATGTCGGTCGGCTGATGCCGCAGCGCGTCACGGTCGAGCGTCTCCGTTGTCTTGATGCAGCCTGTCAGCTGCAAACCTCGCAGCTGGGCGATGATGTCGGCAACCTTTTCGGCATTTGTCGGGACCACAAGGCTGCTGCTTGCCCGGAATCCCACCGCACCAAAGGTCAGGCGGCGGCTTTTGCCGTCAAGCTCCGCCCTGTGCGCACCGACATATTCACGCGCATCCGATTCCAGACGCTTGATGCGATTTTGCAGCGGTGTCGCCATTGCGGTGCAGTCTTGCTTTATTTCGTCGATGCGCCGGTTCTTTTCGGCCTCCAGCTCTGCCAGCGTGTTGTCCGCCTCGTGGATTTCGCGCAGCGCGCTATCTACATCGCACCAGCTTTTAAATGCCGGCACAGAGGCTACTTTTTTATGTGCCATCAATGTACTCCTTCCGTTTTAAATTTCCCCATCTGCATTCATCCGGGCTGTGGACCGGCGCGCCTGTCGGCACGGCTGCATTAGGGCGGTGCTGCTTAGCGCCGCGCAAATATAGACTATTGCGCTTCGCTTTCAAGCCAGCGCGCTATATGTTTTGCGCAATAATCGTCTTGGATTTCCACTTCTTTTTCAATCAGCAGATTGCACTTGTCTTGATTGCCGCAGTAGATACACCAGTCATCCCGCGCTTTCATTAGGGCGGCAGTCAGCCCGGACACCGTGCATATTGACGCCGTGATTGTTTCAAAATTTGTCATGCTGGCACCTTACAATCCTATAAATCTGCACTTGTCGGGTGCAAATTTTGCCACGTACCTCAGAGCGATTGTTGCTAAAAGTATGTCGTTTTCAAAATCCTCTGCATCCTTTTTGCCTTGGCCTTCAAAATTTATTCGCCGCAGCACTTGTTTTGGCGTGGGTGCCGCGTCCTCTAGGTCGTTTGCCGCCGCTTCCCATCGGTCTGCGCCGAGCGACTGTCCAATACTCACTTTGATGTTTTCGTCCGGAATATGTGCGTTCATGTTTTCCCTCACAGTCCTAAATTCAGAAGATCCACTAGTATGCAAGCATCGCAGTGTGTTGGCGAGTCCTCGTCCGCGCATTCGCGCGGCCACCGGCAATACTCATCACAAAATGTTTTTGCCATTTTATCACACGCGTGTTCCCAGCAGGCCGCATGTATAGCACGTGCGGCAATCACCGGTTTTCCGCATAGTTTACAGTTCGGCATATTAATTTAGCTCCTCTCTTTTTTAATCCCCATCTGCATTCATCCGGGCTGTGGACCGGTGCGTCTACCGGCGCGGCTGCATTAGGGCGGCGCTGCTTAGCGCCGCTTGGCTTATCTGTCTGCGCATCCATCCCACGATTTTATGCTGATGCGCCGCCCTGTACTGTGCGCTATCGGAACACAGCTTTGTGTAATTGTCGCACTCCCATGCCGGATGGGCTGCTGGCTTGCATGTGTGTAGGGCGTTTTGCTCGACGTGCCGCCATAGCACTTTTGCGCAGGGCGCGTGCAATGTACACAATCCATATCGCATTTCATTTTCGCATCTCCTTAACACCTAATACAATCAAGAGTATCATCAGGATGAGAAGAAGCAGTGCTATGGGGATCCACATTGGTGCGAGCACCCAAGTCCAGCTCCATGGTATTTTTCCGATAAGCTTTAACGTGATAAAAATCAGCGTGAGTAGCCCGCAAAATCCGATGCCTTTGACTCTTTGCGATTGATTGTCATTTTTCATAACTTGTCCTCTCTCGCAAGTTCAATGCTCGCGTTATTTGCAATTAAATGCCGTTTTAACGGTGCAAAGGACGACCACCACGGTAAATATGCATAATAACTAGCTCGTTCTCGCACCGCTTCCTGCGACTTTTTCGAGAGGCCTTTCAGCGCCTCGCGCTGCTTTTTTGTTTTAATCAGCGACCGTTTATGCGCGCAGCAAAACCGCCGCCGCTCTTCGCAATCTTCAAGACACCATTTCATGTTGCATTTCCCGTCCACGTATACGACAATGATATTTTTGTAAGCGTCCATTGGCTCCATGTGTAAGGTCACATGGTATCCATCCACCAGCAGCTCGCAGCCGTCATAGTCAGCCTTGATTTTTTCCTCTGCGATTTTCCATTCTTGTTGCGTCATTGTGTACGTCCTCCGAGCTTTTGCTGTGCCAGCGTGGCGTATGGCTCGTCCGGCACCCACACAAAGCCATAGGCGGCCAAAAAGGTCTCGCGCGGCATAGAGTAGTACTGCACCGCCAGCGACAGTGCGCTAAAGCCCCAAATGGCGCGCCCGCTCTCGTTGTACACATACACCGTGCCGCCGATGCGGCGCGTGCTGCGGGCTGCGTGTATCAATCCTGTCATATCAAATTACCCCCACGCCCATGTGGACGGCAATGCGGCGCAAATTTTCAAAGCTGATGTCCTGCGCTTTCACAGCAAGGTCAAAAATGTAAACGGCGTCGCGCGTGCTGTGGATGCTCCGGCTCACGCTGAACAAAAAGTCCAGTTCCTTATCCCGACCCTCGCGGGCGAGTTGCGGGAACAAGGAAGAAATATCCTCGCGGGTGGTCTGCGTGGTGCGATACTCGCGCTGCAAGTGGATGCGCGTAAAAATTTGTGCATAACCCGCGTCGGCGCTGCCCTTGATTTTGCTTTGAATTCTGCTGTTGCCAATTAGGCACACGCCATTGCCGGGGTTTTCGCTTGTCTCGTCGCCGTCGCTGATGGAGCGCAGCGCGTCGATGGCGGTCGGGTTTAGGAACTGTGCTTCGTCGATAATAATAACTTTATTAGTGCCCTGCACACGGGTGCAAACCGCGTCCATCAGTTGACGGCGACCCCGCACGCCACTGATGCCAAGCTTGCGCGCCAACAGCGTGACCACGCCGGTGATGCTGCTGTTGGTGGGGCTAACCTTGATGTACACCGCGCTGTTGGGATGGTCCTTTGCAAACTTGATGGCGCCCTTGGTCTTGCCCACACCGGCGTCACCGTGCAGCACCGACATACAGCGGTTCAACTGCGAAAATAAGATGCTTTGGTACACGTCCTCGCTCACCGTGGTGGGCACATAGCCGGTGTTGACGGTGTAAGCAGCAGCCTGCTGCAACACCTCGGCACGCGCCTCCTGTGTGTGCAAAAACTCTTCTATTTTGCGCTCCGTTGCGCTGATGTCACCCGGATACTGGCTGTTGAGGTACTGGCTCAGCATCGTACTGCTGATATCTAGCATGCCGGACAGCTTAGCCTGGCTGACCTTTGCCTCTCTCATGTAATCGCGCACCTTTTCCTGTAAGGTGCTGTTATAAGCTTTACTCATCGTCTAACCCTCCGTTTTGTACAATAAAATTTCGATTCATTGCCGCTATGTCGATGTCGCCAACGGCCTGTAGCAGTGGTTCTTCGGTCGGATATTCCAGGGATATCAGCTTAGATCCGGGATCGCGCGCCGGGTTTGCTTTGTTTTCCTCGGCGAGGTCAAGCATAAGGGCAAGCGGGTCAATTTCTCCATCGGGGAGCACCAAGGTGTTAATAAATTCCACAAGCGCTTTTTTTGCGTGGCGTTTTTTCTTTTCTCCCGCCGCAAGCGCCTCCTGTGATGCGCCGTACTGCGCCTCCAGCGTGCTGCGTGGCACTTCTAGCAAAAAGCGGTCTTCTTCGTCGTAGACGCGCACGCTGCTCAAATCGTCCGGGTCGTATCGCGCATATACCTTTTTGCCCTGCATTCGGTTGCACAACTCATCGCAGTAATACCAAACTTTTACACCGCCGCGCACATCTATTTCAATTCCGTTGCGCTTAACAGTGACGGGCATTGAGGTGCGCAGCATCATGAGACGCAGCGCCTCCGGCGTAGGCTGTCTGGTCTTTAAACGCCGTTCAAAAAATACGTCAATACGGCGCTTACCCTTGTCCTCGACAACCTGTCCGTAGTAAGGTTCATAATTGAGGTAGTGTTCAATCAGGTCGTTCACCTTGGAGATGAATTCTTCATCGGTGGGCACGGCGTCCGTCTTAATCACGTGTTTTAAACGCTCCGGCTTTTCTTTGATGTGGCCGCCCGTATAGGTTGGAAACAGTTTCATAATGTAGTTCTTCACATCGTTGAAGCTGCGTTCCACCAGCTTTGCGCGCGCGTTGCAGACGAGGGCGTTGACCATGTTCACATCCATGCGCCTAAAAATACCCGGCGGAGCAAACGCCTCGCTTCCGTCTGCTAACAGCTTTTTTGCGCGGTGTCCGCGTCCGCCTAAATCATAGGTCAGATATTCGCGGCCGTTGTCCACATAAAAATTGTTGTTCGGAATGCCATATTGCGTAGCCGCGCGGCGCAGCGCATAAATGGTGTTTTGGCTGTTGGAATCAAAGGCAATGTTCCATCCGACAAAGATGCCGCTGCGTACATCCACCCACGCTGACAGATACGGTCGATGCGTTTTCCCGTCCGGGCCTCTTGTCATGACATCGCAGGTGTAAGTATCGCCAACCCACCAGTCATTTGCGCCCAAGGTCTCGTATTGGCGGCGCGTATAAGGACTGCACTTGTCGTAGTAGGCTTTTGGCCCCTCGCGGCACAAAATGCGCACCGCCAGCGGAAGCTCCTGCATTTTGCGGTAAAATGTACTGTAACTCGGGAGCGGCAGAACGCTTGGATTTTCTTTTTTTGCCCATTGCTCCACGGCTTTGATGCAGCGCGGGATGGACAGTCTGCTCTGCGTAAGATACGCGGTAAAAAAAGCAGAGGTTACTTCATCCGGCATATCGCTTTCCCCGAGACGGGACTTGCCGCGTTTATCCAGCAGTCCATCCATGTTGCCGTCACGCAGTGCGCGTTGGCGGCGATACAAAATGTCTTCGCTGATGGCTAGCTCCGGATGCTCCATTTGGCACTGTAATACAAACTGCGCATCAATTTTCGATTTGTTCACGTTTGCGGCTCGGTCGCGGTAATACTGCCAGCGTTCCAGCAGCGTAACCCAAAAGTCAATCTCCTTGCGCTCGGCCTCACTGTAGCTGTCCACCTCGCGCGTTTGCCGCGGTGTGCGCTCTGCATAGTGCAGTACATTTGCAACGCCATGCTGTTCATGGTACCGTCGCTGCGCATCGTCGGGGAGCGCGGAAAGAGGAATAAAAAGCTGTAGCCGATTAAGTTTATTGGTGCACTTTTCGTGGGGTAATGTTCCGCGTTTTACTAGGTCTTGCACATTCCGCTCACTGCATCCGCGCAAAGACGCCACCTCGCTTACGCTCAACATTTCCAAAGTCATCACCTGCCTTTATGTGTTTTATCGTGACCTGCCATCATCAGTTACGGGCGGTCAGTCCCGCAAGACCGCCACGCTGGCGGTTTCGGCTGTTTTATGGTAAACTTCATTATGTAAGGAGTGATTTCATGGGTTCTGTTTGGCGTTTTTTGTTTGAAAATAGGGAAGCAATTACTTTCTTTCTCGCCCTAGCCGGATTTGTGATGTCCGCTGGAAACTCCGCCTTTTTAATATATAAGAACAGGCGGAGAGTAAAAGTGCTTTGGAAGTCCGTGAGTGTGGCCGAGCATCTCCCCAAGCACCCCGTTATGCTAGAAGCTATTATAGAAAATCACTCAGCTCAGCCTATCGCGCTGTCACGTATATTTTTAGTGCTAGATAGGTGCAGGTATGAATTTGAATGGATTCCGCAAGTTTGCTTCACATCAAGCTATAGAATCGGGAAGGAAATTCTTAACCAACAAGTAATGTTGTCAATGCAGCTTCCTATCAGCCTAGCTGGGATTGCCGCTACAGGCGGATTTTTATACGTTAACACGGATGATGACCTCACTATTGAAATGCTCAAAATAGGAGATGCCCAAATAGAATTTTGTACCAGTAAAGGAACATTCTCTACAAAATTACCTTTAGCCGTATTTGATGTTAATCACTGTGCAGATAATGCCCAAGACTACTGCACCAATTGAAAGTAGCAGTGATAGAGTTTCCATGCTTTTTATCCTTCCCAGAGCGCTAGCCCTTAAATTGTTTTTTTGCCTGCCTGTTGTGATATATAAGCACCTCGCTTCAGGTCACCTCATCAGCACTGATCGACCAGCTATCAGTGGACGGCCAGTAGGCCGTTTCGGCTTTTTAAACGTCATTTTAATCGCTTTCGTGGTTGTTTTTTCAAAATGTCCGCCCGTGCTGTAGTCCCATATCAGCTGCTGCCCATGCGGCGTCTCGTAAAGCGCCGGATTGTGTGCAACAAGCGTCCACCCGTCCTTTGGCCTGCATAGTATCGCCGTATCGTCATCTATACTAAGCACCTTGTACCAGCTCACATAATTGCTCCCCTGCGGATAGCAAGCGCCGACGCTGATCGGCGTGTCAAGCTTGATGTACTTGCTCATAATGTTACGCCTCCTTGTTCGAGATCGGCTTTGGATGCAGCGCTGTCAGCACTGCATCTAAAGTCACCCAGTGTAAAGCTGCTCCACAGTAGCTGCTCGCCACTTGGCGTGTCATATAGAGCCGCGCCACGCACTAAGACATAAAAATCGTCTTTAGGGTGATATAGCAGCGCTTCTCCGACTGATGGCATGGCTTCGCGCACTTCATAGCAGGATGTATCGTTGTGATAGCATTCACCCACGCGGATTGGCTTGGAAAGTCGGCGATTTCCAGAGCACGACTGCGTAAAATTCGATAGGATGGTTTGGTTCTTTTCGTCCGGAGCGGTCCACCCTAGGACACGTATTGCAACTGTAATAGCTGCCGTGTAGCCGCTAATGCCTTCATAGGAGAGCCATGCGTCTAAAATCTCAGACGGAGAAAGTTCGTCGCACATTTCTTTGAAGTCTGTGTAGCTTTCGCCCCACATCGCATTTACAGCTTCGATTAGTTTTTCTTTCATTGTGGTGCTCCTTTACTTATGATGCAGCGCTGTCTGCGCTCCATTTCTTATCAAGCTTCAGCGTATCAACAATCGCTTGACGGTATTTTGTGCCGGAGCGATGCCCAGCCAAGATAAGCCCCAGATATTCAGGGGAGGTTCCCACTTGCGCGGAAAGCTCAATCTGCGTCATGTTTTTATCTAGTAGTGCTTTCTTAATTTCCATCCCAAAAGGACTAATGCGGCATTTTATTGGCAAACTCCTTCCTTACACACGACCAGTTTTTTCTTTATTTTTGCTTTGGTTTGTGGTATGCTGATCGTGTGATTTAGTTCTATATCACTAATATATTCGGATATCAGAGAAAGTCAACATAAATTTCATATTTCAGAGATTTCGTTAGAAAGCAGAGGGTCGTAATGACAATAGGGGAACGCATCCGCGATAGACGCAAGCAACTTAAATTGACGCAGACGGCGGTAATAAAGGCAACGAGCATGAGTTCAGGTAACTTAAGTGAGTTGGAAAACAATAAGTACAATCCATCGCTGCAAACATTAGTGCTATTGCGTTCTGTTTTGCAGTGTAGTTTAGATTGGCTTGTTACGGGCGAAGAACCGTGCATGAATTCTCTGAATTCAGAACCAGCTGTTTCTCTACGCGAACAGAGTATTTTGTCTGTCTACCGAAGTTTAAACGCGTCGCAACAAACAGAAGTTGAAGAATATATGCTATACCAACTTCAAAAAAGGCAAAAGGGGCCGCAATCATTTTCTCAACATAGTGCGGATGGTACCGCTTAATTTTTTGCATTGTATGATGCGTTTTCAAATCATTTTCTACATACATATAAGCGCGTTTTTATACTAAATATACATTAATCTATGCAGCTTGCACGCGTGATAGTTTAGCGTTTTTGCTTCTGGAATAGTTATCTTTTAGTTTTAATTATTTAAAGAAAATAGTTCTTAAAGTCCTTGTAAACCCGCGCAAACTCTTAATGCGAAGTTCTTCGCATTAAAAATTGAAAAACTTCGCATATTCGCATTAAAAAAGCACCGTTTAAAGAAAGGCGCAAGCCAGTTTTAAACAGTGCTTTTTTTATGTTTAACTATTGTTTAACCCGCAGTGCATTGCGGGTTTTTGCTTTTTTATTAAACGCGAATTAAACGGTATTTGTTGGTGTTTTTACAGGTACTGTCAAGCTTTATGCGCAAATTGGTTTGTAGCCTCCGGTAAACGGCCTCAGCCCACAGCGGAGGCATCCTCGCAGACAGCCTCCAGATGCTTCATGTTCATGTATTTCTTGTTGCCCCACTGGGTGCCGGCAACATGCCGCAGCCGGGCGCAGACCAGCATCAGCGCCGAGTTGCCGTCCGGAAAACAGCCCACTACCCGCGTACGCCGGCGGATCTCCCGGTTCAGCCGTTCAATGGCGTTGTTTGTACGGATTCTCGTCCAGTGCTCTGAGGGAAAATCGGCATAGGTCAGCGTTTCCTCAATTCCATCCTCAAGCTTCTTGGCAGCCTCCTTCAGTTTCATGGATCGGAGCTCATCTACAACGGCCTTGCCCTTCTCCCGCGACGCTTTCTTGCTCTCCTGTGCGTGGATCGCCTTGAGCATTTTAGCCACAATTTTCACCTTTGATTTAGGTACAACGGAGAAAACATTGCGGTAAAAATGGACGATGCAGCGCTGGTATTTTGCATCTGGGAACACCTCGCCCACAGCCTCCAACATCCCCATACACTTGTCGCCCACGATGAGCTTGACGCC
>JAVXUG010000055.1:0-13685 GCA_036642215.1 Ruthenibacterium sp.
TCACCGCTTTTTACGGTGATGCCGCGCCGATCGAAATATTCCAGCAGCGGCAGCGCATATTTGCGCGAGCTGCCCAGCGCATCGCGAAAATCGCCCAGTGCCACTGCGCCGCCCTTCGCTTGCAGCTGCGCAAATATTTCCTGCGCCCTTTGCACGCACGCACCGCTCATATAAAACTGCGGCGACACCAGCACAAGCCAGCCCTCCTCGCACAGTGCGCGCAGCATCTGCTTCAGCGCTTCGCGCTCGCGCGGGAACAGGGCGTTCAGCGCGTCGTTTTCGGGCGGGGCAAAGCCGCCCTGCTCAAACGCGGCGCACAGCGCATCGCGCAGCTTTTGCTGTGCTTTCGTATAGTATACACCAAAATCCTTTCGTTTGACAATCCCCTGCGTGCAAATCAATTCGTCGTTTTGGGCGAGCAGCGCATTCAAAACGGCATCCTGCACCGGTGTTGCGGTGCCCGAAAGCTTTGCGCGGAACTCCTCGCGCGGCATGCCCGGCGCAAGCGGATTTGCCGCGTGGTAGGCTTTTAACAGTGCGCCGCCGCGCTTTGCAAGCTGATCGAGCACCGCGCGGTGCAGCCAGATTTTCCCGGAGGGATGGTCGGCAGAAACAGCATCGGGACATGCGTCCAGCAGCGTCTGCGTCTGCCGGAACGAAAGGCGCAGCCGCAGCGCGCACTCGCACACGTTCATGCACGCAAGGGTGTGCTCTTGCAGCAGCAGCGCCAGCTTTTCGGCGGGCGTGCCGTGTGCCTTGCAGGCAAGCGACGCAGCCGCCGCCGCATCGCTGTGGCGCAGCGGGCGCGTCCCGCTCTCCAGAATAACACCGCCGCCCACGGTTTCAAGCGGCGAAAAAAAACGCACCACAAACCGGTCGCCCTCGCGGCAGCACAGCGGCTCATCCAGGCGCAGCTGCGCCGGCGCGCCCGTGCCGGGGGCAATGCTGTCGCGCCCCGGCAGCACAAGACGGCACAGCACCGTGCGCGCGCCGTGGTACAGATGCAGCCGCAGCCCATGCGTGATGGGATGGGTACACTCCTTTACAACGTCAAGCCACACGTCCATCAGCCGTGTTGTCTGCATCGAGCCGGGTGCCGCCACGGTGTCGCCGCGCAGCAGCTTCTCTTTTTTTGCACCCGCCAGATTCATCGCCACGCGCTGCCCCGCAAATGCCTCCGGCGTGTCCGCGCCGTGCACCTGCAAATTGCGCACCTTTGCGCTCTCGTCGCCCGGATAAAGCTGCACCGCATCGCCCACCCGCACATCGCCGTCAATCAGCGTGCCCGTCACCACGGTGCCAAAGCCATCCACAGAAAACACCCTGTCCACCGGCAGACGAAACGGGCGCGTCAGATCTTTTTCCTCCACGGTGCAGGCAAGCGCCGTCAGCGCGGCGCGCAGCGCGGCAATCCCCTCGCCCGTGCGCGCGCACACCGGCAGAACGGGTGCATCCTCCAAAAAGGTGCCCGCCGTTTCGCCGCGTATTTCCTCGCACACCATCGCGCGCCAGTCGTCATCCACAAGGTCTGTTTTTGTCAGCACGACAACGCCGTGGTGTACGCCCAGCAGCGAGAGAATGGACAGATGCTCGCGCGTCTGCGGCATAAAGCCCTCGTCCGCCGCCACCACAAGCATGGCAAGATCAATGCCGCCCGCACCCGCCAGCATGTTTTTGATAAACCTTTCATGCCCCGGCACGTCCACGATGCCCACCTGTCTGCCGTCATCCAGCGTGAGCGCGGCAAAGCCAAGCTCGATGGTAATACCGCGCTTTTTTTCCTCCGCCAGCCGGTCGGTGTCAACGCCCGTCAGCGCTTGAATAAGACAGGTTTTGCCGTGATCCACATGCCCTGCCGTGCCGATGATGATATGGTTCATGCTACATCGCTCCTCCGGTGGTTGATCTCTTTTGACTGCCCTGCCTATGCCGCAGAGCAAGCCGTCCTTCTCCCCGATCGCGCCGATCGCGGTGTCATGCTTCGCGCGGGGCCAGACAGTGTACCACGCTAAAGGCCGCCGCGTCCGCCTGATGCGCCAAAATGGTGCGCACGTCCAGCAGAAGCCGCCCGTGCGTGATATAGCCCACCACGGGAACAGGCAGCGCCCGCAGCCGCGCGTCCAGCTCGTCCACGGTGCAGGGATAGGGCGTGATGGCAGCCGCCCACGACGGCAAAAGCTGCGTTGGCACCGCGCCGCCGCCCGTCTGACTGTCACAGGGCACAACCTCTGCCTCGCACGCGCAGGTGCGCGCGGAAATAGCCTTACACAAGCTTTCCGCGCGCTTTTTCAGCTCCTCTGCGGGCGTGTACAGCATCCGCAGCGCGGGAATTTTGGCAAGTGCCTCCTCAGGGTCAAGATAGCATTTCAGCGTGGCCTCCAGCCCCGCAAGCGTCAGCTTATCCACACGCAGCGCGCGGGCAAGCGGGTTTTTACGGCAGCGGTCAATCCAGTCCTTTTTGCCCACCAAAATACCGGCCTGTGTGCCGCCCAGCAGCTTGTCGCCGCTGAACGTGGTGATGTCCGCGCCCGCCGCCACGCTGTCCTGCACGGTCGGCTCGTCCGCAAGGCCAAAGCGCGACAGCTTAACAAGCGACCCACTGCCGATATCATACAGCACGGGCACCCCGTGGCGCGCGCCCGTGGCGACCAGCTCGGGCAGCGAGGTCTCCTCGGTAAAGCCCATGATTTTAAAATTACTTGTGTGCACCTTTAACAGCGCGGCTGTCTGCTCGCACACGGCGCGCTCGTAATCGTCGGCGCGCGTCTTGTTGGTGGTGCCCACCTCGCGCAGCGCGCAGCCGCTCATTTCCATGACCTCCGGAATGCGGAACGCCCCGCCGATTTCCACAAGCTCCCCGCGCGAGATGACGACCTCGCGCCCTTTCGCCGCGGTGGACAGCATCAGCAGCACGGCGGCTGCATTGTTGTTGACCGCCATGGCACCCTCCGCGCCCGTCAGACGGCACAGCAGCGCCTCGATGTGCGCATGGCGGCTGCCGCGCGCGCCGGTCACAAGATCAAACTCGGTATTGGTATAGCTGCGCGCCGTCTCAAACACGGCCTGCGCCGCGTCGCTGCACAGCACAGCGCGACCGAGGTTTGTGTGCAGCACAATCCCCGTTCCGTTCACGACAGGGCGCAAATGCATCTCGGCAAGCTGCTGTGCTTTTTCGCACACGGCACGCGCCAGCGCATCGGGCGCGGGCACCTTTGTCGCAGTGCCCGCCAGCACGCTGCCGCGCAGCTGCGCCAGCACCGTGCGCACCGCATCCACCACAACCGTGCGGGGTGCGGTTTCCAGCAGCAGACCCACCATCTCGTGCGAAAGCAGCTCATCCACCTTGGGAATCTGCCGCAGCAATGCCGATTGTTCCATACCCTGTCTCTCCTTTATGCCGGGCTGCGCTCACTCGCCCAGATATTCCTTTTCCACAAGCAGCGCGCGCGCCGCGCTAAGCTTTGCGTCCGACACGCGGACGACAGGCCCGGTGCAGCCCATGCCGCTTTCGGCATAAATGCCCGCCGCCCACAGCGTCTGCACGGCGTTTTCGAGATCCAGGATCTCAATGCCCGCAAGCTGGCTTGTGACAACCTCTTTTTCCGGCGCTTTTCCCGCCGGCTGCGTCGCAGTGCCCGCCACGGCCGCCTTTGGCGCAAGCAGGCGCGCAAGCCCCGCGCGCTCTGCGGCGGCAAGCTCCGTCTGCACGCACGCGGACAGCTTGCCGCGCACAGCCTGCGCCGCATAGGCCACCGCACCCGCGATGACCGCCGCGCCCGAGGCGCGCGATACGATGCCGACCACGCGGTCAAACTGACTGCCCGCGCCGGGGCCGTAGCCGCTGCCCGTCGTCTCCACGCTGCCGCCGGAGGTGAACGCGCTGAGCAGCTTCATCAGCAGATTGCCCGTGAGGGAATCGCACACCACCACGTCACAGGCCCCGCACAGCACGTCATTGCCGCGCAGCACCACGCCGCCCTCCGCCCGCTGCGACGCGCCAAACTGCACGTCCCAGCCGCCGGCGGCAAGCTTTTTCAGCACCGTCTCTGTAGCGCGCGCGCCGTCCACGTTGACAATGCCCACGGTGGGGGCTTCCCTGCCGCAGCACTTTGCCACGGCAACGCCATACACCGCGCCCTTGACCATGGCTGCCACGCGGTCGGTGTCGGCGGTGCCCGTCGTGGTGGCAAGATAAAATTCCCGCCCTGTGGCGGGCGCGCGCAGACGGCCGACCGTCGCCACGCCGATGGGGAACGGATAGTGCATGGTCACCGCGCCATCCGCCTCACCGCTGCGGAGCATGGCCTCCATTTTATCGCGCGCCTCGTCCTCGCTCTGCACGGGCACGCACAGAACTTGCGGCGCGTGCAGCGTGCCGAGATACAGCACCTGCACACCGCCCGCCTTTGCGGCGGCAACTGCGCCGTCCAACACAGCTTGCTCGCCAAGCTCGCTGCCAAGACCCGTCACAACAATGCGCGGCACAGCGCCTGTGCTGCCCGTCAGCAAGCCCTCGCGCAGCTCTAGAAACGTTTTTGCCAGCATACGGCGCACGTCGTTTTCCTGCGCGCTTTTTGCGCCCTGTGCGTCATGCATTCGGCTCACCGCCCTCTGTCTGCGCCAGCAGCGCCGCGGCAAAATCGCCCATGGCCTGCGCCAGCATCGCGCGCAGCTTTTCGTCGCTTACGCCCGCCGCACGCGCGCTTTCCTGCGCGGCGCTCTCGCCGCTGTTCGGACGAATCAGCACCGAAACGCCGTCAAATAAATTTGTCATGCGGCCCAAAAACAAGCTGCCCTTGCCAATGAGCAAAACGCGGTTGACCGTGCCCGCCAAAATGGCATCGCGCGCGTGACCGAGATACGGCACACCGGACGGGATATGCCCCTGCGTGGGTGCCCAGCCGGTCAAGCCGTGCTCCGCGGGAAAGCTTGCCAGCGCCGCACGCTCAATTTCGCCGCGCATAACAGCCAGCGCGCCGATGAGCTTATAGTTTGCCAGCGGCACGTCACCCGCGCCCGCCGGCTTTGTGATTTCCGGATTTTGCAGCTCCGGCGCAAAGCGATCCACATCGGTGATTTTAAGGCCGGCCTGCTCCAGCGGCTGCGCCACCAGCGCCGTGATGACCGCCTGCGGCGACGAGCCCGTCGCAACCGTGTGGCGGCCGACCACAGAGGTGTCAATTTCGGGGCTGACCCCGTCGTTTTGGCTGACCAGCACGGCAAAGCCCGCTAGCAGATCCTCAAGCACCGGCATCCCCTTGCGCACATGATCCTTGCCGTTCATGCCAAGCTTTGCGGTGCACCCGCCCGCCGCGACAATCACGTTTTTAAACGTGCCTGCCTTGACAAGCGATGCCGCGTCAATCAGCGCGTGGGCGGGTGCGGCGCAGAACGCGCGCACATCGCAGCCGGTGGCGTTGGGCAGGCCGGCTATTTCCGCCGCTGCCTTGGCAAAGTTGCCGCCGCCGCGCTGGTTCATATCGCCGCAGGCCTCCTCGCTGCAATCAATGACATAATCCACGTCCGCCTTGCTGATGCCCGCGCTGTGGACACAGTGCAGAATGGCCAGCACGCTGCTTGCCTTTTCCGCAATGTTTTCCAGCAGCACCTCGGCGCTGAGGTTTCCGTCCACGTCGTGCCCGCGGCGCACATAGCCGACCGTGCGCCCGCCGCAGCACAGCGGCTCGGCGTGCTCGTCGGTCACATAGCGGGTGATGTCCGTTTCGTCCACGCCCTCTGCCAGCAGCGCCAGCATTTCCTCGGTCATCAGCGGGTGCGCCGCCAGCGCCGGACGTGTAGCCGCCACAAACCCGCGCTCCAGCCGCACGAGGTCAAACGCGTCGCAAAGCTGCATCAGCAGCAGAAATTCAGCCTCCGGCATGATCTCGCCGAAGCGACCCGCCCGCGCTGCATTGGGACAATCGTTCTCGTACCACGGCTGCGGCATTTCGCGAAGCTGCTCCGGGGTAATGCTGCCGATATAGGTCTGGTTGGGCGCATAGGCGACGGCCTGCTCGTAGGTGCGCAGGTGGCTTGAAAGCGCGCGCAGATAGTCGGAATCGGGGTTGACAATGCGCTCTGTCGATTGGGTTGTGCCGCTGACGGCAACCATGGAGGGCACATGCGCCAGCACATAGCCCGTGCCCTTGATGACACTGTTCATAAGTAAATTCTCCTATCATTCAAAGCGGATTTTTTGAGAAAAGTGTTTGCGTGTAAAAAAGTCACACCGCAAAGCTTATCGCGGCAAAACAAAAAAAGCGCAGCAAGGCGGACAGGGCGCACCGCAGGGCAAAATGCCCGCACGGAACACACCCGGAACGCTTTGCTGCGGCAATTTTCGCAAGAATCAGTTCAGGTACTTGCTGTACTCTGTGCGGATGGCTCCGACCTCTTTGGCAAGGTCGTCAACATCCAGCACCATTTCCATCATACTGATCTGTTCCTCGTACACATCGGCGGGGATTTCGGCCTTTACCTCGGCCTCGCAGATGTGGTATACCGTGAGTCCCAACGAGACTCCTGTCAATGGACCGGCAAACGTGGGGTCACCGGCTGTCACCGTTTCGGCGGCAAGCCCGGCTGCTTCACCCTCGGCTGCGCCGAGGATCATCACAAGGTTTTCGGGACCGTATTGGTCCGCAAATTCCTTGACCCGCTTCTGGTTTTCCAAATCCATTGCTCCGGCAGCCGTTCAGACAAAGCATTCGGTGGAGGAAAACACCAGCTCGCCGCCCGCAGCCTTAACGCAGGCTTCAATGGCAGGGCCGGGGATGCCGTCGCGGTCACCCAAGACAATGACTTTTTTCCCTTTCAGCAAACTCATATCCTTTTCTCCTTTCCGTATCATTTGTGTGGAAAAGCGCAAAAGCGCGTTTCACCCTAAATATTTTTGCACCATGGCTTCGATGGCCTCCGGCGTTGCGTCATCCTTGACAAGCTCGTCAATTTTTTCGCCGCCGCGATAGAGAGCCAGCACCGGCAGCCCCAGCACCTTTTGGCTGATGGCCATGCGGCGCGCCTTGGTGGTGTTCAGTGCGGTGAATTTGATTTTGTCGCCGTATTTTTCGGCCAGCGCGTGCACAAAGGGCATCAGTGCCGCGCACGGCACGCAGCCGTCGCCGTAAAAATCGACAAATACAGTGCCGGGTGCCTTGAGCACCTCGTCTTCAAAGGTTTCTTTGTTAAGCTCCAGCATAGAAAAAATCCTCCTTTTTGCGTTACAGTCCTTCCAGATAGCGCTCTGCCTGCACAGCGGCAATGGCACCGTCGCTGACAGCCGTCGCCACCTGACGCAGACTTTTTACGCGGATGTCGCCCGCTGCGTACACGCCCGGAATGCCGGTCTGCATCTCCGCATCGGTCAAAATATAGCCGTTTTGCTGCGGGATTTCCGCCCCGAACAGCGTGCTGTTGGGCACAAGCCCCACAAACACGAACACGCCAAACGTGCCGTCGTCCTCGTTTGCCCGGATGACGCTTTCCACGCCCGTTTTAACGTTTTTAACGGTCATTTCCGAAAGAATCCCCTCACCCGAAAGACGCGTGACAACGCTGTCCCACATAAATTCTATTTTGGGATTTGCAAACGCCTTTTCCTGAATGGATTTTGCGGCGCGCAGCGCGTCGCGCCGGTGGATGAGGACGACCCGGCGGCCGAAGCGCGTGAGATACAGCGCCTCCTCCACGGCGGAATCGCCGCCGCCCACCACGTAGATGTCCATGTCCTCAAAAAACGCGCCGTCGCAGGTGGCACAATAGGACACGCCCTTGCCGGTCAGCTCGCGCTCTCCGGGGCAGCCGATGGGGCGCGGGTTTGCGCCCGTCGCCAAAATGACGGCGCGGCTCTCGTACACGGTGTCGCCGCAAATCACGGTTTTTGTCTCGCCCGAAAGCTTCAGCGCCGTCACGCTCTCTCTGCGGATTTCTGCGCCGAAGTGCTCGGTCTGCGCGCGCATCCGGTCAATTAAGGCAGCGCCGCTGTCGCCCTCAACGCCGCCGGGGTAGTTTTCCACCTCGGAGGTGATGACGATTTGTCCGCCCACCTTGCTTTTTTCAAGAATTAACGTGCGCAGCCGCGCACGACCCGTATACAGTCCGGCTGCCAGCCCTGCGGGGCCGCTTCCGATGATGATCACGTCGTATTTATTTTGCATTTCTTTATCCTGTTTCTGCTTTGTTTTTCTATTTTTCTGCCGCTTTGCGGCGAACGCAAGCCGTCCGCCGCAAGGCAGCAAAAAAGAAAGGGGGTGTTTTCATCAGGGCGTGTTTGAAAACTCGCTGTGTTTGGATTTTTTCACAAAATTTGTTCTGCGCAAGGCAGAAAAGTGTAGGCACACTTTGTGTTTGTCAAGCTTTTCTAACGCAGTGCAGGACGAATTTTGGGTGAAAAGACGAATGCATGGAGTTTTCAAACATGCCCTAGGGAACCGCTTAATACGCCTCGGCAAAAATTTTGCTGTAGCCGCACTGGTTCCCGCCCAGATACATCTGGGTGGTGGTGGTCAAGTCCAATTCGCCCGTGGCAGGTGGGAACCAGCCGCCGGACTCCTTGTTCAAGCGGAACACATCGCCGCCGACGGCGCGCGCCACCTTTTCAAGATGGATGGGCTTTTCGATGGAGCCGCCCGTGCAGATGGCATCGGCCTCCGGCACGTCGTCCACCAGCAGAATGCCCTCGGTGCCGTCCGGCCCGCCAAATTCAAACGTGAGGGCAGAGCTTTTGATCTCGTGCCGCTCTGCCGTCTGAAGGGTCAGCATCCCGTCCACGCAGGCGTTGCCGCCGCCCTCCCACACCATGACAAGTCCCTTTGCGTCCAGCATCTGCGCCAGCTTTACGCCAAACGACGCGCAGCGCTGCTTATGCCAGTTGGAGGGGTTATGGCTGCGGCAGAAAATAACGCCCTTAAAGTTGATATCCTTGCCGTGGCGGCGGTACAATTCCAGCAGCACCGGATGGTTCACGTGCAGATAGGTGGGCACCTTAAACGCGGGCCACACATAGTTGCCGCTCACCACGCAGCCGTCCAGCATTTCGTTGGGGTGCAAAAGCGTGGGCACCATGTCGTCAATGGGCATTCCGTACAGCAGGGTGTTCGCGTAGGGGCCTTGATTCTGGCACTGCCAGACCATCACGACACCGGGCAGCTCCGGGTGCTCCTCCTCGGTGGAGAACAGCTCCTCGGCATCCGGGGTCAGCGCGCGCGTCAGCTCTGCCAAATGCTGCGACACGCGCAGGCCAATCAGACGGATATCATTGTCGTACTCCAGCGAGGATTTGCCCTCGTTCAGCTCGTACAAAATGACCAGATTCAGCGTCTGCGCAAACGGGGTATAGGCGGCGTAGGGGCCGCGCAGCTCCACAATGGCATCGCGCGGATATAACAGTCCGCTGGAGGCATTGGCATCGTCCCACGGCAGCGCGGCGCTCTCCATAACGGCAAAGCCGCGCAGCAGATTGGTGCGCCCGCGTCCCACGGTGTAGGGCGTGCTGAAAAAGCCGGAGTACTGCGCGCCCTCGCCCTCTACCTTCAGCATGGGCTGCAGCGTGTCCAGCACATGGATGATGCGGGCGTTTTCGCCGGGCTGTGTCAGCTCGAAATCGACCGATTTCACGGCCTTGCACAAATCCTGCGTCAGGGCGCGCAGCTCGTCCTTGCTGATGGTGAGCACGCCGTTTTCCAGCGCACACGCATCCCCAAAGCGCACGTCCTTTACATCAAAATAGCATCGTGTCAGTTTCATATCAATCATGGCTCAGCCCTCCTTGCTCTCGTCGACGGTGTAGACAGTCGGGCCCGCTACGTCTGTTTGCAGCGCTTCTAAGGCTTTGTCGATGATTTTGCGGCGGTAGACCTTTTCACGCTCCGCGGGCAAATCCGGGTTGCCGGTGGGGGCGGTGAAGTCGCCGCCAAATACAATGCGGTTTGCGCCCACGCTCTGGGCGATAGAGGTAAAAGCTGTGATGTGGACATTCGGAATGCCCGCACGGTCCAGCTCCTTGGCGATCGTTGCACAGCAACGTGTACAGGTCCCTCATGTGGAGGTGAGGAGCGCCGCGCTGATGCCCGCAGTGAGATACTGCTGGGCAAGCTGCCTCCCCATTTCCTTGCTGCTTTCTACATTGGTGCCAACGCCGCACGTCGCGCTGAAAAAGCTTGCCACGCTGCCAATACGCCCCTCGGCGGCAACATCGCGCAGCACATCAAGCGGAATCAAGCGATGCGGGTCATCGCTGGCGGCTGTTGTATCATAGCCGCCGTGAATGGACTCATACACGCCTTTTTTCAGCGCGTCCAGCTGGGCGATGTCATAGCTGCCGTAGCCGGTGGCAAACGCCTGCTTGATTTTGTCGGGGTTGCCCACGGGGACAAGGCCGCCGGTGGTAAACAGCCCCACGACCGCCTTTGACAAATTGGTCACGGCGGGGGCGGGCGGCACCATCTCAAAGCTGCGCAGCGGCACCTCTGTTGCATAGGGCTTGCCCTGCAGCTTGTTCACCAGCATGGCGGTGACGCGCTCTGCGCCGGTATTCTCGCCCATTTCGTTGTAGCGGTGACCGGTGGGCAGATAATGCTCGATGCGCGCGGGGCCGACCGGCTCGTGCTTTGCCAGCTTCAGCGCAAGGCTTGCCACCTTCGGCAGCGTTTTTGTCATGCCGGAGGCTGTCTCTGTGGTGGAAATAATATAGTTGTCCTGCCCGTACATGGCAACGGCGGGGTTTTCCCACCACATGCCCGTGACGCTGGGCACGCCAAGCTCGCGGCGCACAAAGTCCGCCACCTTGGCACAGGCGACACCGTAGCGCCCTGCGTTAAACGCGGGGCCGGCAATAAACACATCGGGCTTCGCCTTTGCCACAATTTCCCGAATCTGCTCTTTTACCTGCTCGTAATTTTTGTCCTCGTTGATATAGTTATCGCCGCAGCAAAGCACGGTGACAACCTCCATCTCGCCGTTCCACAGGCGGTTCAGCCCAAGCGCCGGCCCCTTGATTTCGTCAAGAACCGACAGGGCGACACCGGCGGTTTCCTCGCCGCCAAGCCCCGCGTAGAACTGGTTGATATAATGCACAGCTCTGAGTGCCAAATGCTCACTTCCTTACTATCAGTGAAGCGACATTTTACAGCCATAGGCTGTTTTTCCGCGCGGGTGTTCCTGCCGGCAAACAGCCGGAGCAGGCGCGCCTGCGCAGTTTCAATGAACGCTTCAGGGTTTTTGCTGCCCAACCGCCCCGGCATTCTGACCGTAGGGCGGACTGGACACAATCATAAATTTTGCGGGAACGTCCTCGGTGTAAATGACATGCTCCACCTCGGACTCGAACAACACAGAATCGCCGGCCGCAAGCTCGTACTTTTCGTCCTCGACCATCACGATAAGACGACCCTCCAGCAGCGTAATCAGCTCCTGTCCCTTTTTGTGCTTATGGACATGGCGCTCCGTTTTCGGGTGCGCCGGCATACAGACATAGCTGACCTGCAGCCTGCTGCTGTTTTCGGGCGACACGACATGAAAGCCGATGCCGTCGCTGGTATTCACGTCGAACGCCTCGCCGGCGCGCACATGCAGGGTCGAGCCCTTGCGCGCCTGTAAAAAATAAATCATGTCAACGTCAAAATAGCTGGCAAAGCGCTGCAAATTGGTAAGCGAAATAGAGTGCTTTCCGTTTTCAAGGCCGGAGAGGAACGAATAGCTCATGCTCATTTCCTCTGCCAACTGCTGCAGCGAAATCCCGCGGATTTTCCGCAGCGAGCGAATTTTCATGCCGACGCTGACCGCCTGTGCGTCCTTCGTGTTTTCCATATTTTTTCTCCTCGTGTGTCATGCTTTTTTCGGCGGCGGTGCGCAAGAGCTTGCGCGCCGCCGCTGATCTGTTCCAATGTATTATCTATCGTACATTATCACACGGGAGGCAGGGTATCGTCAATAGTTTCCACAAAAACGGTCTTAGAAATCATATATTTGGTGATGCCGGCTACGCCGACACCGCTCTCTTTCCAGCCGGTGCCGGGCGACTCGATCATCGCCTTGCTGAAAAAGCTGTTGACATAAATTTGACCGCTCTTGATGCCGTTTGCCACGCGCAGGCCGCGCTTCATATCCTTTGTAAACACGCCGCCCGCCAGACCGTATTTGGAATTGTTGGCAAGCGCCAGCGCCTCCTCCTCGGTGTCAAACGGGGTGACGCAGCCCACCGGGCCGAAAATCTCCTGCTGGAAAATAGTCATGTCAGCGGTGACATCGGCAAAGATGGTGGGCGGCACAAAGCAGCCCTTGACAAGCGCGGGGTCCGTATATGGCTCGCCGCCGCACACAAGGCGTGCGCCTTCTTTTTTGCCCGTCTCAATGTAGTTCCACACGGTTTTTGCGTGCTCTGCCGACACCAGGGTGTTCAGCGTTGTCTTGGGGTCAAAGCCGTCGCCGGGCACAAGGCGCGCGGCGGCGCGCTGCATGGCATCCAAAAACTCGTGATAGATCGTGCGCTCCACCAGCACGCGTGTGCCGGAGACGCAGATCTGACCGGAGTGGTTTGTAAAGCCGTACACCGCCCAGCGCGCCGCCTGCTCTACATCCACATCGCCAAAGATGATATTGGGGCTTTTGCCGCCAAGCTCCAGCGCAATGTCCTTGATGAGGGGTGCCGAATGCCGGATGATGGAGCGGCCTGTCTCGGTGCCGCCCGTCATGGAGACCATGTCCACAAGGCTGCTCTCTACAAGGCAGTTGCCAACCTCTGAGCCGGAGCCTGTGACGACGTTTACAACGCCTGCGGGGAAGCCGGCCTCCTCGTACACGCCGGCTATCAGCAGCATGGAGAGCTGACCCCAGGACGGCGGCTTGATGACGACGGTATTGCCCGCGGCAAGAATGGCGTTGACCTTTTGGCAGCCCATCAGGAAGGGGCCGTTCCAAGGCAGAATTTCGCCCACAACGCCGCAGGGGTTCCACGTGACATAATTGAGCGTGCCCGTCTCACACGGGACAACCTTGCCCTCCAGACAGCGAGCCTTGCCCGCAAAGTATTCAAACGCATCCACCGCCATGGGTGCTTCCCAATAGCGGCATGCGCCGTAGTTTTTGCCGCATTCCAGCGTTTCCAGCACGGCAAACTCCTCCGCGCGGCGCTCCAGAATGCGCGCGGCATTCAAAAGCAGCTTGCTTCTGTCCTTGGCGGACATTTTGCCCCACGGCCCTTCGTCATACGCTTTGCGCGCGGCTGCAATAGCAAGTTCGCAGTCTTCCTTGCCGCCGCGGTACGTCTGCGCAAACACTTCGCCTGTTGCGGGGTTCACAGCATCAGAGGTCTTTTTGCTGAGCGAGGGAACATATTTTCCGTCGATGTACAGCATATACGGTGTTTTTTGCACATAATCCAATGGATTCATCATTACATTTCTCCTTTCGTTTCGGTGCGAGCGGTATCGGGGAACGGAACCTTGTTGAATATTCTATTGTTAGTATAATATATATTTTCCCACAAAACAATAGGCAAGCTGTCATTTTACCCGGCAAGGGGCGAAAATAGGCGTTTTGAATAAAGGCGTTTGGCGCTTTTTGTAAGTAGCGTTATTCTAAATGAAAAGCATCGTGTGCAAAAGGACAAATTTACAGCGGGCGAAGCGTTCCGTTCCCTCCGCTGTAAAACAAAGCCCCCTGCGCGCACGGCGGCAAAAGCCGTACGG
>JAVXUG010000056.1:0-8269 GCA_036642215.1 Ruthenibacterium sp.
CAAAAAGGCACAGGGCACTTTTCCACAAGGAAAAGGCTCTGTGCCTTTTGTTTTTTTATCGGTTCCTGCCGGCTGAACGCCAGAGCCACTGACTTTCGCCATGCTGCGCGCAGGGTTAAGCGTCAGTCACGACATTGTAAAGAACCTCTCCATTCACAATGCTCAGCAGCATATTGCTCTTGTTTGTCTCGTTCAACAAATTCACCGTGCTGCTCACGTCGGCATAGCCGTTTTCAGCAAGATTGTCTTGCAGCAGCTCGCTCAAATTGCAATAGCTGATTTTCAGCCCGTTCCACGCGTCAAGCTCGCTGCCCGTCGCGCCGTTGTCCAGCAGATACGCCGCCAGCGCCGCCCCGCCGCTGATGGTCGTGTCCAGCACCATGCTGTTTTCGTCGGGGTCATAGCGCATGCGCATTGTGCTGCCCTCGCCCGCATCGCCCAGCCCCTGCTGCATGGTCAGCGCAACCTGATTCATCTCGCTGATGCTGTGCGCGACAGCTGCATTTTCGGTCTTTTCCTGCACGCTGTGCTCCTGCGCCAAATTCGCCGAGAAAACAAGCCCTGCGCCCAGTGCCGCCAGCGCAAGCAGCAGAATTGTAACAAGCGAAACCGCCACCGTGACAAGGATCTTTACCGTCCTGCTCCAGCTTGTGCCGCGCCACATCAGAAAAAGCCCGACCGGCCAGAATAGAACAAGCAGCAAGATGACAAGCCACGTGGGCTGCCGATTTTTCGGCGCTGCGCCGGACGCGGCTGCGCCCGCATAGGGCTGTGCTGCGGGCTGCTGCAAAACAGGCTGCGCGGGTTGTGTCCGATGCGCCGTCTTTTTTCCCGCGGGCGCGTCGTCAAGCACCGCACCGCACACGGGGCAGCGCCCTTTGTCGGCCTCCGCGCCGCATTGAGAACATTTCATCGCCTGTTTCCTCCCGTTTTATTCTTTAAATGCCCACAGGCGCTGTCCGATATAGTTCAGCCCCGTGAAAATAACCTGCCCGATCAGCATGGCAAGGCGCGTGACCCATTTTGAGCTGAGCGCGCTGTGCAGCGCGCCCGCCAGCAGCGGTGTGACATAGTGCGAAAAGCCAAAGCTCAGCAAATAGCACACGAGAATCACGACGGAAAAGCGCAGAATGCTCTGACCGAGGGGAGCCTTGCTTTCGAAGCTGTATTTGCGGTTAAAATAAAAGCTGGCAATGCTGCACAGTGCAAACATGATCGCCGTGCTGCCCCAATAGCCGCCTGTCTCCCCCCACGCGCCGCTGAGCGGCGCAAGTAAAAGCTGGCTGCCCGCCACGCTGATGATGGTATTTAACCCGCCGATGATCAAAAAAACAAGCAGGCTCTTATCCCAAAAAAAGGAAAACAGCTTTTTCATCCCTCAGACCTCCACCACGCGCACCGTTTTCATTACGGCGGGAATTTTGGGCTTGTCGCGCCCATCGACAGGCAGCGCGGCAATCTCGTCCACAACCTCGATGCCCTCTACAATATGTCCGAACGCCGCATACCCGCCGTCAAGATGGGGCGCGTCGGCCTGCATGAGAAAAAACTGACTGCCGCCGGAGTTGGGCATGCCGCTGCGCGCCATGCTGATGACACCGCGCTTATGCTTGATGGGGTTTTGAAAGCCGTTCTGCTCAAATTCGCCCTTGATGCCATAGCCCGGTCCGCCGGAGCCTGTGCCGTCGGGACAGCCGCCTTGAATCATAAAGCCGGGGATGACACGGTGAAACGTAAGACCGTCATAAAAGCCCTTTTTGACAAGCTTTTCAAAGTTTTCCACGGTGATTGGCGCTGCGGCTGCGTCAAGCTCGATGCGAATTTTTTTGCCGTTTTCCATGGTTATCTCAATCATGTTATTCTCTCCCTTTTTCTGCTTGCTGTTTGTGCCGCCACGGCGCTTTCTCTTGCGCGGCAGTGCTCCTGCGGAGCAGCGGTTTCGGGCGCGCAGCTGCGCGCCGCAACCGACGGCGTATACAATTGATTATACCATATTTTGCGCATTTATGCCAGTGCCACACACAGCACCTCAACCGCGTCGCTTTTGCCGGCGCTGCGGGCAAGCGTGAGCGTGAGCGTTTTCCCTCTCAGCGCTCTGCCGTCCGGCCACTCTGTGGCGGCGGAGAGCGCATAGCTGCACTCTACGCCGTCGCTTTGCAGCGTGAGTGCGCTGTTTGTCAATGCGCTGCACACGCCCGTGACGGTCTGCGAAGCCTCGTCTTGTGCGAGTCTCGGCTCATCAGAGCTGCCGGATTCCTGCTTTGAATCGCCGGGCACAGCACCGAGCGCGGCACCTGCCGGATGATCCTCGCCCTGCAAGGACGCAGCCGGCTCGCGCGGTGCCGCCTCCGGCGCTGCCCCATCGAGCGCGATATTGCTTGAAAAAGCCGCGCCGGTGGCCGCCTCGGACAATGCCTCGGCGGGGGCTGCGGCCTTGTCACTTGTGTGCAGCCCTGCACCGCCAAGCACCAGATACAGCGACGGCACGGCAATCAGCGCCACCGCCGCCGCTGCGATGAGCGCGGTGCGGCGCGCGGGGAAGTGCGCGGCGCGGCGCGCGGACCCCTGTTTCTCGCGCGAAGCGGCGAGCGGCGTGACGGGTGCGCCCTGACAAAGCGTATCGTTTGTCTGCGCGGCGGCGGCGCTGCTGCCCATCTGTGCCGCCTGCATTTTTATCAGCGTAGCGGCGCGCCATTGTTCACTGGGAGCCAGCCTTTGCATCGCGCTTTTATAATCGTTCCGATCCATCGTCAAACTCCCCCTTCAAGGTTTCTTTTAATCGGGCGCGGGCGCGGGCAAGCTGCGTCAGCACCGTGTTGACCGGCACCTCCAGCAGCACTGCCGCCTCCTTGGCGGAATAGCCCTCCACATAATATAAGTACACCGCCCGCCGGTATTTCAGCGGCAGGGCATTGACCGCGGCGGCGACACCGCTCTCGTCGGGGGTCAGCGCCACGGCGGGAAAATCCTCCGCAAGCGCGTCTGTGCGGCTGTGCCACACCGAGCGGAACAGGCTTTTGCAGCGGTTGATCACCGCGCGCAGCAGCCACGCCTTCTGGTGCTCGGCATTGGCAAACACGGGTGCCCTTTCGATCAGCGCAACAAAAACCTCCTGCGCCGCGTCCTCTGCGTCCTGCCGGTTTTTTGTCATGGCGTAGGCCGTGCGAAAAACCATGTCACCATAGCGCTCCAGAATCTCTGCGGCATCCGTTAAGGCGGCTGTTTCTGCCATATCCACGGCTCCCCTCTTGTTTTTAATACGCGCCGACCGCCTAAAATATTGCATCCGGCGCAGACGCAGCCCTTTGCAGCCTGGGCGCGTGCTCTTATTTTATTTCCTCACTGTCGGTCGGCTGCACAAGATACGGCACAAGGCTGTGCGCATCCGCCGCGCGGACAACGCCCTCAAAATAAACGCCGTCCTCGCGATATTCCTCCTTCAGCACCGTGCCGCTGTCGCGCATGGGCGCGGCAAGCCCCAGCTTATCATAGGGCAGCTGCACGGCAAGGCGGCGCACGCGGGATGACAGCGCATCATCAATGCGCGCAAGCAGCACGGCAAGCCCCGCGCCCGTCACGGCGCTGGTACACACGGCTGAGCTGTCAAACAAAGACAGCCCCTTTGCGCGGTCACACTTGTTATACACGACAAGCTGCGGGATGCCGCCGCAGTCAAGCTCCGCCAGCACCGCGTCGGTCACGGCGAGCTGCTGCGCGTTTTCGGGGTCGGACGCATCGCACACCTTGACAATCAAATCGGCAAAGGCAGCTTCCTCCAGCGTGCTTTGAAACGCCTGCACCAAATTGTGCGGCAGGCGGCTGACAAAGCCCACCGTATCCACAACGACCGCCTCAAGCCCGCTTGGCAGGCGCAGGCGGCGCGCCGTGGGGTCAAGCGTTGCAAACAGCATGTCCGCCGCCAACACCTCTGCGCCGCACAGACGGTTCAGCAGGCTGCTTTTGCCGACGTTGGTATAGCCGACCAGCGCAATGACGGGCACACCGCTTTTTTCGCGGCTTTTGCGCGTCTGCGCGCGGCGCTTCTCCATCTCGGCAAGGCGCTCGCGCAGCATGGTAACGCGCCGGCGAATGTGGCGGCGGTCATATTCCAGCCGGCTTTCGCCCGCGCCGCGCCGTGCACCGCCCCCGCCCCCGCCGCCGCCGCCCTGCCGCGACATACTCTCGCCCAGCCCCGCAAGGCGCGGCAGACGATATTGCAGCGTGGCAAGCTCCGTTTGCAGCTTGCCCGCATTTGTGACAGCGCGGCTTGCGAAAATTTCGAGAATCAGCATCGTGCGGTCAATGACCGCCACCTCCAGCACCTGCTCGATATTGCGAATTTGGCTGCCGGTCAGCTCTGCGTCAAACACCGCGCACTGCGCCCCCAAATTCATGCACAGCATCCGCCCCTCTGCCAGCCGTCCCTCGCCCAGATAGGTCGCGTTTTCGGGCACGGTGCGCTTTTGCACCACCTCCGCGACGGCCTGCATCCGGTTCGCCTCCGCAAGGGCCGTCAGCTCCGCCATGCTGCGCTCCATATCATATTCGCCGCAGTCCGCGCCAAACAGCACCACCTTGACGGGCGCGCCGTCCTCGCCGGTGGGCACGCTGCCGCGCGCCGCCTTGCGCGCGGATTCCTCATCGCCCTGACCGCCGGACAAATCAAACAGATCCGCTGCATCAATGACACCGGGCAAAGCGTCCGCCGCATCGTCCCTGTCGTCAAACGCATCGGTGCCGCACTCGCAATCGTCCGCGCCGCCGCGGTAATCCGCAGCGAAGCGGGCGGCGGCGGCTTCCAATGGCTCCGCGCCGCGCACGGCCTTGCTGTCGGCTGCGTTATGGTTCGTTCCCTTGTCTGTTTTTTTCATATGGCTCCTTTGTCAATGCGCAGCAATGGCACGGAATTGCCGTGCCGTCAAATTTGTGATCCTTCTTGCCGCAAAAGTACGGAAAACCGCATTTTGCAGCCTGCACCCCATGGCGCAGCAAAGCACTCCCTGCGCCGTCCTTGCGGCGGTACTTCTGTTACATTATAAGTGCAGCATACGGGCAGCGTCAAACGATTTTGCTTTCTTGTCATAAATATGTTATAGTATTTGAGCGGAACGCTGAAATTTATACAGCAGCGTACAGGGGAAGTCCGCGCATCGAAAATCAATTTTGTTTTGATCGGGAGCCGTGAAACCTATGCGTATTGTTGTAAAAGTTGGAACCTCCACGCTGGCGCACAAGACGGGCTGCATCAACATCCGTCATGTGGAGGCGCTGTGCAAAGCGCTGGCAGACATCAAAAACGCCGGGCACGAGGTTGTGCTTGTCTCGTCGGGTGCCATCGGCATGGGCGTGGGCAAGCTGCCCTTGCAGGGTCGTCCGTCGGACATGGCCACAAAGCAGGCCGCAGCCGCCGTGGGTCAGTGCGAGCTGATGTACATCTACGACCGCCAGTTTATGCAGTACAACCACACAGTGGCGCAGGTGCTGCTGACGGGCGCGGACGTTGAGGACCCCACGCGCCGCCGCAATATAGAGGCGACGCTGCAGCGCTTGCTGGAGCTGGGCGCACTGCCCGTCATCAATGAAAACGACACCGTGGCCACAGAGGAAATTTCCCTTGGCGACAACGACACGCTGTCGGCGGTTGTTGCCTCCAGCATCCACGCGGATTTGCTTGTGCTGCTGTCGGATATTGACGGGCTTTATAATATGGACCCGCGCAAAAATAAAAACGCCGTGCTCATCCGCGAGGTGCAGTCCATCACGCCCGACATTGTGGCGCGCGCGGGCGGCAGCGGCACAGCGCAGGGGACGGGCGGCATGAGCACCAAGCTGATTGCCGCGCGCATTGCAACGGACGCGGGCATCCCGATGGTCATTGCAAACGGCGAGCGGCCGGAGTGCCTGTATGATATTCTTGAGGGCAAGCCCGTGGGCACTTTATTTTTGGCGCACGCAGGCGAGGGGTTAAAATGAGCCGTTTTGATTTTGCCGCGGCTGCAAGGCCCGGTTCCGTGCGTGCCTCGGTTCACCGCGAAGATGCCACCGGCGCAAAAAGCGACCCATGCGTCCAGCCCGACACCGCCGCGCTGCTGGCACAGGCGCGCGGCGCAAAAGCTGCGGCGGGTCTGCTTGACACCGCCGCAAAAAATGCGCTGCTGCACGCCATGGCGCACAGCCTGATGCAGCACACGGGCACCATTCTTGCGGCGAACGCCGCCGATCTTGCCGCCGCGCGCGGCAGTGTGCCGGACGTGATGCTGGATCGGCTGCTGCTGACGGCGCAGCGCGTTGCGGACATGGCAGACGGCATACGCGCCGTTGCCGCGCTGCCCGACCCCGTGGGCACCGTGGACGGGACGCACCCCTGTGAAAACGGACTTGTCATCACAAAAACGCGTGTGCCGATGGGCGTGATTGCCATGATTTACGAGAGCCGCCCCAACGTGACCGCCGATGCGGCGGCGCTGTGCCTAAAAAGCGGCAACGTCTGTGTGCTGCGCGGCGGGCGCGAGGCAATTCGCTCGAACGGTGCCATTGTGGACGCTCTGCACGCCGCGCTGCGCGCGCAGGGGCTGCCGGCGGCGCTGGTGAATCTTGTCACGGACACAAGCCGCGAGAGTGCCGCCGCGCTGATGACGGCACGCGGCTTTGTCGATTTGCTGATTCCGCGCGGCGGCGCGGGGCTGATTCGCGCGTGCGTAGAAAACGCCACCGTGCCGTGCATTGAGACCGGCACGGGCATCTGTCACATCTATGTGGACAAGGACGCGGATTTGGAGATGGCACTGCGCATTGTGCAGAACGCCAAAATGAGCCGCCCGTCCGTGTGCAACGCAGCCGAGGTATGCCTTGTGCACGCGGACATTGCCCATGCCTTTCTGCCGCGCCTTGCAGCGATGCTGTGCGGCGGGCTTGACGCAGCAGCCCCGCGCGCGCAGCTGCGCTGCGACGCGCGCGCCTACGATATCTTGGCGGCGGCGGGGCTTGCAAACGCGCAGGACAAAAGCGCGCCCGCAGACGCAGCGGCTTTTGACGCAGACGCGCCGCAAACGGCGCGCATTTGCCGCGCGGGCGAAAAGGATTTTGACACTGAATTTCTCGACTATATTTTGGCAGTGGGCGTGGTGGACAGCCTTCAGGAGGCCACGGCGCATATCGCGCGGCATTCCACGGGGCACAGCGAGAGCATCCTCACAAAAAACACCGCCGCCGCCGACTTTTTTACCCGCACCGTGGATTCCGCCGCCGTGTACGTAAACGCCTCCACGCGCTTTACCGACGGGGGCGTGTTCGGGCTTGGGTGCGAAATCGGCATCAGCACACAAAAGCTGGGCGCGCGCGGCCCGATGGGTCTGCGCGAAATGACAACCTATCAATACATTGTTCACGGCAACGGACAGGTGCGCTGACAAGCGCCCCCCGCGCCGCACAAAAGGCAAAGGAGACAAACTATGACCGCTAAAAAAAATCCCGAGGCGGACGCGCGCGCAAAGCTGCGTCACCGCCGCCGCCTGCGCCAGCTGCTTGGCGCAGCAGTATGCCTGCTTGTCATCATGGGGCTGTTCAGCGCCGTGTCGGGCAGCATTCAGCTTGTGGGCCGCATGTTTGACGACACGGCGGAGCGCGAGGACTATGCAAAGCGCCTTGAATATCTTGTGGCGCTTGACCCGCTTCCGTTTGACACCATATCGGGTGCAAACATGGGCACGCTGCTGGATGCCGCCGTCTGGGGCACCATCGCGGGCACAAATTCCGATGATTACGAGCACGACGAGGTGGGCGCCATGTATCTGCCCACCGCCGACATCGACAAAACCGTGCAGGCGCTGTACGGGCCTGAGGTTAAATTTAATTATACCACGTTTGAGGATCACGGTCTTACTTTTAATTTAATTCCCGAAAAGCAGGCGTATCTTGTCCCCATCACAAGCGCGCCCACCGATTATGCGCCGATTGTGGAGCACATCAAGCGCGAGGGAAACACAAAACGCCTGACCGTAGGCTACGATTCGCCCTATGACCAAACCGATTTGCCCGTGAAGTACAATGATTACATCTTCACAAAGGGCAGCGACGGAAAATATTATCTGTCGGGCATTGTGGCCAGCGCGACAAAGACCGATGCGCTTGCCGAAAGCGGTGCTTCTTCTGGTCCCAACAGCCTTGTGCCGGACAATCAGGCCATGCTGAACGATGCCGCCGCCGCCATCCTGCCCGATGCACAGCCCGCCGCAAGCGGCAGCGTGCCGCCGGAGCCAGCGCCCGCCGC
>JAVXUG010000056.1:8369-13416 GCA_036642215.1 Ruthenibacterium sp.
TGCAACGGGTACAACGGGTGCAACGGGTACAACGGGTGCAACGGGTACAACGGGTGCAACGGGTACAACGGGTACAACGGGTGCAACGGGTGCAGCACAGGGCAGGCCGGTATGATAGCTGTTGCTGCCAAGCACGCGCCAGCACTGCGCGGGCGTGATGGTATTTTGCCACAGGCCATTCGCGGCTTTAAAATAAGAAAGCCCCAGCTTAACGGCCTGCATACACAGCGCGTGCGGCCCCGCATGGATGGTTTCGCTTTCTGCGGTGCCCTCCTCCACAGCTTTTGCCGTCTCTGCGCGCTGCCAATGGAACGGGAACCCCTGCTCCGGCGCGCGGCACGGTGTCATATAGCACAGCGTGCAGCCCTTGCGGTGCAAAACAGCATCCACGGCGCGCGCCGCCAGCTTCTTTCCGCCGTGGGGCGAGCAGGCAAACCGGTGCGCCGCGCGGAACACGTGAAACATATCCGCTAAATCCAGCGCGCATACCTCCGTGTGATACACCAGCCGCAGCGCGCGGCGCAGCAGCGCGCACACCTCCGCCAGCTCCCGCTTTTGCAGCGCGGGCGCGGCATCGTCCACCGGTACGGCAGGCACACCGGTGTCCGCCGTGTGAAAAAAGGTATCGAGCGCCGCCTCGCAAAAGCCGTGGCCGGAGGGACGGTCAAACACGCCGCCCGGCACACAAAGCGCCGTCACATACGGATGCATTGTGGTGTCGGCGGCGTAATGCGTCAAAAAGCCCAGCGCGTAGCTGCGCTGTGCGGGCGTTTTTGCCGTTTGCAGCAGCGCAATCAAAAATGCGCCGCACTGCTGTGTGTGCAGCCGCGCTGCAAGCTCCGGCAGGCTGTAATCTGCACGCTTTGGCAGCACATATGCGACAAACATCGGGTCCGGCCCGTTTGCGCCCATCTCAAAGGCGCTTTGGCACGGGACGTTGAGATGCGCGGCGCACTGTGCGGCGCGCGCGATGCGAAGATGTGTGTAGGCACCCGGCATGGGCGATTTCCCCCTTGCTGCATTCCTTGTTTTCATCCTGACAGCCGATCGAAAAGCAAAAAGCTTCTGCGCTTGTTCCGGGCTTCTGTGGTAGGACGGAGGCTTTTTGTTTGCCCGACCGCCGCACAGCCCTGCTGCATGACGAGGCTGCGCGCATCGGCGGACAAAAACAAACCGCAGAAGCAAGCAGCTTTTTCAACTTATTTTATTAGTATAGCACAAAAACGCCGCTCTGCACAGTCTGTACGGGCGGCGTTTCATGGGACAAGCGTCAGCGGTTCATCTCGCTGACGGGGCCTTTGGCGTTGTGCTCCTCAATGATGCGGGTGACCTCTTTAAAGTCGCTGGAGGGCAAATCGCCCGGCACGGTATTTTTCAGCGACGAGGTCGCGTTGCCAAATTCCAGCGCCTTTTGCGGGTCACCGTAGCGCAGCAGCCCGAACAGAGCACCCGCGACATACGCATCGCCGCTGCCAATGCGGTCAATGACATCAATATCGGTGTAGGGGTGCTCGGTATAATAGGTGTCGTTATCGGCGCAATAGATGCAGGAGGTGAAGTTATGCTTGCGCGGGCTGCGCACCGTGCGCTGCGTCGTGGCAACAATTTTTACGCCGTATTCGGTGCAGTAGCTCCTTTGAAGGTCGGCCAGCTCGCCCGTTTTGCCGAACATCCGGCGGCTTGTCTCCTCACTGATGAACAGCACGTCCACATACGGCAGAATTTTTTCAATGGCGGCGCGCGCCTCACTCTCGCCCCATAAATTGGCGCGGTAGTTGACATCAAACGAAATCTGCGCACCGCCCGCCTTGAATTTTTGAATCAGTGCGACGGCTGTGCTTTGCAGCCCCTGCGACAGCGCAAGGCTGATGCCGCTGACGTGGAACATCCGCGTTTCGCTGAAAACGCTCTGCGGAATATCCTGCATTCGGATGCGGTTGATGGACGCATTTTTGCGGTCATACACGATGGTCGGCTTGCGCGGAGCCGCACCCATCTCGTAATAATAGGTGCCAAGACGCGCCTCGTCCGAAGCATCATATTGGATAAAGTCATCCGACACGCCGTTAAAGCGAATGCGGTTTTTGACAAAAATCCCAAGGTCGTTCTGCGGCAGCATACTGATGATGCCCGTGCGCAGCCCCAGCAGCGCCACGCCGGACGCAACGTTTAACTCCGCACCGCCCGCGCGTTTTTCAAATACCTCACTGTCCACAATGCGGCAGTGACGCGGCGGCGACAGCCGCAGCATAATTTCTCCAAAGCTGACAAGGTCAAATTCGTTTTTACTCATTTGCGCTTCCTTTCCATCGCTGTGTTTTATCCGCAAGGGTGCATCAAGGCCCGCTTATCGCTGCGCCCTTTTCGCAGCGCCTCCTGCCCGGCAGCGGCACAGGCCGCTACCCCGCAAAGCCAAAAAAGCGCATGGCATTGTTGTAGCTGATATCCTCCACCAAAGCGCCCAGCGTCTCCGGGTCGTTTTCATACTCGCCGTTTTCCACAAGGTTTCCAATCCAGTTGCACAAAATGCGGCGGAAATATTCGTGCCGCGTGTACGAGAGAAAGCTGCGGCTGTCGGTCAGCATCCCGATAAAATTGCCGAGACTTCCAAGATTGGCAAGGTCGGTCAATTGCTTTTGCATCCCTGTTTTTGTGTCGTTGAACCACCAGGCGCTGCCAAGCTGAATGCGCCCGGCGCAGTCTGCGTTCTGCTGAAAGCAGCCCGCAATGGTGGCGATGGCCTCGTTGTCATACTGGTTCAGACTGTACAGCACCATTTTCGGGATGCCGCCCTGTGCGCTGTTGAACGCGTCCAGCAGCTTTGCAAGGCTGTCCACGCCGTGGCTGTTCGACACCGCGTCAAAGCCCGTGTCGGGGCCAAGCTGACGGAACATCTCGGTATTGTTGTTGCGGATGCAGCCGAAATGCAGCTGCATGACCCAGCCGTGCGCCGTGTACTGCTGCGCCAGTGCGCACAGCAGCGCCGTGCGGTACGCCTCTGCCTCATGGTCGGTCACCGCCACGCCCGCAAGCGCCTTTGCCAAAATTGCATCCAGCGCCGCCGGCTCCGCCTCGGCGTACATACAATAATCCAGCCCGTGGTCGGAGGCGCGGCAGCCGGCCTCGTCAAAATAGCGCACGCGCTGCGCCAGCGCACGCGTCATGCCGGCAAAGCTGTCGATGGCAACGCCGGAAACCTCCGACAAGCGTTTCACATAAGCCGCAAAGGTCGGTTTTGTGAGATTCAGCGCCTGATCGGGACGAAACGCGGGCAGAACCTTCACCCTGCAGGTGGGGTCGGCCTTGATTTTTTTGTGCCATTCCAGTGTGTCAACGGGGTCGTCCGTGGTGCAAATAAGCGTCACGTTCGACTGGTCGATGATGCCGCGCACGCTCATGTCCGCGTCGTGCAAGCGGGCGTTGCAGCGGTCATAAACATCCTTGCAGGTGCGCGGATTCAGCGGCCCCGTCACGCCAAAATAGCGCTGCAGCTCAAGATAGGTCCAGTGATACAGCGGGTTGCCGATGGCGCGCGGCAGCGCCTGTGCCCAGCGCAAAAACGTGCGGTAAGGGTCGGTCTCGCGGCAGGCGATATCGGCCTCCGGCACGCCGTTGGCACGCAGATTGCGCCATTTATAATGGTCGGCACCAAGCCATAGCTCCGTGATGGTAGCATAGTGCTTATCCTCGGCAATTTCCTGCGGATTGATATGACAGTGATAATCAACAATAGGCATTTTTGCTGCGTGCTGATGATAAAGCTGCTTTGCGGTTTCAGTTTCAAGCAGAAAATCCTTGTCCATGAACGCTTTCATTTTTGTTTCCCCTTTTCTGTTTTTGGTTCGTCAAGATATTTTACTGATTGTATTCATTGCGCGAATATTACAAATAGTCTATGATATTATTGCGCAGAACAAGCCCGATGCGCACCTCTTTGTCCGCGACGGCGCGCCCGGAAAGATGCTCATACAGGGCGTGAATGGCGCGATGCATCTGACCGTAGGGATCTTTCCACACCGTGGCGCGCAGCACGCCGCTTTCAAAATAGGGGACAAGCTCGGCAAAGGCATCGCTGCCCACAAGACATTTTCCGCGCAGCCGCACCGCCTCCGCCACGGCACAAAGCTGCATTGTACCGCGCGCGCTGGGGCTGTACGCGCCATATAAATCGGGCGCGCGCAGGGCGGCCGCCAGCGCGTCGTCCGCGGCGCTGCGAACATCCGTAAGCCTTGCCTGCGGGCGCAGCCGCGCCAGCTCCGCCGCAAAGCCCTCCATATTCTTGCGATGAATATCAGAGGTTTCGCGCGCACCGCACACCGCCACGGTGCAGGGCGCGTCCGGCATACCGCCGGCCATAAATTCTGCGGCAAGGCGGCCGGCGCGCCCGTTCGGGGGACTGATGCAGCACAGCCGCTGTGCCCCGCAGGCATCGCTGTTCACGGTGACAACGGGCACGCCGCTCTGCGCCAGCAGGTCGATGGCACTGTTCAGCGCGGTTCTGTCCATGCTGTTGGCGACAACAACGCCCTCTGCCGTTCCCGCGCGCCGGAGGCTCTCAAGCACGGCGGCCTGTCCGTGCCACGTTGACACGCACGGACATTCCAGCAGCGCGACGTTAAAATCGGCAAGCTCTGCGGCGCACTCGCGCACGGCGCGCCACATATCGCGGTAGAAATAGCTGTACGGCTCCGTCTCTGCGGGCAGCACCACGGCAAGCGTGCGCACGCCGCGCTTCAGTGCGCTTGCCGCATCGTTGGCGCTGTAGTGCAGCCGCTGCGCCGCCGCCTGCACCCTGCAGCGCGTGTTTTCGCTGACCCCGCTTTTTCCGTGCAGCGCCTTGTGGACGGAGACAACGGACAGGCCGGTGACCTGTGCAAGGTCGCGCAGCGTCGTGCGTTTTTGCGCGGACATAGCATCCTCCCGTTTCACGAAAAATTCCGGTGCGAACCGCCTGCACCGCGCAAGCAGAACGCACAGAGTAAACGTTTAGCCTTTTTAAAGTATAAAACGCGCGCGCGCCTGTGTCAAGCCCGCGCGCAAAAAAGCT
>JAVXUG010000057.1:0-13190 GCA_036642215.1 Ruthenibacterium sp.
CAAAGCCCTGTGCGGGCGCGCCGGCGGCATCCTCCGGCTGCGCTGCAAAGAAGTCATCAAAGCCCTCTGCGGGCGCGCCGGCGGTATCCTCCGGCTGTGCTGCAAAGAAGTCATCGTTATCTCCTGCAAACAGGTTTTGAAACACCGCTTCGCCGACATTCTGCCCCTCGTTCTCAAGCGGCATCATCACATCGTCAAACGTATCGGCAGGTGCGTCCTCAGGGTTGAGCAGCGCCGCAAATCCATCGGCGGCAGCATTTTCATCCTGAAACATGTCAAGCGGTTGCATCCCGTCAAAATCAGTGTCGAACATGTTGTCATCAGCCGAATAATTCGGTTCTGGTGCATCCTCCACTGGTTTACGACTGGAAAAGAAACTTTTTTTAGGCATAATATACCCCCTGATTATGATAAGTAAAGTCCACATTAATGAAAAAATGCACGATGCATTGTCAAAAGCGCAAAATACGGGCACTTGGATGCATATACACTAAGTATAGTACCACAAAATATGTGTTTTTTGCAAGCCTTATCTGGGAATATCTTGCAATCCGGTAAATTTTCCACTTGACCTGTGACATAATTGTAAACGGTTTTTGAATTTTATGTCATACCCTCTTGCAGTTTTCTTTAGAATGTTGTATGATAATTTAGCACTCACAGTAAAAGAGTGCTAACAAAAAAATCGGAGGCAATGAGCATGGCAATGAAACAATTTAAAGCAGAATCCAAGCGTCTGCTTGACTTGATGATCCATTCCATTTATACGCACAAGGAAATTTTTCTGCGTGAGCTGGTCAGCAACGCCAGCGACGCAATTGACAAGCTGTATTTTAAAGGTCTTACGGACAACAGTGTCAAGACAAAGCAAAAGGACTACTACATTCGTCTGTCCGTTGACAAGCCCGCGCGTACTATTACGCTGTCCGACAACGGCATCGGCATGACAAAGGACGAGCTTGAAAAGAACCTTGGCACCATTGCCCGCAGCGGCAGCCTTGATTTTAAGCAAGAGAACGCACAGACCAAAAACGTCGATATCATCGGCCAGTTCGGCGTTGGTTTTTATTCCGCGTTTATGGTGGCGGACAAGGTGGTTGTGCGCAGCCGTGCGTTCGGTCAGGACGAGGCTTGGCAATGGGAGTCATCGGGCGCTGACGGCTACACAATGGAGCTGTGCGACAAAGAGGCCGTGGGAACCGATGTCATTCTGGCCGTAAAGGAAAATGAGGGCGACGAGACTTACGACGAATTTCTGGAGCCGTATCGCTTGCAGAGCATCGTAAAGAAATATTCCGACTATATTCGTTATCCAATCAAAATGATGACGGAAAAGAGCCGCATCAAAGAGGGTACAGACGGCGAGGGCAAAACGCCTGAGTATGAGAGCTACTTTGAGGACGAAACGCTGAACAGCATGGTCCCCATTTGGAAGCGTGACAAGAAGAAGGTCAAGGACGAGGAATATGCCCAGTTCTACAAGGAAAAATTCATGGACTATTCCGACCCTGCAAAGGTCATCAGTAGCAAGACAGAGGGCAGCGCTACTTATAACGCGCTTCTTTTCATTCCCTCCAACACGCCGTTTAACTATTATACCAAGGAGTACGAAAAAGGCTTGCAGCTATACGCCAGCGGCGTTTTAATTATGGACAAATGTGCCGATCTGCTGCCGGACTATTTCAGCTTTGTAAGAGGTCTTGTCGACAGTCAGGATTTAAGCCTCAACATCAGCCGTGAAATGCTGCAGCACGACAGCCAGCTCAAACTTATCCGGCAGTCCCTTGAGCGCAAAATTAAAAGCGAGTTGGCTGCTTGGCTGAAAAACGACCGCGAGGCATACGATACATTTTTCAAGCATTTTGGGTTGCAGCTGAAAATGGGCTGCTACAATATGTACGGCATGAACAAGGATGTATTGCAGGATTTGCTTGAATTTCACAGTGCAAAGCTTGGCAAGCTGGTTACGCTGGCAGAATATGTCGCGGCAATGCCCGAGGAACAAAAGTACATCTATTATGCCGCGGGCGAGAGTGTCGAGAAGCTGGCTAAGCTGCCCTCTGCCGAGCGTGTACTTGAAAAAGGCTATGACATGCTGTATCTGACCGAGGACGTAGACGAATTTGTGTTGCAGGTGCTGCGCAGCTATGGCGAAAAAGACAAGGAAAAAGAATTTCGCAACGTGTCCGGCAGCGACCTTGGCCTTGAGACAGAGGAAGAAAAGGCCGATGTCAAAGCCAAAAACGAGGAGAATCAGTCCTTGTTCACCGCAATGAAGGAAGCGCTTGGCGACAAGGTGAAAGAGGTGCGCGTCTCGCAGCGGCTCAAGAGCCACCCTGTCTGCCTCAGCAGCGATGGCGCTTTATCCATTGAGATGGAAAAAGTGCTGAACAGTATGCCGAGCAACGAGGAAAAGGTAAAAAGCGAAAAGGTTTTGGAGCTAAACAGCGAGCACCCCGTGTTTGCCGCGCTGCAAAGAGCGTTCACGGACGAGGACAAGGACAAGCTGTCCGCCTACAGCGAGCTGTTGTACGAGCAGGCGCGTCTCATTGAGGGACTGTCGGTAGAGGATCCCGTTGCCTATGCCAACAGCGTCTGCAAACTGATGGTTTAAGCTTCTGCTGTTTTCCCCATTTGTCAAAATGCTATACTGCGCACCAGCCTATGGCTGGCGCAGGGAATCGTCCCACGAGAGATTTTACAGCAACTTGTCAAGCGTTCCAGAGATGCTCTCCATCCGCCAAGTTGCTATCTTGCTGAGCAGCGCGCGCAAGCCGCCGCTCTGTAATGCTCCTAAGCTTCCACCGCATTGCGTTCCACGAAAGCACTCCGCATTGTAAACCTTCAGCAAAAAGCTCCGCCGACGAAAACCGTCGGCGGAGCTTTTTTGATTCTGCCTTCTATTGTACAGCCATCTTTAAAAATAAAAGTATCTTCGATCCCATCTTCTTTGCCGGTTGCGGTTTAATGGCAAGAATATTACCATTCTAATTATGAATGAAACCGCAATGCGGTCTTTTCGCGCGGCTATGCCGCACAATTGCTACCGCTTGTTCCGCGCGCATTATTTTAGATATTTCGCTGAAACATAGCGCACGTCGCCTTGATAAGATATTTTCGCAAAGCCGCCGTAAGTATTATAGCACATCACCGGAACAGACGTACCGCCGGTCAGCTTGCCCACAATAGGATAGCTTGTACCCGGACCGGTGCGCACATTGAGCACGTTAGCCGTGACGGTTACATTCGCCAAGACAGGCTCCGGGCTGTTGTCTACAACAAAGTTGCGCGTGTAATCTGCAATATGCGCATAACGCACATCGCCTTGATAGGAAATTTTTGCATAGCCGTTGCTCGCATCATACTGTATGACCGGCACAACGGTTCCCGCGGTCAATTGTCCGCACACCGCATATTTTTTTCCGGGGCCAAGTCTCACATTCAGCTTGTCCACGATAACGGTTACACGTCCGATAACATCTGTTGCCGTGGGCGGTTTTACCGCAGGCGGTTTAACCGTGGGCACTGTGGGCTGTGTAGGCTGTGTGGGCACAAATACAATAGAGTTTTGATGCACATAGCGCACCGCGCCCTCAAACGACACCTTGATGAATTTATGATTCGGCGTATAATCCAGAATCGGAACCAACGTGCCTTTTGTCATCTGACCGACCTTGGCGTAATTTGTGCCCGGACCAAGCCGTACATTGACGACATCATAAGTCACCTTTGCCGTGCCCACCGCCGCTGCTGCGGGATCCTCTGCAAAGCTGACCACTGCAAGCAGCCCTGCCAGCACGATGCCAAGACCAAGCAGCATCAAAAAACGAGCTTTTTTCTTCAATTACAGTCCCTCCTTATGTTACGCTTTCCATAAATTCTCTATGAAACGACAGATTATGGTTCTACACTATATATAACATATGTGCGCATTAACGTCAATAGCAAACTTTTCTTTTTGTTTTTTGTGCAAATTGCCAGTCCGAGAAAAAGAACAAAAAATCCCGACCGAAGCCGGGATTTTTAAACGCTATGTTCTCTTAACAGCCCTTGCACGGGGGCTGACTCTGTTTGATGTTGGAACGCAAGCTTTCTTTTATGCCGCGGGTGCAAGCGAGCTGTCCTGTGCCGGTGCCGCCACAGCCAAAGCCGTGGCATCATCGTTTGTGACAACCCCTTGAATGTCATCCTGCTTTGCGCAGAACGCACACAGGCGCGTGCGGTTGGCGGCAATGGCCTGATCAACGGTTCCCTGTGTAAGCGTATCGCTCTGGTTCAGCGCCTGACAATCCTCGTGCGTATGGTACACCTTGCCAAACTGCGTCCAGTACACCGTTGTCTCGCCCAGCGCAGAAACTGCCGCCGTCTGCTGCTCTACCGACACGGGATTGAAATCGTAAGAGCTTACGCCGCCGATGAGCAGCGCGATAACCGCCACAACACTGGCAATGGCTTTTGTCTTTTTGTCAAGGTTTTTATTCGTCAGCAGAAGAATGACGAACGGCACAAACGCAACGACGCATACGATAACGCCCATGTTGTTCCACAGCCAAAATTTGGCCTTGTTTGCCTCGGAGGCCGGAGCGATATGGTTTGCTTTTTTCCAAAGCTGCGCACCAATGATAACGCAAAGCAAATCCAGCACAATGACGGCGATAATCTGATACAGCGTAGGCATAAAGCTAAGCGTAATGGTGCCGTTAACAATGAGAAAACCGACAATCTCAAACAGGATCGCTGCTACCCACAGCACAACCGCACCAATGCGCAGAGCGCCCGCATTGCCCACGGGCTTTGCATCCTTTACCGTGCGCTGCACTGTTTCCGTCGCTGCGGCAGGCTTTGCGGCGGTGGATTTTTCTATCTGTGCACCATCGGTTGCCGAGATAATCTTATGCACTTTTTTCGGTTTTTTTGTTTCTGCCATAATTGATTTCTCCCCTTGTTTCAGTTTATTTCAATGCGCCGTATATATAATATCAATATAGCAGGAACCGATCTAAATAGCAACAATTTGCACAAGTTTGTCTGTTTTCTGACCGTTTTAGCGATATTGCGACACATCGCTTTTTTTCTGCTGCTGTGCAAGGGTGCTTTTATCCCTTTTTGCGGTAATCGCGCGGGGTGCAGCCATACTGCTTTTTAAAGCAGCGGTTGAAGTAAGAGATGTTCTCAAAGCCGGTGCCCTCGGCTGCCTCCAGCACCGAGCAATCCGTTTCCTCCAGGGTGCGTGCCGCCATGCCAAGCCGGTAGCGATTTAGGTACGCAACAAACGGCATGCCGACTGCCGCCTTGAAAAAACGCATAAAATGCGATGCCGAGCAGCAGCACAGACCCGACATCTGTGCAACGGTAATCGTCTCGGCGTAGTGCTGCTCCACATAGCGCAGTACCTGCTTGATTTTTCCGGAGGCGCGCGGAACGGCACGCATCTGCATCCCCGGCGTGTCCGGCGTATACAGTGCAAACAACAGCGCAAACAGCTGTGCCTTGACAAAAAGCGGATAGCCCTCCGGCTGCGCCGCGCACACCTCGTCCGCGCGGTCAATACACGCCGCAGCCTGCGCATACTGTGCCATCCCCGGCTGCAGCAAAACCGGAAGATGCAGCGCGCCGCTTTGCAGCGGTGCAAAGCACGCGGTGCGGCACCAGTCATCCTTTGCATCCAAAATAGACAGCGAAAAAATAATATTTTCATATTCCATGCGCACACCGCGCACGCCGTCAATTGCGTGCAAGCTGCCCGGCGCGACAAACACAAGACTTCCCGCCTCCACCGCATAGGGCTGTAAATCCACCTGCACCGTTCCGCTGCCTTTTTTAATGCAGATGATTTCCATCTCATCATGCCAGTGCTGCGGCACACGCGCAAAATCCTGCGGGATAGTACACAGGTACGTATTATACGCAAATGCCGCCCTGCCGTGGCTTTTTGTCTCGCGATACTGTTCATAGGATACAAGATCCACGAGCGCTCCTCTCCCCTTCCGTCTTTGTCACTTTCCAAGTTTGCAATTATGATAGTATTGTACAATATTATGCCCGTATGATGCAAGCATTTTTGCATACGATATCAGTATAATACAAACAGACGGATCTATCCCTTGCTTTGTCGCCACCGTAAAATAAAGTCGAACAGGAGCTTTTTATGAATACAATTATTTACACAACCGAAGAATTAAGAAAACAGTTGCAGCAGCATTGCGCCGCACCGCTGTCCGAATGCACGGACGATGCCCTCTACGCAGCCTTGCTGTGTCTTGTAAAGGAGCTGGCGGCGCAGCAAATCAGTCCCGCCGGCACCGCCAAGAAAAAAGTATATTATATCTCCGCAGAATTTCTAATTGGCAAGCTGCTGTCAAACAATTTGATCAACCTTGGCATTTATGACGAGGTGCGCACCGTTTTAGCAGAGAGCGGCAAAAGCCTTTCCGCTCTTGAGGAACGCGAGCCGGAGCCATCGCTTGGCAACGGCGGGCTTGGTCGTCTGGCCGCATGTTTTCTCGACTCCATGGCGACCCTTGGCATCGCGGGGGACGGCATCGGCCTCAACTATCATTTGGGGCTGTTCCGGCAGCAATTTGCTCAAAACCGCCAGCGCGAGCTGCCGAACCCGTGGATGGAGCCGACGGGCTGGCTGACCCCGACCGACACACATTACACGGTGCAGTACCGCGATTTTTCGCTCACCTCGCGCCTGTACGATATTGCGGTGACCGGATATCACGGGCGCTGCAATGCGCTGCATTTGTTTGATGTAGACAGCGTGGACGAAAGCCTGGTCACAGACGGCATCACGTTTGACAAAACAGCCATCGCCAAAAATCTGACACTGTTTTTATATCCCGACGACAGCGACAAGGCCGGCGAATTACTGCGCATTTATCAGCAATATTTTATGGTGAGCAATGCCGCGCAGTTGATTTTGGACGAGTGCTGCGCGCGCGGCTGCACGCTGCACAACCTCGCCGATTACGCCGCCATTCAAATCAACGACACACACCCCACCCTGGTGATTCCGGAGCTGATTCGCCTGCTGACGGCGCGCGGCATCCGCGAGGAGGAGGCGGTGCAAATTGTGTCGGATACCTGTGCCTACACCAACCACACCATTCTTGCCGAAGCGCTGGAGACATGGCCGCTTGCCTATCTTGATACCGTCGTGCCGCAGCTTGTTCCCATCATCAAAAAGCTGCACGCGCGCGTGCGCAAGCTTTGCAAGGATGAGGCTGTTGCCATCATCGACAAAAAGCGCCGCGTACACATGGCACACATTGACCTTCACTTTACCCACAGCACAAACGGTGTGGCTGCGCTGCACACGCAAATTTTAAAGGAAACCGAGCTGAATGCTTTTTACAAGCTGTATCCGCAGCGCTTTAACAACAAGACAAACGGCATCACCTTTCGCCGCTGGCTGCTGCATTGCAACCGACCCCTGACGGATTTGCTGACGCAGCTGCTGGGCGATGACTTTAAAACCGATGCCACCGCGCTTGCAGGGCTTTCGGCTTTCGCACAGGACGATGCCGTGCTCAACAAGCTTTTGTCGGTAAAGCGCCGGAACAAAGCTGCTCTCTCCCAATATCTGCTGGAGACGCAGGGCATTAAAATTCCCGTGGATGCCATTTATGACATTCAGGTAAAGCGCCTGCACGAATATAAGCGCCAACAGCTGAATGTGCTCTACCTCATCCACAAATATTTTGAAATCAAGGCCGGCAAACGCCCCTCTACGCCGATCATTGCCATTTTCGGCGCAAAAGCCGCGCCCGCCTACACCATTGCAAAGGACATCATTCACGCCATTTTGTGCTTGCAGCAAATCGTGAACAGCGATGTCGAGGTATCGCCCTATTTAAAGATCGTGATGGTGGAAAATTACAATGTGACAAAGGCGGAAAAGCTGATTCCCGCATGCGATATTTCCGAGCAGATCAGCCTTGCGTCAAAAGAAGCCAGCGGCACCGGGAACATGAAATTCATGTTGAACGGCGCAGTGACGCTGGGCACATTGGACGGTGCAAACGTCGAAATTGCGGAGCTTGTCGGCAAGGAAAACATTTACGTGTTTGGCGCGGGCAGCGCGGCGGTCATTGACCACTACAAAAAGGCCGATTATGTGGCAAAGGATTTTTACAACGCAAATCCCGCCATCCGGCAGTCGCTTGATTTTCTTGTGGGGTCGCAGATGCTGGCGGCGGGCGACACGGTATGCCTGACCCGCCTGTACAAAGAGCTTTTAAATAAGGACTGGTTTATGACGCTGCTTGATTTTGATGACTACCTGCGCGCAAAAGAGCAGGCACTGACCGATTATGCCGACCGCCGCGCGTGGGCGCGCAAAATGCTGATGAATATTGCAAACGCGGGCTATTTTTCTTCTGACCGCACAATTGCACAGTATAATGCAGAAATTTGGCACGCAGAGGCAGGCGTGTAATCCCCGCAGGCGGCAGCGCACAAGCAAAAACGCGAAGATTTGCTTTTGATGTAGCGCAATGTTACAGCACAATAAAAGCGCGATCCATGTTAAACGGATCGCGCTTTTTTTGTGTTGCTGTCGTAAAGCAGGGCAGTGGGTTCACACGGGAAGCGCGCGCCGCTGTCAGCCTTTTCTCGTTGAATCATCAATCTGCCGGCAGACCTTCGCGCTACATTCCGCGCAGCAGCGCAATTTCCTTTGTCCAGCCCGCATCGTCGTTCGGTGTTTCCAAAATAAACGGCAGACCCTGCAGCGCGGGATGGTTCACAATGCGCGCAAACGCCTGTGCACCAAGGTGCCCCTCCCCGATACGCGCGTGGCGATCCTTATGCGCCCCCAACGGATTTAAGCTGTCGTTACAGTGCACCGCACACAGCCTGTCTAGCCCCACGGTCTTGTCAAGCTGTGTCAGTACGCCGTCAAGGTCATTTACAATGTCATAGCCCGCATCCCACACATGGCAGGTATCAAGGCACACGCCAAGCTTGTCCGTCAGGCTCACGCGATCCATGATGGCGCGAAGCTCCTCAAAGCGCGAGCCTACCTCGCTGCCCTTGCCCGCCATTGTCTCCAGCAGCACCGTCGTGTGCTGCTGCGGTGTCAGCACGTCATTGAGCAGCGCGGCAATCAAATCAATGCCTGCTTCTATTCCCTGTCCGACATGACTGCCGGGATGAAAATTGTAATAATTCCCCGGTGTCGCCTCAAGCCGTGCCAAATCCTCGCGCATGGCTTCGCGCGCAAAATCGCGCAACGGCTCCTTTGCCGCGCAGGCGTTGTAGGTATACGGCGCATGCGCCACCAGCTTGCCCAGTCCCTGTTGCGCGCTGTCCGCAAGAAACACCGCCACGTCCTGCGGATTCATCGCCTTGATTGCACCGCCGCGTGGATTGCGCGTAAAAAAGGCAAACGTATTCGCCCCCAGCAGCACGGCCTGTCTGCCCATTGCGGCATAACCGCCCGCAGAGGAAATATGACTTCCCACATAGCGCATCTTAAAGCTCCTCCCCGTCTGTTTGACTGTCCGGCGGCTGCGCACCGCCGCTAAAATAGCGGCGTGCCCGATACACAATCATACCGGCAAGACACACAGCCTGCACGGTCAGCGCCAAAATCATCGCATAGGTCGCGCCCTGCAGTTCAAACATGCGAAGCATCGGCGCGCTGACCAGAATCGACACAAGAATGCCGCCGATATTTGCCAAAATCAAACCGCGCATACAGCGCATCACCGTGAGTATCATGCTGAAAAACAGCACAAGTGCCGTGAGCACCGCCGACACCACCATAGGGCTGAGCAGGTATTGATACGATTCCAAGCTCGCATTCACAAAGGTGCGCAGACCCCACGCGCCAAGGAAATGCGACACAAGCAGTCCCACGGGCAAAAGCGCCGCAATAATGGCAAAGACCGAGCGCAGCGCCTGATAAAAGCCGTGCTTGTCGCGCGCGGCGTAGCGGTCGGCAAAAACGGTGATAAACGGCGTGTACAGATACGTCGCACCGACTTGCAGCAGCAGCACCGGCGCTGTAACCGACCCGTATACGCCAAGCGCATTGCCTCCGCTGATTTGCCCCAGCAAAATTTTCGGAATAGAGGTTGTGGTTGTATTCAAAAAGCTGTATAACGCCAGCGGCGCGCACTCCCACAAAAGCAGCCCTACCGTGTGCAGCTTTACGGGCTGCTTTGTATAAAATGGTTTCACTTTGCGTTTTGTATAAATAAAATAAAATGCCAGATTGACAAGCACAACGCACAAAAGCGTCAGCGTCATACTGCCGGTAACAGATAAAACGCCCGCAAAGGCAGCCAGCGACAGCACGCCGCGCGCCGCATAGGTCTTACCGACAAGATCAAGGCGGCCATGCTTTTGGTCAATGGCATTATACACATCGGTCACGGACTCTATCATACGGAACAGCAGCATCAGCAAAATACAGACGCACTGCACAAGGGTGTAGGGCGACGAGCCAAAGCTGTTATTAAAAAGCAGATATCCGCCGCACAGCGCCACCGCCGCCGCACAGGTGACAGCGCGACTTTTCACATAGGCACTCTGCGCATATTTCTGGCGCATGTCAGAGACTTGATAGCTGTACATCCCGTAGGATGCAAGCGATAAAAACACATTTGTCACCGCGGTTGCGGTATTCAGCAGCCCCGCGCCGACAGCAGCGGCATTGCCCGTGATCAAGCGCCAGACAAGAATGGTAAACAGCCACTGCGCCGCAAAATAAATCAGCGAGCCTGCCGTGTTCCAGAGAAAATTACGTTTTAAGCCTTGCTCCTGCACGCAGCACACCACCCTTTTGCTTGTTTTTCAATCTCAGTATATCACATTTCATACGGCTTCGCACACTTTTTGTGTTCTGTGCATACACCGCATCCAGCAAATGCAGACCGCCATCGTCAAAAACAAAAGCCCCCCAATCGGGAGGGCTTTTGGATTTTAACGCAAAGAAAAATTATGCGTTGTACGGCTCCGTCAAGAACTGCACGTTATACGGGTTGTAGGCCGTATGCGTGGCAAGATAATCGGTCCAAATATCGTAGCCTGTATTATCCTTCATGTGGTAGCCGTCCTTTGACGAGGCAATATCCTCGCGCAGACAGCCGTTTGCATCGGCAAGCACCTCATGCAGATTGACATAGTACATATTTTTCACCTGTGCCATCACCGCAAGCTGTGTGTTGATATTGCGGATCCGCTCGTTTGCAAGCAGCGGTCGTCTGTCGTTTGTTGCCTGTGTGACAGGCGTGATGGACTGCACATAAATGGGAATGTTCGGGAACTGCGCGCGCAGCATATCGAGCATATCGCCGTAATATTTTAAGAACGCCTCGTCCTCCGGCATCGCAACCAGCGCATTTGTGCCAATCCCCACATATATATTCATCGGCGTAAACTTGCAGATATACTCCCACATGGGAACGGCCTCTTTTGTCCACAGCTTGCCAACGTTGTTCTGGATAATTTCGCGCGGACCAATCCCTGTAAAGGCCGCCACGTTGGTGATGTCCTCAATCGGGGATTCAAACGCAAAGCCCTGTATCAGCGAGTCGCCAATAAACAGTGCCGTGCGGAAATATTCAAGATTGACCCGCCCATTTGCAGGCAGTGCCAGCATACGGGCATCCGGCGCGATGGTCACGTTGTCCACGGTCTGCGCCACGGGCACCGCGATGTTCCAGTAGCGCGGACTGAGAGAGATTTCGGGCACATTGCCGCCCTGTGCCGTGCTGCCGCTTGTTGTCACCTGCGAGCCTGCACCCTCCGGCTGCGAAATGCTGTCGCCGCCTGTAACGGACGATGACTGCGCCGGGTCAAACAGGGGCTTGCCCATCAGCATGCGGCTGGCGACATAGGCCAGCCCCACCGTGACAAGCGCAATCAGCACAAGAAGTGCCGCCATAATAAGGCGTGCTGTATTGCGTCTGCGGCGTGCTTCTGTCTGGTACTCTTTGTATTTTGCCAAAATATCATCTCCGCTTGATTACTTGTTTTGTGACCTCTCAGTGTGAGGATGTCACAGGATGTAGGGCGAGCCTTCTATATAAGGGCTGGCACTGCTGTAGGCCGTGTGCGTGACAAGATATTCTTTCCACATCTCATAGCCTGCGCCGTTCAAATGCACGCCGTCGCTGCCCTCCACAATCTCTGCGCGCAAGTTGCCGTTTTCATCGGCCAGTGCGCCGTAAAGGTCAAGATAGTGCCAGCCGTGCTTGTAGCTGAGCTGCGAAAGCTGCTCGTCCAGCGCTTGGATGCGCGTGTTTGCATAATTCGTGTCACCCTCGGACTTTTCCGCTGTGACGGGTGGAATCCCCTGCACATAATACACCGTGTCCGCGGGAAGCTTTGGTGCAAGATAGCTCATAAAATCGTCGTAATACTTTAAAAACGCCTCATCGTCCAGACTGGACAGTGCATTGGTGCCCAACAGCAGATACACTTTTTTTGGCGCAGCCGCAAGAATCTCGTCGATGGCAGTCACGGTGTCACCGTTTAGATTGATGACGGTTCCCTCCATCATCTGCTTTGGCCCCGCGCCAACATAGGCGGCGTAGTGCGCGCTTGAAATACCGCTGGCATACATTTGAAAGCCCTGCGTGAGCGAATCGCCAATAAACAGCGCGTCGGAAAAATACTCCATATCCACGCGTCCGTTCGCCGGCATGGTCAGCATCGCCGCCGTGGTTGCAGCATAGGCGCTTACCGCCTGCAGCTCCGGCCCGATGGCCCCGGTGATCTGCGCTGTGTTTTCACCGGTTGAGGCACTGTCCGTGCTTGACTGCGATGCGCTTTGCGTCTGTGCGGTTTTGATTTTGCCGGGCAGCTCTATAACAGCCGTAATAACGCCCGCCAAAAGAAGAATTGCCACAAAGGACAAGGCAAAAAAACGAAGCTGTGTTCTGCGTCGCTGCTGCTGTCGGCGATAGCGTATCTGCCGCGCCGTAAGCTGCCTGTTGTCGGGCATAGTGCTCACCGCCTTTGCCTTTGCATAAAAGTCCAATATAAATAGTATTATACTATATTTGCTTGTTAACTTCAACTATTTTTCGCCTGTAAATTTGGAATATACGCTGAACCGGTGCCGAGCCTCAAAAAACCTTGGAATTTATGCGCTCTGATAATTTCGAACATGTGCGCGCCCCCTTGTGTGAATCCTGTCTTGATCGCAGTTTTCCGATGCATGGATGCTTTTT
>JAVXUG010000058.1:0-12584 GCA_036642215.1 Ruthenibacterium sp.
ATGCCGGCTTCTCCCACGAGCGCGCCGCGGCGCACTCTATCAAAACCGCCGTGCGGCGGTCTTAACCGGAATAAAATAAGACTTTAAAGCGGCTTTACCTGTGCAAAGCCAAGCTCTGCGGGTGTCTCGCGCCCGAACATGGATACCATGACACCCACCTTGCGGGCATCCTTTTCGATGGTCTGCACCACACCGATAAAGCCGGCAAGCGGCCCGTCGGTGATTTGGATATTGTCGCCCACGGCGTAGTCAAGCTCGACCTCGCGCTTGTCCACACCCAGCGCCGCAACCTCCGCGTCAGACAGCGGAATCGGCTTTGACGACGGGCCGACAAAGCCCGTGACACCGCGCGTGTTGCGCACAATATACCAGCTGTCGTCCGTCATAACCATTTTGACAAGGACATAACCGGGGAAAAGCTTGCGCTCTACCTCGCGCTCCTTGCCGTCTTTGATCTCCGGCACCATTTCTGTCGGCACCTTCACATCGCAGATCAGCTCTTGCAGACGGCGGTTCTCCACCATTTTTTCGAGGTCCTGCGAGACCTTGTTCTCGTAGCCGGAATAGGTGTGTACCACATACCATCTGGCTTCGGTGTCTCTTTCTTCATCCATTGCTAAAACCCCGCTTTCTGTTTCAAGTGTGCAAACGGATTAAACGGTCTTCAGCAGCAGCTTCAAAATAAAGCCGAACAGGGCGTCAAGCCCGAAAATAATCACCGCGGCCACCACAACAACAACAAGCACAACAAGCGTGTTGTTGAGGACTTGCTTTTTGCTGGGCCACACGACTTTTTTCATCTCGCTGAACGTATCGCGGAAGAACTTGACGATGCGCTTAAAAAAGCCGGCGATTTTAGAGAAGAACCCCTGCTTTTTCTGTGTCTTTTCTGCCATTGCTCACTCCGCCTTTCTTACTTTGTCTCGCGATGAACCGTATGCTTCTTACAGAAACGGCAATACTTTTTCATCTCCAGCCGGTCGGGGCTGTTCTTCTTGTTTTTCATTGTGTTGTAATTGCGCTGTTTGCACTCTGTGCAGGCCAGTGTAATTTTCACTCTCATAGCTTCGGCACCTCCATACTGATGTGGTTAAATAAGCCTCCCTCACAGAGCAGGCTCTGTGCGCCGCCCGTCTGTAACACAGTCGAAAATGCGCACAAAAAAATAGACCTGCAAAAGAGGTATCTACATCATAGCACACGGCTCTATGCGCGTCAAGCAAATTTTTTCATGTCTCTGCTTTTCTTTTGCCATCCTATATGGTATTATAATAAATACTGCTTTTCATTGCAACACTTCATAGAAAAAGGTGTGTTTTGGTATGACAAAAAAAACTGTGGCCGTTCTGTTCGGCGGCGCTTCCAGTGAGCACGAGGTCTCGCGCATGAGCGCGACCAGCGTGCTTGCCAATCTTGACCGCGAAAAGTACGACCTGCTTGCGGTCGGCATCACAAAGGCGGGGCGCTGGTTTTATTACGAGGGCGACCCTGCGCTGATTCAGGACGGCGCGTGGGAACAAGGCAAGTGTACCCCGGCCGCCTTTTGTCCGGGCAGCGGCCTTGACGGGCTTGTGCTGTTTGAAAACGAAAGCGTGCGCACGCTTTCGGTAGACGTTGTGTTCCCCGTGCTGCACGGCAAAAACGGCGAGGACGGAACCGTGCAGGGTCTGCTGGATTTGACGGGCATTCCCTATGTGGGCTGCGGCGTACTGGGCAGCGCGGTCTGCATGGACAAAATCATCGCCAACTGCGTCATGGATGCCTGCGGCATTCGGCGCTGCAAATGGGACTCGATGCAGCGCGCGGACATGGCGGATTTTGATGCCATCGAACAGCGCGTAGCGCACGCCCTTTCCTATCCTATTTTTGTAAAGCCCGCCAACGCGGGCAGCAGCGTGGGCATCAGCAAGGCGCGTGACAAGGCAGAGCTGCGCAGCGCCGTTGCGCTTGCGTTGCAGCACGATGACCGCATTTTGTTTGAGCGCTTTGTCGACGGGCAGGAGGTCGAGTGCGCCGTTCGCGGCAACGAGGACGTGACAAGCACGCTGCCGGGTGAAATTCTTGCCAGCAAGGATTTTTACGACTATGAGGACAAATATCTTGCCGGCACAAGCCGCACCGCCATTCCCGCGCAGCTTGCGCCGGAAAAGCTTGCCGAGGTGCAGACCGAGGCCGTGCGCGCCTACAAAGCACTGTGCTGCAAGGGGCTTGCGCGTGTGGATTTTTTTGTGGAGCGAAAGACAGGCGAGGTTCTGCTGAACGAAATCAACACGCTGCCCGGCTTTACGAGCATCAGCATGTACCCAAAGCTGATGATGGCCGCCGGGGACAGCTATGCGGGGCTGCTGGACAGCTTACTTGCGCTGGCCTTTCAGCGCGCGGAGGCGCGTCATGCCGAGTAATTTGCCCGGCGCAGCCTTTTGCAGGCAAAGCGCACTTTGTGTGCAGCCCCCCGATAAAAACGCGCCCATCGGCGTGTTTGATTCCGGCCTTGGCGGGCTGACCGCCGTGCGTGAGCTGCGCCGCCTTTTGCCGGCGGAGGACATTGTTTATTTTGGCGACACGGGGCGCGTTCCCTATGGCACGCGCGGCGTTGACATCATCATTCAATACGCAAAGCAGGACATTGCGTTTCTGCTTGACCAGCATGTAAAATACATTATGGCGGCCTGCGGCACCGTGAGCAGCACGCTGCCGCGCACGGATTCAAACGCGCTGCCTGTGCCCTATCTGGGCGTTGTGCAAAGCGCCGCCGCCGCGGCCGTTGCCGCCACGCGCTCCGGTCGCATCGGCGTTATCGGCACACCCGCCACGGTAAAAAGCGGCAGCTACAACGACTCCATTCGCGCGCTGCTTCCCACCGCGCACACAACCGCTACGGGCTGTCCGCTTTTTGTTCCGCTTGTGGAAAACGGATATTTCGGCAACAATAATCAAGTGACACGCCTTGTCGCGCAGGATTATCTGCGCGACATGAAGCAGGCGGACGTGGATACCCTCATCCTTGGCTGCACGCACTATCCGTTGATTGCAGATATCATCGCGGACATCATGGGGCCTCACGTCACGCTGATTGACCCCGGTGCCGAGGCCGCCAAAACAGCCAAGCACGCGCTTGACAGTGCGGGTCTGCTGCGCGACACCGCACAGCGGCAGGACGGCACGGCGCGCTATTATGTCAGCGATTCCATCGAGAGCTTTGCGCGTCTTTCGGGTTGGTTTCTCGGCAGCTATGCGGGGGGAAGCATCACGCAGATCAGTGTGGACGGCTACTGCGTATAGCCGCATGGTTCACTGTCACACATTAGGGGCGAATCGCGCCGCAGGAGAGGCATTTATGAAAGAAGATTACCTAATTACCATTCACGGTGTCATGGAGCAGGGCGGTCAAAAGGACAGCATCAAGCTGATGACGCGCGGCAGCTTTGTAAAGCGCAACGGCACCTTTTTTATTTCGTACAACGAGACAGAGGCCACCGGCTATAAGGGCTGTTTTACCACCGTCAAGGTGGATGGCGCGCGCAAGGTAAGCATGCTGCGCTTTGGCCCCGCACCCAGCGAGCTGGTCATTGAAAAGGGCTGCCGCCATGTGTGTCACTATGACACAGGCGAGGGTGCCTTGAGCCTTGGCGTATCTGCGGATGAAATTCAATTAAAGCTGACAAACTGCGGCGGAAGCTTAAAATTCAGCTATATGCTGGATGTGGATGCCGAGAGCATCAGCCGCAACACCGTCAATATCACCGTAAAGCATGTCAATTAAACTACATTATTTCATATCCAAGGAGTAAATCATGCAAAAAAACTACCTTTATTATAATCCCTTTGCCACCGCAATGGACGAGGCGCGCGCGCTGCTGACCCAAGCCGCCCGCGCAGCAATGGAAAGCGGCGCGCTGCCGCAAAGGGATTTGCCCGATTTCGCGGTCGAGATTCCTGCCGATGTAAAAAACGGCGATCTTGCGAGCAATCTTGCCATGGCAGGCGCGCGCGTGTTCGGTCTGCCGCCGCGCAAAATAGCCGAGGCACTGTGCGCCGCGCTGCCCGCGCTTGACGGCACGCCGTTTGCGCGTGTTGAAATTGCCGGGCCGGGCTTTATCAATCTGTTTTTCGCACAGCGCTGGTTCGCGGACACTGTCTTTGCCGCAAACGCGCTGGGCGATGATTATGGACGCACCAATTACGGCGCAGGGCGCAAATATAACGTGGAGTTTGTCTCCGCAAACCCGACCGGCCCGATGCACCTTGGCAACGCGCGCGGCGGCGCGCTGGGCGACTGCCTTGCCGCAGCGCTCGACTGGGCAGGCTATGATGTAACCCGCGAATTTTACATCAACGATGCGGGCAACCAGATTGTAAAATTCGGCAAAAGCCTTGCCGCGCGCTATCTGCAAATCTGCCATGGCGAGGATGCGGTCGTGTTTCCCGAGGACGGGTATCAAGGCGAGGATATCCGCGTGTTGGCACAGCAGTTTTTTGATTTAAACGGCGACTGCGCTGCGGCCGGCGATGCCGAGGCGCTGCAAAACGCCCTTGTTGCCTATGCCCTGCCGCGCAATATTGAGGGGCTGAAGAACGACCTTGCGAAATATCGCATCACCTATGATGTGTGGTTTCCCGAGAGCCGGCTGCACGCAGGCGGTGCGGTGCGTGAAGTGTTAGAAAAGCTTGCTGCCTCGGGCGCAACCTACGAAAAGGACGGTGCCATCTGGTACCGCGCCGCACGCTACAGCGAAAAATACGGTGCGAATCGAAACGCCCGCAAGGGTCTTGACGGCGAAGTGACAGACGAGGAAAAAGACGAGGTGCTTGTGCGTGCAAACGGCATCCCGACCTACCTTGCGGCGGACATTGCCTATCATTACAACAAGTTTGTCACGCGCGGCTTTGACACCGCCATTGACGTGTGGGGTGCCGACCATCACGGTCACGTTGCCCGCATGAAGGGCGCTATGGATGCCCTTGGTCTTGACGGCGAAAAGCTGAATGTTGTGCTGATGCAGTTCGTGCGGCTGTTGCAGGACGGCAAGCCCGTGCGCATGTCAAAGCGGACGGGCAAGGCAATCACACTGTCCTCTTTGCTGGACGAGGTGCCCATCGACTCCGCGCGTTTCTTTTTCAATTTGCGCGAATCGGGCAGCATCATGGATTTCGACCTTGACCTTGCCGTGAAGCAGGACAGCGACAATCCCGTGTACTATGTGCAGTATGCGCACGCGCGCATTTGCAGCATTTTAAAAAAGCTGGCGGAGGAGGGCATTGTCTGCACAGATGCCGCCGCATGCGAGCCCTCCCTGCTGAGCGAGGATGCCGAGAAAGCGTTGATTCGCCACATTGCCGCATTCCCCGCTGAGATTATCGGGGCGGCTAAAAACTACGATCCCGCACGCTTGACGCGCTACGCCGTAGAGCTTGCCACGCAATACCACAAATTTTACACCTCGTGCCGTGTGAAAGACGTAGCGCCCGCCCTGCGCAGCGCGCGTCTTGCGCTGTGCAACGCAACAAAAATCACACTGCACAATGTGCTGACCATGCTAAAGGTCAGCGTGCCCGATAGCATGTAGGCTTTTCCGCTGCAATTTTGTCAAAACAGCCGGGCGCTGTAGAATTGCGCTGCATTTCTTTTTAAACATCAAATTACAAAAAGGCGGAATTTTGCAATGCTGATCCTCGGTTCTCTGCTCTATCTTGTGCTGCTGTGTGCGCTGCTTATCGTGGCGTACCGTCCGGCGCTGTTTCACCGCTATTACGCGCGCGTAAAAAGCGCGGTCAGTCTGGGCTTTTTGCTGTTGTCCGTTTTTGCGGCGCTGTGGCGCGGCAACGCTGCGCTGCTTGTTTTAATGCTGCCCGGTCTGTTGCTGTGCTTTGCGGGCGATGTGGCGCTCGGTCTTGCAAACACACACAAAACGATGTTCCGCCGCCTTTTCTTAAGCGGCGTTGCCGCCTTTGCGCTTGCGCATATTGCATTTGTCGCGGCCTTTGCGCTGATGTCGCCCGTTCGCAATTTTTGGCAGTGGTGGATGCTGTTGCCCCCCGCTGCACTTGTGTGCGGTGCAATGCTCTGCTGTCACAACGGCGCGTTTCGCCTCAAAAAGCTCCGCACGCCCGTCGTTCTTTATTCGGCGTGTGTCGGTGCCATGTGCGCTGCGGCGCTGCGGCTTGGCGTTGCGGCGGGGCCTCGCTCGCAGGGCATCTGGTTTGCGGGCGGCGCGCTGCTGTTTGTTTTATCCGACTGCATTTTGCTGTTTTTGTACTTTTATTATAAGCCGCGTAAAATGCTGCGCGCATTCAATTTGCTCACCTATTATCTGGGCATGCTGTGCTTTGCGTGGGCACTGGCCGTCCCGCTGATTTAGCGCTTGCGCTTTGCTTTTCACCTTGTAAAAAACGACAAGGCGTTCCCTGCTTCCGCTGCGGTTGACCGCAAGCCGGAGTTGGAACGCCTTGTTTTATTTTTTGCATTTAGCCTTGGCAGACTGCCGGACATGGATGATTTTTACAGCTTGCGAAGCGGCTGATCTCCCCTCACGGGCAATTTTATGCGCCGGCCAAGTTACTTGTTGATCAGTCCAAGAATAATCGCGAGCAAAATACCTGCAAAACACGCGGCAATAATGGCATCCAGCAGCCACAGCGGAATATTCAACTTGTCATAAAAGTGTTCTTTTGCGCCCTTATAAATAATGTTCTTTTCTTTTTCCTCAAGCTGCTGCTGCTTTTGCGCAAGCTGCGCCTCTTTTTCCGCAAGCGCGGACGCGCGTTCCTCCAGCTCTTTTTCGTCCATGTTCTTCTCTCCTCCTTCCATTGGAAAAAGCACAGGGCCGCCGTGCGGGCAGCCCTGTGTTTTTAATCTGTGCCGGTCAATACGCCGCAGAAGAAAAATTACTTCTTCGCAAGGTATTTCCGAATATCCATGGCAACAGCCACAATGATGACAAGACCTTGTACGATATAAGTATAGCTTGTCTCAATTCCAAGGAACTGCATGGCAATTTTCAGCAGCTCAAACACAAGCACGCCGACGAAAACACCGGACACCTTGCCGATACCGCCCGTGGTAGAAACACCGCCGATGGTGCACGCCGCGATAGCATCAAGCTCATAGCCCTGCGCCGTATTGACGGACGCGCCGCCGGATTTGGCAGCCATCAAAAAGCCTGCAACGGCAAACAGCGACGAGGCCAGCATATAAATTTTAATCTTTGTGCGGGGCACGTTGACACCCGCAACCTCAGCCGCAACCTCGTTGCCGCCGATGGCATACATATACTTGCCGTGACGCGTTTTGTTGTACAAAAACCACATAAACACGAAAATGACAAGGGCAAAAATGAATACGTAAGAGAATTTACCGCCAAAGAAACCGCCGTTGGCGAGATTTGTAAAATCAGAGCGCAGGCCGCCGATCGGGATAGCGCCCGTGTACACAAGGCAAATACCGTAGACGATGGTCTGCATTCCCAGTGTGGCAATAAAGGGCTGCACGCGCAGATACGACACCACCAGCCCGTTTGCAAGGCCGACAAGCGCACAGATCCCCACGACAATGATCAGCACCAACCAGATGGGCAGCTCCGGCAGATTCGGGTAAAACTTATCGGAATAGTCGCCGCGCTGCAGCAGAATTGCCGCAATGCATGCCGCAAAGCCCGCGGTACGACCCGCCGACAAATCGTTGCCCGTTGTAATAAGGCAGCCGGAAATGCCAAGGGCAAGAATATAGCGAATTGACGTATTCTTCATCAGGTTGATGAAGTTCGCCCATGAGAAGAAAGACGGGCGTGCAATTCCTACGCCGATTGCAATGAGTACCAGCAGGATAATGATAGCGTTGTTGCCAAGGAACGATTTTACACTCTTGGCATTCAGTTTTTTCGTAGCCTCCACGTTGGCGACCCCCTTATTCAAATTGTGTGGCATAAGCCATAACGTTTTCCTGTGTTGCTTCCTTGCCGTTCACAAAGCCGGTGACGCGACCGTCACACATCACCATGATACGGTCGGCCATGCCAATCAATTCGCCCATCTCGGACGAAATCATGATAATGCTTTTCCCCTGTTTTGCAAGCTCTGCAATGATACAATAAATTTCATACTTTGCGCCGACATCAATGCCGCGTGTCGGCTCGTCCAAAATCAGCACATCGGGATTATTGGCCAGCCAGCGCGCAATGAGCACTTTTTGCTGATTGCCGCCCGACAAGCTGCGAATCTGCGTTTTGCTGGACGGCGTTTTGATGTCCATTTTTTCTTTGTTTTCCTGCACCAGCTTCTCAATTTTTTTATCGTTCAGCACAATGCCCGCGTCCACATATTTGTCAAGCGACGCGATGGAAATATTATCCGCCACACTCAGCACGCCCAAGATCCCCGTTGCGCGGCGATCCTCTGTCAGCAGTGCAATGCTCTTGCGAATGGCATCCTTCGGGTGAAGTATTTTAATTTCCTCGCCCTTATAGCGAATTGTCCCCTTGGTATGGAGGCGCAGACCAAACAAGCCCTCCATCAATTCCGTGCGCTGTGCGCCGACAAGGCCGCCAACGCCCAGGATTTCTCCCTTGTGCAGCTGAAAGCTGACATTGCGGAAGCTGCGCGGGTTGGCGGAGGTAAAGTCATCCACCTCCAGCACTACCTCGCCCGGCACATTGCTGCGCGGCGGATACAAATTTGTCAGCTCGCGCCCCACCATCTTGGTGATGATGGTGTCGGTGGTCAACTCCTTTGCGTCCCACGTGCCGATATACTGACCGTCGCGCATGATGGTAACTTCATCCGCAATGCGCAAAATTTCGTCCATTTTATGAGAGATGTAAACAATGGAAACGCCCTGCTGCTTCAGGTCGTCCACAATGCGGAACAGCGCCTCTACCTCGTTCGCCGTCAGCGACGAGGTCGGCTCGTCCAAAATAAGCACCTTGCAGTTGGCCGAAACAGCTTTTGCAATTTCCACCGATTGCATCTGCGAGACGCTAAGCGTACCCAGCTTCTGGTGCGGATTAAATTTCATGCGCACCTTTTTCAGCAATTCCTCGGTGTCCCGATACATTGTTTCGTGGTCAACGACGGGAATAAAGCCGAGCAGCTTTTTCATGGGGTAGCGACCGATATAAATGTTTTCGGCTACACTGCGGGCAGGGATGGGCTGCAGCTCTTGGTGCACCATTGCAATCCCGTGGTTCAGTGCCATCATGGGGTCAGTGATGGTAATTTTTTTGCCTTCGTAATAGACCTCGCCCGAGTCCATCTTGTAGATACCGAACATACACTTCATCAGCGTAGATTTTCCTGCGCCGTTTTCGCCCATCAGCGCGTGTACCGTGCCCGGTTTTAGTTTAAGCTGCGCGTTGTCCAGTGCCTTTACGCCGGGAAAGGTCTTTACTACATCGCGCATCTCTAAACGATACTCAGACATAAACTAACCTCCTGTCTTTCTTGGCCGTGAGGGGCTTATCCGCTGCGGAATCATTCCCCGCGTGCCTTTCATTTTAAAAAGTGCGTGCGCACCCATAGGTGGGCACACACGCACTTTAATGCGCTTTGATTTAAAGCTTAGGCAGTGACTTTAACATAGTCAACGGTGTAGTTTTTCTCAACTTTGCCGCCGTCCATGAACAGCTTAACGCACTCAGCAGCCTGACCGGACTGGCCGGGAGCATCGTTCAAAACGGTACCGGTCATGGTGCCGGCTTTTACCATCTCAACCGCTTCGTCCAGCGCGTCAACGCCAACAAGGTAGATGTCCTTGCCAACGGTGCGGCCTGCGGCGGCAATTGCCTGCGCAGCGCCCAACGCCATAGCGTCGTTGTTGCAGAAGATAACGTCAATCTTTTTGCCGAACTGGGTCAAAGCATTCGCAGCCAGCTCCTGGCCTTTTGCCTGATCCCAGTCGCCGCGCTGTGCATACAGCTCGTTGACTTTCAGACCTGCATCGGTCAAAGCTTTGATGGAGAACTCTGTGCGATACTGTGCATCAACGTTCTCGGGGTCGCCGATGATCATAACATAGTCAACAACGCCGTTGCCGTCGAAGTCGCCCTTGTTCGGGCTGTTTGCGATGATTTCGCCCTGGAACGTACCGGACTGACGAGCGTCAGCGCCAACGTAGCAGCATTTGTCGTAGGTTGCAAGGTCTTCCTTGGTCGGCTCACGGTTGATGAACACGACGGGAATATCAGCGGCCTTCGCTTTGTCGATCACGGTGGTGGCAGCAGTGGACTGCACCAGGTTCACAACCAGCACGTCTACGCCCTGGCTGATAAAGGTATCGACCTGCTCAGACTGTGTGGCCTGGTCGTTTTTGCCGTCAACCACGGTCACTTCGTAGCCCATGCCCTCAAGCTTTTCCTGAAGTGCATTGCGGTACAGTGTCATAAAGTTATCGTCAAATTTGTAGATGCAGACACCAACCTTGCCACCGGCGGCGACAGTGGAGGCAGCCGTAGAAGCGGCGGTGGAGGCAGCAGTGGAGGCAGCGGTAGAAGCCGCCGGTGCGCCGCCGCAGGCGACCATGGTCAGCGCCATGCAGGCGATGAGTGCGATTGCAAGCAGTTTTTTCATTGTTTCTCTCTCCTTATATGTCTATGTGCGTGTGTATTCCGCGCGATGCTGTGTAAATATTCCGTACGTTTGAGCTTTACACACCAGACAGGAGAGAATCATACCGCTCTCAGCGGTATGCGCCCTGCTTTTGTACAAAAGCCTCATTGATATGGATTATCCATGCAACACTTTGCAGAATGTCCGGGAGGTTGTCCTCCCTGTGACAGTTAGATAATAGCATTATCGTTGTGGAATGTCAATAAAAAGAAAGTAATTGATACCATTTTTTAATCAAAATCGCACAATTTTATGTAATATTACCAGATACGACTCACTATTTTTGTGCATTTGACAATTGCACGCAATAAATGCACTTCTGTATCAGCAGATGGATAATTGTTTCTTTTTTAAGAGCAAGCCTGCACTTTTCGCTTATTTTTCGCCCTGTTGTTGCACAAAACGTAAAAAACGGTGCACAAACAGCATGATAGGGCGCAGCGCAGCCAAAAGCTTGTGGTCAAAGCCACCTTTCCCATCATTCCGGCCACCGTTTGCATTTCATCCGGCAATGGAATGAAATAAGCGTACGACCCAACCCGCCTTTTTTGCTGTATGCGGCTTTCGCAAGGAAACCGCCATCGCTTACATCGAAATCAACTCGTATTGCTGCGAGCCAAGTCCGATTTTTTCTGCGTGACTTGTTCCGGAGCGCCAATTGGTGGCATCCTCGGTATCGGTAAAGTGGTCGTGGTGACACGCGCCCGCGCGCAGATGATCGCCCAACTGACTGTTGTCAATCGGCATCATTGCGTTGCAGGCATCCGCACACGCCACATCCAGCGCCACAGGGTCAAAGCTCGCAAACATTCCGACATCGGGGATGATGGCCGCGTCGTTCTCCGAATGGCAGTCGCAGCACGGCGACACTTGATTTACAATATTAATGTAAAAAGCCGGTCGCCCGTCCACAACTGCCTTGGCGTATTCGGCAATTTTGCAGTTCAACTCGTCGTTGCTGCTGTCGTTGGGGTTATGAATGGCATCAAAATTGCAGGCGGCAATGCAGCGTCCGCAGCCCACACAGTGCGCCGTATCAATATGCGCCTTGCCGCCGTCGAATACAATGCCGCTGTTTGCGCAAATTTTTGCGCACTGATGACAGCCGCGGCACAGCTGCGTCTCCACAACCGGCTTACCGCCGCAGTGCATATCCATCTTCCCTGCGCGGCTGCCGCAGCCCATGCCGATGTTTTTCAGCGTACCGCCAAAGCCCGTGGCCTCGTGTCCTTTAAAATGCGCCAGCGAAATAAAAATATCGGCATCCATAACGGCACGCCCGATGCGTGCGGTTTTGCAGTAAACACCGCCCGCAACCGGCACCTCCACATCGTCTGTGCCCTTTAATCCGTCCCCGATAAGAATCTGGCAGCCGGTGGAAAACGGCGAAAATCCATTTTCGTATGCGGCCTCAATATGCTCCAGCGCATGCTTGCGCCGCCCCACGTACAGCGTATTGCAATCGGTCAAATAGGGGCGACCGCCCAGACGCTTCACCACGTCCGCAACAGTTTTTGCAAAGTTAGGCCGCAAATAGGACAGGTTGCCCGGCTCGCCAAAATGAATTTTGATCGCCGCAAATTTGTCCTTGAAGTCAATGCTGTCAATGCCCGCAGTGCAGATCAGCCGATCCAGCTTTTGTTGCAGACTCATGCCGGGCTGTGCGCGCATATCGGTAAAATATACTTTGGATTGCTGCATAAAAAATCTCCCTGCTTTTCCGTGTTTGTTTCCTTACTTGATTACATCTCAAGGATCAGTGTTTCTGTATAAATGATAGCAGTATGTCACCCGCTTTGCAAGAGTTTCCCGCGGCGATTCGGACATTCGCCCCGAAAAAATAAAAATCACATGGCAAGGGGTTGCTTTTTTGAAAAGCATTTGCTATAATAATCAAGCACTCGGTTTTGACAGCGCCGGTGGCACAGCGTGCTGGTGTAGCTCAGCTGGTAGAGCAGCTGATTTGTAATCAGCAGGTCGGGGGT
>JAVXUG010000059.1:0-12362 GCA_036642215.1 Ruthenibacterium sp.
TTTTCGGGCGCGATGCCATGCGCGTGCCCGCACGCACAGCCGTCGTGCGCGTGCGCATCTTCGCAGGAGCACGCGCTGTGATGCGGGTCATCGTGCGGCTGCACACCCCCGCACGAGCACGCGCCGTGTTGCGGGTTATCGTGCGGCTGCACACCCCCGCACGAGCACGCGCTGTGATGCGAGTCATCGTGCGGCTGCGCACCCCCACAGGAGCACGCGCCGTGATGCGGGTTATCGTGCGGCTGTTTGCCGTCGTGCGCGTGCGCATTTTCGCAGCCGCAGTCCGCAGCATCGTCCGTATGCGCCGCATGGGAATGCGCCTTGTGGTCATGGGGCTGCGCGGCATCCCCGCGCGCGCTTAAAACAGAATCGGAATCATCGGGTCGATTGCAGCCGCCGCAGCCACAGGCATTGGGTTTGGTTGCTTTCTCGTTCATGGTTTCGTACTCCTCACTTCATTTTTGCAAATTGCTCCACAGCCTTTTTTAAATTGGCAATGGTTTGTTCCTTGTCGCCGTGCTCAATGCCGTCCAGCACGCAGTGCTCAAGGTGCTCTGTCATAATGATGCGCGCCACCTGCGTCAGCGCGCTGCCGGCACTGGAGAGCTGCACCAGAATATCCTCGCACGCGCGCCCCTCCTCCACCATGTCCCGTATCCCGTTTACCTGCCCTGCAATGCGCGCCAAACGGCGCGTTGCATCTGCATGATGCTGATATTCCATTGTGTTCCTCACTTTTCCGAAAGTTTGTATTATGCCTATGCCCCCCACGGGCTTATTGGACTTGAAAACAGTATAGCATCCGCACCGGCGTTTGGCAAGAGCATTTTGCAGCTTTCAAAAATCAACCGCAACCCTTGCAAAGCGCAGCAAGCCCTCCGGCAACATTTGCATCTTGACAAAAGCCCCCCGCACAGCATACACTAAATAAGGCAATGCGCGGAAAAACCGTCCGCACAACAGCCGTCAACGCATGGCATCCGCAGCCGGAAAACACAAAACATGGCAGAGAAAGGGTAGTGAGAACGCGTGGATACAGCGGACCCCCGAGGGCGATCTGCCCTCTACAATACAACAGCGCCGCGCGCCGCACTCAACCGGACAGCCTGACCGCCTGTCCCGCTGCCGCGCGCTTGCGCGGAAAGCAGGAAAAATATGGTCAATATTTATGTCACTGAGGATGGCCGCCGGCGTGAGCTTGCCGCTATCGCACCCGGCGCATGGATCAATCTGTGTGCCCCAACGGAGGAGGAGCTGGCGCAGGTGGGCGCGACGCTTGCCATTGATGCCGATATGCTGCGCGCGGCTCTTGATGAGGAGGAGCGCAGCCGCATCGACTTTGAGGACGGCAACACGCTTGTGCTGGTGGATACCCCCACGGTGGAGGTGCAGCAGGGGCGCGGCTTTGTGTACTCTACGCTGCCGTTCGGCATTATTTTGACGGCAAATAATCTTGTCACCATCTGTCTGAAGGAAAACGCGCTGACCCGCGCGTTCAGCGAAAGCCCCGTGAAAAACTTTTCCACAAAAAAGAAAAACCGCATGACGCTGCAGCTTTTGTACCGCAACGCCACGTTGTTTTTATATTATCTGCGCGAGGTGGACAAAGCCAGCAACCGCGTGGAAAACGAGCTGCATATCTCCATGAAAAACAAAGAGCTGATCCAGATGCTCGGCCTTGAAAAGAGCCTTGTCTATTTTTCCACCTCGTTAAAAAGCAACGAAATTGTGCTGGAAAAGCTGCTGCGCATGGACTTTGTCAAGGACTATCCCGACGATACCGAGCTGCTGGAGGATGTCATCATCGAGAACAAGCAGGCCATCGAGATGAGCAATATTTACCGCGACATTCTCTCCGGTACCATGGATGCCTTTGCGTCCGTCATCTCAAACAACCTGAACATTGTGATGAAGCTGCTTGCGGCGCTGACCATTATCCTCACGGTGCCGACCATTATTTTCGGACTGTGGGGCACAAATGTGCCCGTCCCGTGGGAGAACTCTCCGTTCGGCTTTCTTATTGTCATCGGCATTGCGGCGGTCTTTACGGGCGCTGCCGTGCTGGTGATGTTCCGCAAAAAGTGGCTGTGAAGGGTTTGCTTCACATAGCCGCTGAAAAAAATGACACTCCACCGCAGCGCTGCGGTGGAAAGAGAACCATCCCTGTGCGGGGCGGTTCTCTTTTTTTGCCCCGCGGCAAAAAGGAGAAAACAGATAAAATGCGAATAAGTTCGCATATTTTGTGCATAAGTGATAAAGTTTGCCACATTTTTTGGCGTCATTTTGCATAAATACAACAATAAAACGCTTGAAAAATGAAGCGAAAATGAGTATCATTAGAGTAGCAAAAAAATCAGAAACGCATTCCGTGCGCGGATGCGTGAAAAAGAGGACGGGGGACACAGTGGGAAATAGTAAATTACAGTCAGCGCTGCCCACCTATCTGTTCAAGCAGGGCACAAATTTTGAGAGCTATCGGTTTCTGGGTGCGCACCTTGCTTGCGTGGGAGAAAACGACGGCGTTTTGTTTCGCGTATGGGCACCGCGCGCGGCAGCCATGTCTGTTGTGGGCGATTTTAACAGCTGGGTTCCGGGCGCGACCCCGATGGTGAACGAGCAGGACAGCGGCATTTGGGAGTGCTTTGTCGAGGGACTGCACGAGTACGATGTTTATAAATATTGCGTCACCACGCCGCAGGAGGAGCTTGTTTTTAAGACCGACCCCTATGCGCTGCACACAGAGACGCGCCCCTCCAATTGCAGCAAGGTCTATGATCTTGCGGGCTATGCGTGGGGGGATGCCGCGTGGCGCAAAAAGCAAAAGGCACAGGATCCGCTGGCGGCACCCATGAATATCTACGAGATGCACGCGGGCACGTGGCGCACGTATCCGGACGGCAATCCGTTCAATTACCGCGAGCTTGCCAAAGAGCTGGTGCCCTATCTGCTTGACATGGGCTACACGCATGTGGAGCTGATGCCGCTGACGGAATATCCGTTCGACGGAAGCTGGGGCTATCAGGTGACGGGCTATTTTGCGCCCACCAGCCGCTATGGTACGCCCAAGGATTTTATGGCGTTTGTGGATGCCTGTCATCAGGCGGGCATCGGTGTTATCATGGACTGGGTGCCCGCGCATTTTCCAAAGGATGCATTCGGGCTGTATCAGTTTGACGGCACAAACTGCTACGAGGATCAGAACCCACTGCGTGCAGAGCACAAGGAATGGGGCACGATGGTGTTCGATTACGCAAGGCCGGAGGTGCAGAGCTTTCTGATTTCGTCCGCGCTGTTCTGGCTGACGGAATATCATATTGACGGACTGCGCGTGGATGCGGTGGCCAGTATGCTGTACTTAGATTACAACCGCAAATCGGGCGAATGGCAGCCCAACAAGTACGGGGACAACAAAAATCTGGAGGCCATCGACTTTCTGCAAAAGCTGAATACGGCTGTGTTCGAGCGGCTGCCGCACGCGCTGATGATTGCAGAGGAGAGCACGGCGTTTCCGCTGGTGTCCTACCCGGTGTCGGCGGGCGGGCTGGGCTTTAACTTCAAGTGGAACATGGGCTGGATGAACGATGTGCTCGGCTATATGAGCACCGACCCGCTGTTCCGCGCGGGCAATCATCAACAGTTGACCTTCAGCTTTTTTTACGCGTTCAGCGAGAACTTTATCCTGCCCATCAGCCACGACGAGGTGGTGCACGGCAAATGCAGCCTCATCAATAAAATGCCGGGCGACTATGAGCAGAAGTTTGCAAATCTGCGTGCGTTCTACGGCTATATGATGGCGCATCCGGGCAAAAAGCTGCTGTTCATGGGGCAGGAATTTGCCCAGTTTATGGAGTGGAGCGAGGAGCATCAGCTCGACTGGCCGCTGCTTTCCTACGAGCGGCACAGTCAGATGCAGGAATACGTGCGCCGCTTAAATCACCTGTATGCGGACACGCCCGCCCTCTGGCAGGACGATTTTACGTGGGATGGTTTTCAGTGGATTGTGGCGGACGACAATACGCAGAGCGTGATTGTGTTTTTGCGGCGCGACAAAAAGGGCAAGGAATTGATTGCGCTGTGCAACTTTACACCCGTGGCGCACGGCGATTACCGCATTGGCGTGCCGCGCGCGGGAACGTATCAGGAAATGCTCAACTCCGACGATGCGGCGTTCGGCGGCAGCGGCGTAAAGAACGCCGTGCTACGCGCGGAAAAAAAGCCGATGCACGGCATGGAGTATTCGATTTCGCTGCAGGTACCGCCGATGGCGACAGTTTATTTCAGCGTGCCGGCGGCAAAGCTGTCCGCGGTCGCGGAGAAAACGCCGAGAACGACCGAAAAAACCAAAGCACCCGCGCCGGAAAGCTCCGGCAGGGCGGCGGAGAAGCCCGCCGCAAAGGCCAAGGCAAAAAAGGCATAGAGCACCGCCTTTTTTCGATAGTAGAAAGCGTTCCAATAAGAGAGCAAGGCCGGCGCGCTGCGCCGCGCCGATAAGGGGAGAAGTAAACATGAAAGAATGCATCGCCATGCTGCTGGCCGGCGGACAGGGCTCCCGGTTATACGCCCTGACGAAAAAGCTGGCAAAGCCTGCCGTCCCGTTCGGCGGCAAATATCGCATCATCGACTTTCCGCTTTCAAACTGTGTCAACTCCGGCATCGACACGGTCGGCATTCTCACGCAGTATCAGCCGCTGCTGCTGAATGACTACATCGGCAACGGTCAGCCGTGGGATCTTGACCGCCTGTACGGCGGCGTGCATGTGCTGCCGCCCTATCAAAAGGCGACCGGCTCCGACTGGTATAAGGGCACTGCCAACGCCATTTATCAGAACATCAATTTTATCGAGCGGTACGACCCCGAATATGTCATCATCCTGTCGGGCGACCACATCTATAAGATGGATTACAGCGAGATGCTGGCGTTTCACAAGGAAAAAGAGGCGGACTGCACCATTGCCGTGCTGGATGTTCCCATTGAGGAGGCCTCGCGCTTTGGGATTATGACCGCCGATGAAAACGATGTCGTGACCAAGTTCGAGGAGAAGCCGAAGGCACCGAAATCTACGCTTGCGTCCATGGGCATCTACATTTTTACATGGGATAAGCTGCGCAAATATCTCACGCAGGACGAGCAGGACAAAACCTCCTCGAACGATTTCGGCAAAAATATTATTCCCAACATGCTTGCCGACAAGCAAAAGCTGGTCGCGTGGGCGTTTGACGGCTACTGGAAGGATGTCGGCACCATCGACAGCCTGTGGGAGGCCAACATGGACTTGCTGAACCCCAGTGTCCAGCTTGACGTGTGGGACCCGAAGTGGAAGATCTTTTCGCGCACGCCCGGTCGCCCGCCGCATTTTATCGGCGAGACGGCGGACGTGGACAACAGCATGGTCACCGAGGGCTGCTGCATTGACGGCAACGTGTACAACAGCGTGCTGTTTGCCAACACACAGGTGGGCGCGGGCGCGCTGGTGGAATCCTCTATCATCATGCCGGGCGCGGTGATAGAGCCGGGCGCAAGCGTGTTTTATTCCATCCTTGCCGAAAATGTCACCGTCCACGCGGGCGCAAGCGTCGGTGCGCGCCCGGAGGACATTGCGGACAAATCAAAATGGGGCGTTGCCGTTGTGGGCGAAGGGATTACCATCGGGAAAAATGCCAGTGTCGGGCCAAAGGCCATGCTGGAAAAAGACGTGCGGGAGGGCGAAAAATTATGGTGAGCACAAATGCACTGGGAATTATCTTCCCCAATACCTATGACAGCCTTGTGCCGGAGCTTGTGCGTCACCGCACCATGGCCAGCGTGCCGTTTGGCGGACGTTACCGCATGATTGACTTCTGTCTGTCGGGCATGGTCAATTCCGGCATCCAAAACGTCACCGTCGTTGTCAAAAAGAACTATCATTCGCTGATGGATCATCTTGGAAACGGCCGCGAATGGGATTTGGCGCGCAAGCATGGCGGGCTTAATATTGTGCCGCCGTTCTCGCAGTCCAGCAGCAAGGTGTACCACGGCCGGGTGGAGGCACTGGGCAATATCCTCGGCTTTTTAAAGGGGCAAAAGGAAAAATATGTCGTCATCAGCGACTGCAATATCGCGAGCGATCTTGACTTTGCCGATTTGCTGGAGCGCCACGTCGCAAGCGGCGCGGACGTGACGATGGTGTATGAAAAAGCGCCCATTCCCGAGGCGCTCAAAACCGAAAACTACACCTTTATCATGGATGCGACGGGGCGGATGAACGAAATTCGCTTCAACGATTACCGTGCGGGCGTACAAAATTTGTCCATGAACGTCATCGTCATGTCGCGCGAGGAGCTTATCATCATGGTGAGCGACGCGCTGGTGCATAACTACGTTTATTTTGAGCGCGATATTCTCGCGCCCAGCCTGTCGATTTTAAACGTGCAGGGCTATGAGTACAAGGGGTACCGCGCGCGCGTTTACAATTTAAAAAGCTATTTTGACGAGAATATGCGCCTGCTTGAAAAGGGAAGCATCGCGGCGCTGTTCCCGCCGGAGCGCCCCGTCTACACAAAGCTGCGCGATGAAGCGCCCGCCCGTTACGCCATGGACAGCGCCGCCAAAACAAGCCTGATCGCCGACGGCTGCCTGATTGAGGGCACGGTGGAAAACTGTGTTTTGTTCCGTGGCGTTAAAATCAGCAAGGGCGCGACGGTGAAAAACTGCGTGCTGATGCAGGGCACGGTGGTGGAGGAAAATGTCAGCCTTGCCTATGTCGTCACCGATAAAAACGTCACGATTACCACCGGCAAAAAGCTGACAGGTGACCCGCAGTACCCGGTTTTTGTCGATAAGGGTGTCACGGTGTAACCCCTGCCTCCCGATGGAAAATTAACGGGCAGTGCGCTGTATCGGCCGCTGAGCGGCAAGTGTGAAAGGCTCCCCTTCAAAGCGCCGGCGCTTTGGGGAGCCGGTGTAAAAGAAGGAGCTGAACGGATATGAACGTGCTATTTTGTGCCAGCGAGGCAACTCCGTTTGCCGCGTCGGGCGGTCTTGGCGATGTGGCGGGCAGTCTGCCGCGCGCCATTCGCAACCGCAAGGTGGCCTGCCGCGTGGTCATGCCGCTGTATGGCGACATGAAGCCTGAGTACCGCGAAAAGCTGACCTATCTTGCAAGCTTTACTGTGCCCGTAGGCTGGCGCAATCAGTATTGCGGCGTGTTTGAGCTGACGCACAACGGCGTGATTTATTACTTTTTGGATAATGAATACTATTTTAAACGCAATGGATTATATGGCTTTTATGATGACGGCGAGCGCTTTGCATTTTTTTCACGCGCCGTGCTGGAGATGCTGTTCCACATCGACTTTCATCCCGACATCATCCATTCAAACGACTGGCAGACGGCGCTTGTGCCCGTCTATCTGAATTTGTATTACCGTCATCTTGAAGAATTTCGCAGCATCAAAACCGTGTTCACCATCCACAATATCCAGTATCAGGGCAAATACGGCATGGAGATTATGGAGGATACGCTTGCCATCGGCCGCAGCGATGCGCATTTGCTGGAGTACGACGGCTGCGTCAACTTTATGAAGGGCGCCATTGAGTGCGCCGACAAGGTGACGACCGTGTCACCCAGCTATGCGGGCGAAATTCTGGACCCGTGGTTCAGCCATGGTCTGGACGGCCTGCTGCTGCAAAAGCGGTATAAGCTGTGCGGCATTTTAAACGGCATCGACACCAAGAGCTACGACCCTGCCACAGACCCGAACCTTGCGCAGAATTTTGATGTAAAAACTGTCGCAGAGGGAAAACCGGCCTGTAAAAAGGAATTGCGCACGTTGTTTGGCCTTGAGGAAAACGACCAGCCCGTGATCGCCATGGTCACGCGGCTTGTGGGGCACAAGGGCGTGGATTTGGTGCGGCATGTTGCGCAGGACATTTTGGACAGCGGGATGCAGCTTGTGATGCTCGGCTCCGGCGAAGCTGCCTACGAGCAGTTTTTCAGTGAGCTTGGCGTGCGCAATCCCGGTCGGGCGGGCGTAAAAATTGCGTTTATCCCCTCTGTGGCGCGCAAGGTTTATGCGGGCGCGGATCTGTTTTTAATGCCCTCTAAATCCGAGCCGTGCGGCCTGTCCCAGATGGTGGCGCTGCGCTACGGCACGGTGCCTGTCGTGCGTGAGACGGGCGGTCTGCGCGATTCCATCAAGGATTCCGGCGACGGCATCGGCAATGGCTTTACCTTTGCCAGCTACAATGCCTATGATATGCTGAACGCCTGCCGCCGCGCAAAAGAGGGTTATGACAATGCCGCCGGTTGGCAGCAGCTTGTCACCCGCGCCATGGAATGCGATTTTAGCTGGGCTGCCAGCGCAAAAACGTATGTGGAAATGTACAAAGAGGTCGCGCAGCTCTGGTGAAATGCGCAGCCGATGCAAACTGTTTTACCGCAAAAAGCGCCCCCTGCAAGGCCGTGAGAGCTTTGCAGGGGGCGCTTTTTGCGTTGTATGCAAGATAAAAATATGTATTATTCGCTCATTTCAGCATTTTTAATGATGCGCTAAAGCGTGTAAAATGTCTTGAATTTTAATAAAATAGGCAAAAATTAAGAGTTCTGCCTCACAAATCAAGCGTGGAAACGATTCCGCGCTGGTAATAAATTCCAATAATCATTGATAATCTGCACAAAAGGCGAATCGGCAGGCATGCAGTTTTGTTGAATTAAGAGAAATTCGACCAAAACACTAGTCTTTGGTAACATTTGACAAGACAAACGCATATTTTTGTGTTATACTGCACAATGTAAGGAGAGGGAAGTGACCCGCAATTTCGGCGGGGGAGCCTTACAGGAGAGAAAAGCACCGTTTCAGAAAGGAACATGCCGTATGATTAAACAAGTTAAAATTTCCAATTTCACCGAAGTGAAGAACATTCTGAACGCAGCAACAAGCTGTATGGATGACATCGGCGTGCACGATACAAAGGGCAGTATAGCCGATGCAAAAAGCATCCTTGGCCTCATGAGCCTTGATTATACAAGGCCCGTGATGTTGGTGAGCGAGAATGAGGACGAATTGGCGCATGTGCTGAGCGCGCTGAGCTAGAACAATTCGAGCAAAAAAGCGAAAAGCTCGCGGAGCGCATCTGCGAATTGCCCCCGCGCGGGGGAGCGATCGCAGCTTTATAAGCTGTAAAAAGGATCCATGCCTAGAAAAACTGCGATCAAGGCTTACAAGGGCACATAAAACAGACCTGTCGTCTGCAATGCAGAACGGCGGGTCTGTTTTTTATACTGCCGGAACGGGCAGGGACTGCGTCGGGTGCGCTGCGGCGCGCCCCGCACCCCCCACAAAATATGCCGCGCGCATTACGGGTGCGCCCTCCTCTGCCGGTGCGGTGAAAAAGGCTCACTCCCCAAACGCCTCGGCCACGCGGTGCAGCTTGTCGCGAATTTGCAAATCGTAAGGACAGCGCGTCTCACAGACACCGCATTTCACACAGGCAGAGGCCTTGGCGGCCTGCGTGGCATAGCGCTGACGCGCCCAGTCGGCAAGGCCGTAGTTGGCAAGATAGCCATGCAGAATAAAGATGCCCGGAATGTCAATGCCCACAGTGCACGGCGCGCAATAGCCGCAGCGGCGGCAGAAGTCGCCCGAAAGCGCTGCGCGGATGTCCGCAATTTCGGCAAGCTCGTCATCGTTCAAGGGCGAAAGATTGTCCACAGCGGCAAGATTCTGCGTGATTTCATCGGCGTTTGCCATGCCGGGAATCGCCAGCGTGCAATTTTTGTTTTGCAGAATATACCGCAGCGCCAGCGTTCCGTTTGTAATGTTGCCGCCCGCAAGCGGCTTCATGGCAATCACGCCCACACCCTGCTGCGCGGCGCGCTCCATCAAAGCTTCCCCCTGACTTTCTACAAGGTTGTAGGGGAACATCACGCTCTCAATCTCCGGATGCGAGAGCAGCTTTTCAAAGGATGCAGCGCTGTGCGCCGTGCCGCCGATGTGACGGACTTTTCCCTCGCGCACGGCATCCTGCAAGGCCGCAAGCGCGCCGTGCTCTGAAAAAGCTGTCTCAAAATCCGCATCGGTGCGCACGTTGTGCAGCTGATATAAATCAATGTGGTCGGTGCGCAGATTTTTAAGGCTCAAGGCAATATCGCGCGCCATGTCGTCATAGGTGCGCGCCATTGTTTTTGTGGCGATCAAAAACCGATCGCGCAGACCACTCTGCTCCAGTGCGCGACCCAAAAAATCCTCCGATACCGTATAGGCGCGCGCCGTGTCGATGAAATTGACACCTTGCTGTGACAGCCGGTGCAGCATTGGCGCAACCTCCGCAGCGTCGATGCGCTGAAGGGGAATGCCGCCAAGCCCCACGGCGGAGACGCGCAGACCGGTTTTTCCAAGTGTTCTGTATTGCATAAGCCTACTCCTTTTTGCATCGCATAAAAGCGAAAAAATGATCAAAAGAATGCTTTGACGATATCCTGTTTGTGTCTTGCTGAAAAGTCCCGCACATGATAAGATAAAGCAAAGACAATGCATGGAATGACATAGAGCGGTTTTTTTAAACCTTGACACTTTTTACAGCTTGCGAAGCTGCTATCAATTCCCCGCGGGGCGCGGAAGGGAAAGCTGCGCAAATGCTTGCGGCGCAAGGCGGGATTCGGTGAAAATATTTCTTTGCCCTGACCGGCAAACCGCGCATAAACGCATCCATTTTGACTATTTTGGCATCGCGTTTAAGGTTTTGAAAAAATTCTGAAAAAGTACAAGAGAGAGTGAACGGAATGAAGCAGGAGCAAAAGACAAAGAGCCGCAGGTGGATTGCATTTGGCATAGTGCTGTTCTGCGCCGGCATGGCGGCGGCAGCCCGATGGGATTTACAGATCAATCTTGCGCTGTATGACCCCAAAAATCCGATTGCCGTTGCATTTGAATGCTTCGGATATTATGTGCAGTATGTGCCCGTGCTGCTGTGGTGGCTTTGCCTTGCGGCGGACGCAGGGCAGGAGCTGTGGGTGCGCTGCGTGATGGGCGTGCTGACGGCCGGCGGCGCGGTGGCGCTGGGCGCGAATACCTACAGCGGGCTGACGGCACGGGGCGCGGCAATGCCGGGGCTGTGGTGCGCTGCGGTGTGGGCGCTGCTGCTGCTGGGCGGGGCGCTGCTTTTGCAAGCGCGCGTGCAGCGCGCACGGCTTGAATTTGCGTTTGGCTGGGCGTTTGTGCTGATGCTGGCAAACAACGTCATCATCAACGTGCTGAAGCTGATCTGGAATCGCACGCGCTTTGATGATATGCTTGCGGCGGGGAGCTTTGCGGATTTCACCGCGTGGATGCATCCGTTTGGAAACGGCGGCACAAGCTTTCCGTCGGGACATACGGCAGCAGCGTGCGGCATTTTTGTGCTGGTGCTGCTGTGCGACGTTTTGCCCGCATGGAACCGCCACCGCACAGCGGTGTGGGGCGTGTGCTGGGCGTACATTGGCAGCATGGCGTTCAACCGTATTGTCATCGGGCGCCATTTTTTCAGTGATACTTTGATGGCGGCGTTTACCATTGCGCTGCTTTTCCTGCTGATGACGCACACAAAGCTGTACCGCCGCACGTTGGCAAGGCTGTGCGCGGACGGTGCAGCAAGCGAGAGCACACAGGCATCGCCGGAGAACCGCTGCGGGGAATTGCACCCTGGGGCGCAAGGCGCGGCACCGACAAAGCAGGACGGGCGGTAACCCCTGCAAAAAGCCATGCGGCGGCTGCTGCGGCAAGAGCGTTGCACAGCGGAATTGGCTACAGCGCGCACCGCAGCGCGTTGCAGACAGCGTCGACTGTTTCCTCGCTGAGATAGGGATGCAGCGGCAGCGACAGCACGGTTTTGCACAGCTGCTGCGTGATTGGGCAATTGGCTTCTGCCGATATTGTATTTGCAAAGGCCTGCTGTCGATGCATCGGCTTCGGATAATACACCATCGTCGGAATCCCCTGTGCCTTGAGCGTGCGCTGCACGGCATCGCGCTGTGCCCCGCTCTCTAATTGAATGGTGTACTGCGCCCAGCCGGAGCGGTAGCCCGCCGGAACAACCGGCGTTTTGACGGTACCCGCAAGCCGTCTGTCATACCACCCGGCGGCTTGCGTCACCGCGTCCAGCTCATATTCCGCGAACGCTTTCAGCTTCACCTGCAAAATGGCGGCCTGCAGGGTATCAAGGCGCGAATTGACACCGATGCGCACATTGTCGTACTTAAAGCTGCCCTTTCCGTGCACGGCAATGCTGCGCAGCAGCGTTGCCTGTTCGTCGTCATTTGTGAAAATGGCACCGCCGTCACCGTAGCAGCCAAGCGGCTTTGCGGGGAAAAAGCTGGTGGTGGCGGCATCGCCGAAGCTGCACGCCA
>JAVXUG010000060.1:0-6912 GCA_036642215.1 Ruthenibacterium sp.
AAAAGATTGCGGACTATTTTGGAATATCCAAAGAAGAACTCATGGCAGATAAATCCCCCGCGCCCAAAGAGGGCACAGGGGACGGATTTCTCAATGTATCTCCAGAAGATATGGCGTACATAAAAAAGTATTTGAATCTTGGCCTGCGTGGCAAATACAAAATTCAAGGAATGCTTGATATGCTGACGATAGAAGATGAGCAATTGCACCGTTCTCTGGCAGAGGACTTGGCGGCAGAGATAAAGAAAAAATCCGAGGCCGCAGTCAATTTGCAGCACCCGGATTTCATGAAAAAATAACCTTTCCGCTATTATATGGCAGTGTTTGGTTTTGGGTTGTCATTTATTATGTATAAGCCCCCAGCGTATAGCATACACAAAGTGCCGCGCTGGGGATAGAAGTAAATATTGGAAAGTGAGGATTTACTATGAGCCTGTTTTCAAAATCTGTCGATGAAATGAAAAAACCGTTTTCGCAGAAAGTCTTGGAGGGGTTGGTGCAAAAGGACGGTCGCACCCACATTACTATGTTTCATATTGTCGGTGACTCAGAGAGCCTGCAGATTAGCATGAACTGTGTCGACCATACTTTTGGCAGCGAAATGGACGCGGTTCTAACGGCCATGCAGGCCGGCGACTATGAAATTGTGGATGTGAAGTTTCAGTTGTATGTCCACGCCGCCGCTATGAAAATGAACCGCTACGATGTGATGGTGATGTACAAATGATAGCCGACATCCTTGCCCGGTACAGCACCGATAATCAGAACCCTTCCACCATAGATGTGCAGGTGGATGCCTGCAAGGAGTGGTGCGCAAAGCACGGGTACGAAGTAGGCCGGGTTTTTGCAGACGAGGCGGTGTCCGGAATGAAAGATACACGTGCGGGATATGAGGCCTGTGTGAGGCATCTTTCCATGGGCGGTGCTGACCTTGTGGTGGTATATGACCAAAGCCGGATGTTCCGAGAATTTACCGAATGGTTTGATTTCCGCAAATTAGTTTCTTCTTTCGGTGCGGGCGTTGCATCGGTTACACAGCCGCAACTGGGCGGTGACTTAAAAGACCCTGCGGTGTTTATCTCCGAGGCGGCGACCGCCATGATGAACCACGCACAGGTATTGATCACCCGGCAGAAGACGGTGGAGGCTCTGCGGTTCCGCGCCAACAACGCAAAGACCAGCGGTGGCAGACCTGCTTTGGGGTACGACACTGACAAGGACAAGCACTACATTATAAACGAGGCAGAGGCCGCCACCGTGCGGCTAATATACAGCCTTTCCGCAGACGGGCATAGCTATGGGGAAATCGTGGACGAACTGAACCGCCGAGGGCTAACCACAAAGCGCGGGCAACCGTTCGGGAAAAACTCTCTGTATGAAATCCTCCGCAACGAGAAATATGGCGGGGTGCTTGTGTACGGAGCCACAGAGAAAGGCGGCAAGGGCGGGTGGAACGCCCACTCAAACCCGCGACCAGATGCTATCCGCATCGAGGGTGGCGTTCCGTCCATCGTGGATAAGGCCACCTTTGACATCGTTCACGAGAAAATGAGCAAGCGGCGTGGGTGCGGTGGGAGGTATGCGGCTAAGCAGGAATATTACCTCACAGGCAGGGTGTATTGCGGGCGGTGTGGCGCGGCAATGGTGGTGCACGGGTCAAACGGCTCAATGTTCCAATACTATGAATGTGGAGCGAAAAACCGCAAGCACACCTGCTCCATGCGTAATGTGCGTGTAGATATACTCGACAGAGCCGTTGCAACTTCCGTACAGGCCGCTTTGACAGACAAGGCGAACAGGGATGCCATGATAGAAACGGTGCAACAGGCGCAACGAGAGGCGGCAACTGTGTCCGATACCGCAAAGGCCGAGGCCGTGGCCAGATTGAAATCCATCAACGGGAAACTGGAAAATCTGACGAACGCAATCATGGACGGCCTTTACAGTGAGGCTTTGAAAGAAAAGATGCTCAAGCTGGAGGATGATAAAAAGGCGGCGCAGGTTCGATTGGCCGAGTTACAGCCGCCCGCCCCGGTATTGAGCGCAGAGGAAATCACTGCACTGGTGGATGGGGTAATTTACGCCGATATTAGCACTCCGGACGGAATGCGGGCTGCGCTGGCGGTTGTAACCCGCGTAGTGGTGAACGATGACACGTTTGACATCGACACATTTTCAGAGTACCATGAAACAAATGCTCTAATTACGCATAGCGATGGAAACGCGGTCGGGTCACCAGAAAAAACCACGATAACAAGCCGTTATCGTGGTTTTATTTTGTTTAGGTGGACACATCGGCGGACACCTTTTTTTGTTATTTTATTGCTTGTCTTTTGGCTGCAGCACTGCACAGAAAAGCGAGGATAAAAGCGCGGTGCAATACAGTCATTGCGGCGGCTGCGTGCGGTGCCATCGGGCTGACGGCTGTGGCGCAAAGCGTGCTGCCGGGGCGTGCCGAAATCGTCCGCGCGGGCGAAATTAAGGCCGGGCAGTGGAATAGGGTTGCACTTATGCAAAATTTGCAGTAAACTAAAAAAAATAAGCGAGACTGCAAGGAGACTGCCATGAAAAGAGAAAGGCGCGGGTTTACACTCATAGAGCTGATTGTCGTTTTGGCGATTCTGGCAATTGTTGCGGCAATTGCGGTGCCGCTTGCCTTCGGCTCGCTGGACAAGGCAAAATTAGCCGCGGACAAAGCGTCGCTCGAAAGCGTGAACAGCGCCATCCGCACACAGGCGGCGCTGTGCCTGCTGGATGACAAGGATAGCGCAAACTCAGTCAAAGCAGCGCTGATTGCCGGCGGATTTTGCACGACGGGCAAGAAAGACGAGCAGGGTGCGTTTCATTTTCAGTCCGATGTAGTGTATGTGGCGTGGCATGTGCCGACGGCGACGCACTGCGGATATTTTACGCTGTCGCGCACCGGACAAGAAACAATGGTGCCCCCCGTCGTGGTAATTTATCCAAACGAAACCGTTCCCTCTGAGCTGATCTGGATTGCCGAACAGGCGAAAAACTCGACCATTGTGGTCAAGGGCTGATGCGCAAAGCACCCCGTTTCTTTTCAAATGTGGTATACTGAAAAGGAATGGGGTGCTTTTTATGAATGTGACCATGCAAGTCGGATTGTGGTTTTTGGCGGGCATCAATGCGCTGAGCTTTGTGCTGTTTGGCGCGGATAAATTCCGCGCACAGCGCGAGATGTGGCGCATCCCGGAGCGGACGCTGTTTTTGCTGGCGGCGCTGGGCGGCAGCGCGGGCGCGGTGGCGGGGATCTGGACGTTTCGCCACAAGACGCGGCACCTGAGCTTTGTGGTGGGAATGCCCGCAATTTTACTGGTGCAGGTGGCGCTTGGCGTTTGGCTGCATATGAAGTACGCGGGCTTGACGCTTTGAATCCGCGGCCTTTTGAAAAAGGCCTGGCGAAAACTTCAATCAAAACAGGAGAGACGGCAAAAACGGCACCGAGGGGGGATTCCCCCCTCGGTGCCGTTTATCGGTCGCTTCAAAAGAATAAAAAAGAACCGCGCAGTTCCGCTGCGTTTTCTCGGCTCCCGTAGAAGATAAAGTTTTCGCTAGGCTTTTTTCAAAAGGCCGCGGATTTCCTCCCGCCGTTTATGCGTTCAGCGTAAAGCTGATTTTGACAGGATTGTGGTCGCTGTACAGAAAGTCAAGGTCGATGTTTTCTGCGGTGGCGGTGATATTGTCAGACACGACAAAGCCGTCCAGCACAGAGGTATAGTTGACCCCCTTGGTGTAGGGGATATCGCACGCGCGGCAGGTGGGAACCGTGTGACCGTTCGCGGCCTCCACAATGGAAAATCCGTCCGCAAAATCGGCGCTTGTCAGCGTAAAAACCCATTCGGGGAATTGCTGCTGCGAGGGAAAGCTGTTTTCCGTGCCATACAGCGCGTGATTAAAATCGCCGCCCACGATGACATAGTTGCCCTTGGCGGCTTCCTCTGCCAGCACGCTGTCCAGCAGCGCAAGCTGCTGCACGCGGATGGTACCGCCCTTGTCATACGCCGACATATGGCTGTTAATCAGCACAAGCTGCTTTGCGGTAGCCTTGCCGGACGCATCCTGCACCGGCAGGCGCAGCACCGAAAAGCAGCGGTCAAGGTCAAAAAAGCGCGTGGGAAACGCACCGTCCACGGGATAGCTGCGGCGCACCGCCTCGTCAACGCGATAGCGCGACAGCGTAAGCAAGCCCGCCTCGGTCTTGCCGTGCATATCATTGAGCGGATAGGCGAGGAACGCGGAGTGAAAATTGGACGCATAAACGCCGCTGCGTCCGGTCAGCGCGGCGCTTAGCGCCTGCACCTGATTGACATGATAGCTGCGCGTGGCATCCTTGTCGGCCTCTTGAATCAGGCAAAAGTCCGCATCCAGCTTTTTCAGCGCATTTGCACTGCCGTTTGTATTGGTGTGCACGGCATCAAGGCTTTCGGCGGTGCCGTGCGTGCCGGCAACATAGGTGCCGTCGGCCATGTGACCGGTATCCATAAAGAACGAATAGGTCTGGTCATAGGCACCAAAGCCGATATTGTAGGTGACGGCGGAATAGGCATCGCCCTGACGCAGCACGGCGCTTTGCGGGCTGTCGATGGGCAAGGGGGTATGGTCGGGAATGCGGCTGTATTGCAGCACGACGTACAGCACATAGCCGCCGACGAGCAGCAGCAGGGTCAGAAGAACAAGCCCCACGGCAAGCAGCACGCGGCGCAGCGCGCGGTGCTGCTTTTTGCCCCCGGGGGCGGATGCGGTTTGGTCAGATTGCGGCATAAAAAAGCCTCCTTTTTCGTTGTGACATTGGGCGCGCGGAGGTGCAGACGCACAGAGCCGCGCTGTTTGTTTTGTCTCATCATACCACAGCGCGCCCGCGCGCGACAAGCGGCAGACTGCCCAACAAAGAGAGAAAAAATTTGGCGTATGTCGGTTGCAAAACCGACATACGCCCGCTGCGCTTTTGCCGCGATAGAGCAATGTGAAAGCACATTGCTTTTGTGCATCGGCACATGAAATTGCCCTGCAAGGGGATGGAGCGCAGTTTCGCAAGCTGTAAAAAGAATCCATGGCTAGAAAAGCTGCGATCCAATGCTACAGCTTGACATATAAAAGTGCTTTATTACATTTTGTATACAAAGACGGAATACGCGCCCGCCGTGCCGCCATAGGTGCCCGCAGGGGTCAGGCCGTACTGCTGCGCGTCGGCAAGCGGCACACGGGACAAAAGATGCGTACAGCCCATATCGCGCAGCGCGTCCCAGTCAAAGGCAAGATTTTGCAGCGGCGGCAGGCTCTGCGGTGCATACAGGCCGGAAAAATCGTTGCCGAGCGCGGCGCAAAACAGATAGCAGCGGTTGCCCCATTCGCTGTAATAGGCATCGAGCACGGGGTCCTTGGCAAGCTCGCCCGCAATCACCCTGCGAAACGCCTTATGATACGACAAGGCATAGTTGTTGCTGTAGCCGTCGAGTGTGTCAAAGCCGTGATACAGCGCGATGGAGGGCGACAGCCCCAGACTGACAACGCAGGGCGCTTTGCCGTCGTTTGTGCGCGTTAAATCCGCGCGGATTGCGGCAAAGGTATCCTCCGCAAAAAACTGATGCCACGACAAACCGCGCTGCGTGCCGGTCAGCACGGCGCGCCAGTTGTCAGTTTCGTAGTGACCGCGCAGCAAAAAGCCGCCGCACAAAAGCAAAAGCACCGCCGTGCCCCCGCGCGCAAGGCGCAAAAGCTGCCCCCGCGAACAGTCCGCGCACACATCCAGACACAGCGCAAGCGTACACGCCAGCAAAGCGTACCAGAGCGCCGGATACAAAAAATACAGCCGGTCGAGCTGAAACGAGGAGAGCGTGGGGCCGAGCAGCTGCAGGCAGCGCTGATAAAAGGCGGTGCCGCAAAAGGCGGAAAAAGCGGCAATGAACACGGCGGCACCGAGCAGCGACACGCAAAACGCGGTCAGCTTTTTTTGCGCGGGCGAAAGGCGGCGGCGCACACACAAAAGCGCACAGAGCAGCACGGGGCAGAAAAACAAAATCATCGCGTGCTTACTGCCCGCATGATATTGCCCGTGAATCAGCAGCTGTAAAAACGCGGGGAACACTTCGCCCGCCGCAAGAGTGCCGACGGAGAAAACAGTGCGGTGCGAGACAAAGCCGCCGCCGTCAAGCCCAAGCAGGCCGCGAAAAAGCGGCAGATTGGACAAAATATATTCTGCTGTCAGCAAAAAAAAGCCGCCCGCAAGAAAGCGCGCGCGCCGCAGCTGCTTTCGCAGCAGCGCGGCAAATAAAAACAAAGCGAGAAAGCCCAGCACAAAATAGCCCGTGAACGAAAGCGTAGAGCACGCGCCGTAAAGCGCCACCGACAAAAAAGCGGGCAAAAGCGAATCGCCGTCCCAAAGGGCAAGCAGCGCCCACAGCAAAAGCGGAAGGCCCGCGGCGTTTAAACTTTGCACAAGGTAATAGGGCGCACAGGCAAACAGTGCCGCGCACACGGCGCAGATTGCGGGATAAGGGCGGCTTAAAAAGCGGCGCAGCACGCGGCCGAGAAACAAAAGCATGCCCCAATAGGCGGCGCTGAGCGTGCAAAAGCACGAGAGCACATACGCGGTGTACGGCGAAAAACAAGCGTACAGCAGCGTTTCCGGCACATTGGCCCAAACGGCGGTGCCCTGCATCATCTGCGGAACGGTTGGTGCGAAGTAGGAGGAAATTCCCGTGAGGTTGCGCGCCAAAAGCACCTTGCCCGTGATGTCGCCGTCCATCCAGTCCAGCAAGGGAAGCGCGGCGTTTTGCCCGAGCAGCACAAGCGGCAGATAAAAACACAGCACGGCAAAATAGCCCGCCAGCGCAAACAGCATCCGCTTGCGCCGGTCGGACAAAACGCCGGAGCCGCCGCGCAGCGGAC